>JBNKNP010000153.1:0-1726 GCA_050293905.1 Desulfobacteraceae bacterium | reverse complement strand
CAAGGTATCGCACCCGTTTTCCTTAACAGCATCTGTCAAAGAAATTGAAGCGGCACCCTGGCCTGTGCAGAAAATAATCTTGATAGCCGGTTGGGTCAGCTTAATCTTTTCGGCAAGTTCAATACCGCTGATTCCCGGCATCTTTATATCCAGAACAGCAATATCGTATTTTTTTTCTTTTATGGATTCAAGAGCAGACTGCCCGCTGGTTACCCAGTCGGCTGTTATGCCTCTGAAAGAGAGTCGTTGGGCCAGGGTTGAAACCAGTTCTTTTTCATCATCCACTAATAATACGTCCATACTGTTCCTCATGTTTTTTCTTCAATTGTATAGGGAAGTGTTATGGTAAACGTCGTGCCCACGCCGGCATCGCTTTCAAATTCAAGGGTGCCGTGCAGATCCCGGGTGAGACCATAGGTCAGGGAGAGGCCTAAACCGGTGCCGCCGATTTTTGATTTGGTTGTGAAAAACGGTTCAAATATTTTCTTCTGGTGTTCTTCTGAAATACCACACCCATTATCCTGAATATATATTTCTATACTCTGTTCCAGGCTGTTGTTTTTGGTTGTAACGGTTAAGATTCCTCTTTCATCCATGGCGGCAACGGCATTGTTGATCAAATTGAGCAGAATCTGCTGCAGTTTTCCAGGGTCAGTTGTGATATCGGGCAGATTGCTGCCAAGATGCCTGTCAACCTGAATGAGTTTATATTCAACTTCCTTTTGAACAAACCCCAGCACCTCTTCAATCACATTCTCCACACGGATGGTCTGCAAGGAGGAATCAGTTTCCCTTGCAAAGCCGAGCAGTCTGTGAGTGATGGTTCCGGCCCGATTGACAGCCTTGATGATTGATGACACTGCCTCTGAAATCCGGTCATCATTTTTATACTCCTCCAGAAAACCGAAAAGATCCTGCAAAAGGCCTGCTTTTTCATTGATAATGGCAAGGGGATTGTTTATTTCATGGGCTACGCCTGCGGCAAGTTTCCCAATGGATGCCATTTTGCTGCTGCGGGCAGCCCGGGTCAGATAGATCTGACGGACCTTGTCTGCGCGGAATAACACCTGTACCACCCAGGTTACCAATACAAATAAGAGAACCAAAATAAAAAGGATGGAAAGGGAAACCATGACCTTGATATGTCTTCTGACTCTGGCCATAAATGTTTCAAAACTCTTGCCTGACAGAAGAATTCCCAGTTTTATCTTTGTTCCGGCAATATTGCTGGTGCCGGAAAATAAAATTGAATCCTCATTGTTTTTATTTATTACAGGGTCATGTAAGGCCTTTGACGGCGGAAGGTGAGCGGAAGGAGGAAAAATGGCCTGAAAGGTTTGCTGATTGAAATATACCGATGGTGTCAGAAGGCGGTTATCTTCGCCCAGGATATAGACATCCGCAATATCCTTTACTTTTAATTTTCCTAAAAATAAATCAGTCGTCCGGCGATCAATACTGCCTGTCAGAAAAACATTTCGCCCATTGTTTTGGCTTAGCCTTAAACCGACAACAAATTTAAGGTTTCCATTTCTGGTCATCACATAGTTTATAAAATGATCCTGTCCATGCCCGGTTTTTGTTAATTCGATCAGTTCCTTTTCTTCTATCTCATTTTGGGTGTTACAGCAGGTAAAGACATTCCCATTTTCATCGATCAAATTCAGGGTTGAAAAACGCAGGGCTGTTTTTTGCGTATTATCGAATATGGTCCTAAGTTCAGCTT
>JBNKNP010000152.1:0-2127 GCA_050293905.1 Desulfobacteraceae bacterium | reverse complement strand
AAGTTCCTTTGATGGGAGTTATCGGTGCATTCATCTTTGCTGCCCAAATGATAAATTTCACGATTCCGGGCACAGGGTCCAGCGGGCATCTGGGGGGCGGTATGATTCTGGCTATCCTGCTGGGGCCTCATGCAGCCTTTCTGACAATGGCTTCTGTTCTGACGGTTCAAGCCCTGTTTTTTGCAGACGGCGGCTTGCTGGCATTGGGCTGCAATATTTTTAACCTGGGATTCTTCCCCTGTTTTGTCGCCTATCCCCTAATCTACAAATTGATTGTTAAAGACCATCCAACAACACAGACACTGGCTTTCGGGGCGACAGCTTCCGCCATTGTCGGGCTTCAGCTCGGCGCTTTTTGTGTTGTTCTTGAGACGGTTTTTTCAGGGATATCCGAACTTCCGTTTTCGACTTTTGTTATGCTGATGCAGCCGATCCACCTGGCCATTGGAATCGTGGAAGGCGCTATTACTGCTGCGGTCATTCTGTTTGTATGGAATAGCAGACCTGAAATTCTTCAACCAGCCGCTGTCTCAAACATAGAACCGGAAATATCAATCCAAAAGGTTCTGATCGGATTTATCGTTGCGACTTTAATCGTTGGTGGCGGGCTAAGCTGGTTTGCTTCAGCAAACCCTGATGGCCTTGAATGGGCCATGTTCAGGACTGCCGGGATAGAGGAACTTGACAGCCCGGAAAAAGGGGTCCACTCATCGCTGGCCGCTTTTCAGGAAAAAACAGCCTTTCTTCCGGATTATGGATTTAAGCAGACCGGCACGCACGATTCGGAAGAGGCTGAAGCATCATGGCCGGCAGTTGACTCCGGCACAACGGTGTCCGGTTTCGTGGGAGGAATTTTAACCCTCTGCCTGGCCGCTTTTATCGGGTTTGCAGTGAAAAAAAGGAAAACGGCATAAGGACAGGATTTTAAAATGGCTGCAATTGAAAATTCACTGTTTGACATCAGATATATGGACGCACTGGCATCCGGGAATTCACTTCTGCATAAAATAGATCCCCGTGCAAAACTGATCACTACAATTTTTTTTATCTGCATGGTGGTTTCGTTTGGGAAGTATGAAATTTCCAGGATGATTCCCTTTGTTATTTTTCCTTTGGCAATGGTGATCCTTGCTGATCTGCCATTTCTATATCTGGTAAAAAAAATTTTGATTGTTTCTCCTTTTGCCATTTTAGTCGGCATGTTCAATCCGTTTATGGACACCCAGCCCCTTGTGCAGATCGGCTCGCTCTCGATCTCCGGGGGCTGGATTTCTTTTTTCTCCATTTTGATACGCTTCGTCTTGACGGTGAGTGCTGCCTTGATATTAATCTGCCTGACCGGATTCAATGGTGTGTGCCTGGCTCTTGAAAAACTCAAGGTTCCAAGACCGTTTGTCATTCAACTCTTGTTTTTATACCGCTATTTGTATGTGCTGGCAGATGAGGCCTCCCGGATGATCCGGGCAAGATCGCTGCGTTCATTTAATTCCGGCAAGCTGCGGTTCAACGTTTTCATTAACCTGTTGGGCCAATTGCTTCTGCGGACAATGGATCGTGCCCAGAGAATCCATAGGGCCATGTGCTGCCGGGGATTTGACGGACATATCCACGTTAACAATACCGCGGTGTTCGGATATCGGGAAATAAGATTTGTTCTTTTCTGGCTGTTTTTATTCATATTTGCCAGGTACAACAATCTGCCGGTGAAACTCGGCAGTCTGATAACGGAGTATTTCATATGAGTCACCATATTGTTCTGGCAGACAATCTGTGTCATGCTTATCCGGATGGAACGATCGGTATCAACGGAATTTCATTTAAAATTACCCATGGGGAATCCGTGGCGCTGGTCGGTGCAAACGGTGCCGGGAAGTCCACCTTGCTTCTTCACCTGAACGGGTGTTTAACCGCCTCTGACGGAGAGGTGCGGATTGGTGATTATCCATTATGTAAAGCCAACCTGAAAGCAGTGAGACGATCGGTGGGTATGGTTTCCCAGGACCCGGACGACCAATTGTTCATGCCCACGGTTTTTGATGATGTGGCCTTTGGGCCGATCAGCCTGGGGCTGCCGGAAAATCAAGTGGCAAAACGGGTTGAAGATGCGCTTGAAACGGTTGGTGTCCC
>JBNKNP010000151.1:0-8361 GCA_050293905.1 Desulfobacteraceae bacterium | reverse complement strand
CTTGTTTGAACCGATAATTTGACCAGAGCAGTGTGGTGGTCTTTCCGTTCTGGTGGTTCTCCATTACCATTTTATGGGTCCGCCAGTATTGATTCAGGTACTGGTGGTATTCAACTGCTGTAAATGTTTTTAACAATGAATTTTTCCGGTCATAGTAATCGATTTTATAGGCCCGGTATTCTGCTTTGTCCATCCAGACCCGCTGCCGGGTATATCCGGAATTTTTTTTATCCACCGGGTAGCGCTCAAAAACATAACAGTCCTGGCCATTGTAGACTTCATCTGTTATCCATTTGTACGTGTATTTTTCAACTTCCTGGCTTGAAATATCCTCATACGCGAATTCAGAGCCCATAAAAGAGCCGGATTTGTTTCTGGAACTGATCCGTTTTACCCGTTTGAGTGCCGGAAGATAGAGCCATTGGTCATCATCGCCTGTTTTGTGGGAATAGGTCAAAAATGCAGTGCCTTTTACATCCCTGGGATTATCAAAGATGGATAAACTCTTATCCCCGTCGTTGTCAACCTCTTTGGTTTTAATACGGATGGACCGCCGGCTTTCCTGTCCGTGTTTGTTTTTCAGGATCATTTCCATGTCTGCGCTGAAATCTTCAAACCCCGAGTCCTTAATATCTGCCTGGACGGCAATCGTGAGCCCTTTTTCTTCAGGACTTTGTTGAGCGTTTAGGTTCCAGGGTAAGACCAATAGCATAATTACTATGATCAAAGCTGTTTTCTTCATCTGTTATTCCTTCCGTGTTCATAAGTAATGCGGGTAAAAGAAAGAAATCCAACCCCAGGGCGATAACAATGGTGATGGTAGTCATTATGCCCATGTCCGAGTTGACTTTAAAACCTGAAAAAGAGAGGACCGTAAATCCTGCGGTCAGGATAAGCGTGGTTACCCACAGGGCGGTCCCCACGGTGTTAAATGCATAGCGGACGGCTTCGGAAGCCGACATGTTGTATTCCCGTCTGGCCCTGAGATATTTGCTCATAAAATGGATCGAGTCATCCACAACGATTCCCAGTGTCAGGGCTACCATAACGGACAGGGCAAGCCCGACACGGGAAGCTGTCAGACCCCATATGCCGAACGCCATGAATGCCGGCAGCAGATTGGGCAGCAGACTGATCAGGCCCAGCTTGACATTTTTAAGGGCCATCATGATAAGGCCGGAGATCAATACCAGGGCACCAAATGATGCCCACAGCATGCTGTGGATATTTCTTTCAGAGATGTGTGCAAAAATAATAAACAGTCCGGTGCCGTAGGTAAACATCTTTTCAGGTGCATTGGCTTTGAGCCACTCCCGGGCCCGGTCGTCCATTTCCCTGATTTGTTTGGATGTTGTGTCTTTTAAAAAAACTGTCATTCTGGAGGAGGATTTTTCTACATTGATCTGGTTGTTCAGGTCAAGGCCGAAAGGCAGCGACATTTCATACAATAAAAAATACTGGGCAGCTAGATTCCGGTCTTTGGGAATTCGGTAAAAGGCCGGATCATCATTGTGCATGTTTTTATTGAGCCGTTTGATAATATCCGTAATCGTGCTGACATGGACAACGTTGGGCTGCTGACGGTACCATTGGGCAAATTTTTCCACAGTGTTTAAATAATCCGGATCATTAATGCCGTTGGTTTCATCCGTGTTCAGTGAATATTCAATCATATTAAGGCCGGAAAGGTTTTCTTCAAAAAAATCAGCGGCTTTCCTGAAATCATACCGATGATCAAAGTATTTTAAAAAATTGTCATCCAGTTCTATTTTGGAAATTCCCATAGTGACAAGAAGGGATAATATGAGAGCCCCGGGCAGAAGATACCGCCGATATCTGATGTTGAACCGGGCAATTTTGTCACAGGGTTTGTGGGCTTTTTTTGTGGGTGTTGCTTTTACCTTGAAGGGAACAACCGCCACCAGTGCAGGCAAAAACAGGACGGAAAAACAAAAAGCCGCTGTGATGCCCATGGCAACAATGTTGCCCAGATCACGAAAAGGCGGCGCATCTGAGAAATTCATGGTTAAAAAACCCACGGCTGTTGTCAGGCTGGTGAGAAAAACCGGCTGAAGGTTGATTCGCAGAGATTCCTTAATGGCCTGGGTTTTTGAAAGGCCCTGCTTCATCTGTTGAAGAATGGTGACAAGGAGATGGATACTGTCTGCCACGGACAGGGTCATGATAATGATGGGTGCGTTAGCGGACGGGCTGGTTAAAACAATGCCTGACCATCCGGCCAATCCCAGACCGCAGAGTATGGAAAACATAATAATCATCAAGGTTGCAAGGATGCTTGAAACAGAACGCAGTGCCAGGCCCATGATAATGACAAGAACGGCAAACATCAAGGGTACCAGGGTGCTCATATCCTTTTTGCTGGCTTCTTCAAATGTTTTGTCCACCAGGATGCCGCCGGTCAGATAGACATCAATATTTGGATGTTCTGCCGTGAATTTTTTTGTTAATTCCCTGACATGCTTCACAACAATGTCAGCGATATCTTTGCCGTCATCCTGTTTAATGATGTTGACATTTACAGCGGTCACATGGCCGGAGGGTGAAACCAGGCGGTTCAGCAGCAGGGGCTCTGATAAGGCGGTCTGCCGGATTTTAAGGATGGCTTCTTTGGACAATGCCTGTGCATCCTGTACAAGGTCCTCCACAATCAGATCATCATCCTGAGAGTAAGTGTACTGAAAATTGGTAATGGAATCCACGCGGCTGGAATAAGGGATCTTCCAGCACTGGGCGGTCAGCTCTTCAATGGCGGCAAGGGTTTTGGATGTAAAGACATTGCCGTCTTTGGGCGCAAGGGTGAATAAAACCGTATCATCTTTGGTAAATGTGTTTTCCAGAGCCTCCAGGGCATTTAACTGGGGGTTTTCTTCACTGAAAAACACCCGTGAATCACTGGAAAAGGTCAACCGCCCCATTCCCGATGAAGCAAAACCCACAAAAAGGATGGTTAAAACAAGGATCCACCAACGATATTTAATGACCATGTTTCCAAGACGCTGTTCAAGGTATGTCATTTGTTCTTTTGCCTTTCATTGTTTTAAAAAATGAATAATGAATAGTAAATTTATTTCATAATATTCACAGAAACAGTAAAATTTTTTACCGCTTTTCAAGTCCTTTTACCAGAAGGGTGACCACCTCAACGGCAGAGGCTTCCATTTCCTGTTGGGTATACATGTTCATAAATACCGGGCAGTGGAACAGGGTGAGCGCTTTTGAAAACGTATCGGCAGCAGCCAGAATGTTGCTGATATCAAACAGGCCGCTGCGGTTTCCTTCAGCCAGAATCTCAGCAAGATAGGATATGATCTTTTCTTTATGATCGTCAATTAAGTCCTCACGTTCTTCAATAATATAATTGACGATTTCAAAACATTTGGGATGCTGTTCAAACATTTCATAGTTCTGCTTGAGCTTTTCAAGCGTAAAAGTCTTTAACTTGTCAACCGGCGCCATATCCGGGTCTCTGACGATTGTTTTTATCAGCTGTTCTGCCCGGTCAAAACTTTGAAGGGCCATTTCAGCGGCAATATCATGTTTACTGTTAAAAAAACGATAAATATTGGCGGCAGACATGTTGCAGTCCTGGGCTATTTCGCTCATGGTGGTTTTGTTAAATCCGTATTGGCTGATTCTTTTTTCAGCTGCGGAGAGTATCTGTTTTCTGATGGTTTCTTTGTCTTTAGCCATAAGCCGCCTGTCTGTTTAAATATTGTCTCTCTTTAATGTTGCGGATAAATTAAGCTCTTTTTTGTGAATTGTCAATAAAATATTCATTATTTACAATAAATTTGTGTCAGGGATGATTGGACACACAATAAAAAAGCTTTACCTAAAGATCACATTTGGATACACTTGGCGAATTCAATTCAAGGTATAATGCCTTGGGCACATCCTGAAATTTATCACGGAGCCGGTCTTGCAAAATCCAGTGGAACAGAACAATGACATGACGATCAAGGCCATGGCCTTAAGTGTTTTTATCTGTATGCTGTTTGGCGGAAATGCCGTGGCCATTAAATTGACGTTTACCGGTCTGGGAGCGTTTACATCCGCCGGTATCCGTTTTGGCGCGGCCTCCCTGGCTGTTCTCTGCTGGGCCCGGATGAAAAAGATTCCCTTAAAGCTGTCTGCCAGGCAATTGGGGCAGACAGCTATTCTTGCCGCCATTTTTGTGGTGCAGCTGTCGCTTTTTTATCACGGTTTAAAGAACACAACCGCCTCCCACGGGGTCCTGATTGCAAATGTCCTGCCCTTTTTTATCATGATTCTGGCTCATTTTTTTATTCCTGAAGACCGGTTCACACTCAGGAAAGGCGTGGGCATTTTTCTGGGGTTCATTGGTGTGTTGTTTCTTTTTCTGGATGCGCCGGATCTGAACTATGATTTTAAAACAGGGGACGGTATGGTTCTTTCTGCCGTTGTTTTCTGGAGTATCAGCGCTGTTTTTGTAAAGCGGATCAATGCGGAATACAATTTTTTACAGATCACGCTTTTTCCCATGATGTTTGCAGTGCCGTTCTTTTTTATCGGCGGCCTGCTCTGGGACGGCCACATGATTGTCAGGATTGATCGTGTGATCATCAGTGCCATGCTCTACCAGTCCTTTGTTACGGCAACTTTTGGTTTTTTAGTCTGGAACAGCCTGCTCCAGAGATTCGGGGCCACGGCCCTGCATTCTTTTGTCTTTATCATGCCGCTTTTCGGTGTTCTTTTCGGTGTCCTTTTGTTGAACGAACCTGTCACGCCCTATCTTTCTCTTTCAATTCTTTTCATCGTGACAGGCGTTCTGGTTGTAAACCTGAAACGACGCACTTCGGTCCTTTATGGACAAGGGGTTAAAAATTGAATTAAAAACAGGATACGGTCTGCCTACAGCAATTTATTTGAACCGGATTTCATATCCAGAGCGTTGCGCACCTTGGCTGCCAGGTTCTTTCTTGAAAAAGGTTTTTGAATGAAATGAACGCCATCATCCAGCACTCCATGGTGAGCGATGACGTTGCTTAAATAGCCGGACATGAACAGACATTTGATTTCCGGATAAAAGGAAGTTAACTCTTTCAATAAATCCAGGCCTGTCATTTGAGGCATGACCACATCGGTCAGCAGCAGGCTGATCACACCGGGGTTCTTTTTTGCAATTAAGATAGCCTCGCCAGGTGTCGAGGCAGAGAATACGGTGTAACCCAATTCTTCCAGCATTTGTTTTACAATGTCCAGAATTGCGGACTCGTCCTCGACCAGCAGGATGGTTTCATCTCCCCCGGCCGTTGGACTCACAGGAATTTGTTCCCTTATCTGTTCGGTCTGGACAGCATATCGGGGCAAGTAAATCTTGAAGGTTGTGCCGTGCCCCGGCTCGCTGTATACATTGATGAAGCCGGCGTTCTGTTTGACAATACCGTAAACGGTGGCCAGCCCTAGCCCGGTGCCCTTGCCCGACGCTTTTGTTGTGAAAAACGGCTCGAAGATTTTATCTCTGGTCTGTTTGTCCATCCCGCTGCCGTTATCGCTGACTGCCAGCATGACATATTCACCCGGGGAAAATCCCTCATGGTCAGCACAGTAGGCGTTGTCAAAATCAGCTTTTTGCGTTTCAATCGTGATCATGCCGACGCCTCCAATGGCATCTCTGGCATTGACACACAGGTTGGCCAGAATCTGGTCAATCTGGGAAGGATCCATATTTACCTTCCATAAATCTGACCCGGGCCGCCAGGCCAGGTCAATATCTTCACCAATA
Source organism: Desulfobacteraceae bacterium (assembly GCA_050293905.1). Classification (GTDB taxonomy): domain Bacteria; phylum Desulfobacterota; class Desulfobacteria; order Desulfobacterales; family Desulfobacteraceae; genus Desulfobacula. The sequence continues at coordinate 2,594 of JBNKNP010000151.1, read as the reverse complement.
AGCCTTCGGAGCAGTTTGAGCATTTCATTGACGGTTTTGTTCAGCTCAAGAATTTCGGGCACAATGGTCTGTTTTCGGGCAAAGGCCAGCAGCTGCCGCGTAATTTCCGATGATCGAAGACCGGCTGAAAGGATTTCTTCAAGATGTCTGCGCAGGAAATTATCCGAACTCGCCTTTTTCAGGGCCAGCTCGGCACGACCAATGATAACCCCCAGCATATTGTTAAAGTCATGGGCCACACCGCCGGCTAATTGGCCGATCGCCTCCATCTTCTGGATCTGACTAAGCTGCGCTTCAAGTTTTTTTCGTTTGGTTATATCTTCGGATATACCCAGCAGATACTGCGGCATTCCGGTTTCATCCGGAATGGGTATTTTTTTGGTGTGCAGGATTTTCTCCTCTCCGTGCCTGTTGCGGATGGTCTCCTCGGGGATGTCCACAAGTTCCCCGCCGTCAAGCACCTTGCGGTCACAGGCTGTAAAGAAGTCCGCCATCTCTTTGGGGAAAAAGTCGTGATCGGTTTTGTCCAGCAGCTCTTCTCTGGTGTATCCCAAAAGGCGTTCGCCGGCCCTGTTGAACCTGACAAACCTGAGGGTCCGGGCCTCTTTTACAAAGAGCATGTTGGGAAGATGTTCCACGACATTATCGAGAAATTTTTCGCTATTCCGCAGATCGCGATAACTCAGAAGGCTGCTCAAGCCGTCTGCTAACCGTCTGCCAACGGCTTCAAACATTCTTATGTCCTCTGCCGTCCAGACACGGGCATAAGCGCATTGATGGATTCCGAACTGCCATGGGCTGCCGGTTTTCGGGTATATGGCCATAGCCATGACACTTTTAAAACCGAAGTGTTCCGGCACATTACCGGTCCGGGCATGCAGCATACCCGGACCGAAGGTTACCGGACCATCTGCGGCCAGCAGAATACGAAGCGTCTCGGCAATCCGGGGATCCATTGGCACGTCCTGGTTTAAATTCAGGATGCCGGGATATTCCGGTGTATGGCACTCCATTGGAATGCGCCACGTTTGCGACTCCGGGTCGCAGGGAGTCATCAGGAACGCACGATCACAATCAAAGATCGAAAGTACGGCACTGAGCAAATCTTTCATCATTGCTTCGAGGTCATCAGCCTCCTGGATAGCCCGGTTGACCCTGTCCATGTTTTCAAAGAACCTGAGATTGGCCAGGCGCTCCCGCCCGGCCTGTCTTCGGTCGGTAATGTCTATCAAAGCACCGACAGTGCCGGCCACACAGGCGTTCGCGTCTACAAATGTCGCCTTGTTGAAAATGACATCGTGGTATTTACCGTCTTTGTAAATGCCGCCTGCTTCATATGTCTGCACACCCGGATGACCAAGCAGAGCCATATCCATCTCATGATGTTTGTCAGCACGCTCCTTCGGGATCACTTCGTGCACTGTTTTGCCCACAATGTCTTTTCTGGCCAACCGTGTGAATGTCTCGAACGCAGCATTGCAGCCGAGATACACGCCCTCTTTGTCCTTATAATAAACGGGAATGGGAATGGAATCGAGCAACTGCTGGAGAAAATGAAGTTGTTCGTTGAGACGGGTTTCTGCCCGTTTGTTTTCCTTCAGCCTGCGATATGCCAGCCGGCTGGTCAGACCGTCTTCAAGCCTTCGGCTGATCTCCTGAAAAAGCCTGTCTTCCCTTGCTGTCCAGACACGGGCATGCGTGTACTGATGAATCCCGAATAGCCATGGTTTGCCCTCCTTTGGAAACAGGGCCATTGACACGAAAGATTTCGCCTGGACATGTTCACAGACGTCTGTTGAAAACAAAAGACCTGTATGGGTACTGAATTTCACCGGACCATCAGAGTCCAGCAGAACACGAAGCGTCTCAGCCACCTGGGGAGTCATCGGCATCTCTTTTTTTAAATTCAGGATGTCCGGAGATCCCGGCTTCCTGCGCTCCATTGGAACAGTCCACGTTGGCGACATTGGATCACAAGGGTGCATCAGAAAGGCCTGATCGCAATCAAAGATGGAGATTACAGCATCTAAAACGTCCTGCATCATCCGTTCAAGACCATTCGTTCCCTGAAGGGCAAGATTGACCTTGTCCAGGCTTTCTACAAAGTGCAGATAATCCTGGGCCATTATTTTCTCTTCATTCATTTGCCACCCTGTGCAAACGTTTACATGGATAGATGTCCCGCTTCAATCTGACCGTAGTGGAGTATGCGTTTTTAATTGGGAACAACTTTTTTAAAAGTTAAAATTTTTAGCCTGCTGTCTCTTTAATATATACAGCAGATACAACAAGTTGTTCAATTTATTTTAATATAATCAGGGCTGCTGCAAATACACGAATGATTGGATGTTTTGTCAAACGCGGCTTCTGAGTTCCATATTTCAAGTTGAAAAGACTATCCTTATCGTTATAATGTTATAAAATTCATGTATCAGAAAATCACTTAAAGGAGGTTGATCATGGGAGCCAGGTCGAGCAGCGGTTCAAAATTCACTAAAGCTATTTTTGAATCTTTAGTTGAACTTTGCCCGGATGCCATTATCGGAATCAATCGTAAAGGTGTGGTCTCTCTTTTCAACGAAGCAGCCGAATCC
>JBNKNP010000150.1:0-2220 GCA_050293905.1 Desulfobacteraceae bacterium | reverse complement strand
TGCGACAAATATGCCGACATGGTTCGATTCAGAAATTTTGTCGTTCACCGGTATGAAAATATTGATACTCAAATTCTGTTTTCAATCATTACCAGCCGTCTGGATGATTTTTCTTCATTCATAAAAGAAATAAGGGCTTTTTATTCCTGATCCGGAGGGCTTTTCAGGTATCAGTTTTACGCCATCACAGGAAGAGCATGGACCTCGTCGTCAAGTCTACCTGCCAAAAAATCCTCTGTCATCTCAAGATCGTATCGGGTTTGAAGATTCAACCAAAACAGGGGTGACATACTAAAAAAACGGCCAAGGCGAAGCGCAGTATCGGCTGTAATGGACCTTTTCCCATGTACAATTTCGTTTATGCGCCTTGGGGGCACACTTATATCTTTCGCCAGACGGTACTGGCTGATTCCCATGGGCTCTAAAAATTCATCCATAAGAATTTCACCAGGATGTATAGGGGGAAGCTGTTTGCTCATATAACCTCCTAATGGTAATCTGTTATCTCAACATCATAAGCATCACCACCGGTCCACTTAAAACAAATCCGCCATTGATCGTTAATGCGTATGCTGTGTTGACCTTTCCGGCCTCTTTCCAATGCTTCCAGGCGATTGCCCGGTGGTATTCGCAAATCATTCAATTGCACGGCAGCATCAAGAATTACCAGTTTTTTCCGCGCAATACGCTGAATATCCTGCGGCAATTTTCTTGACATTTGCCTGCTGAATATTTTTTTTGTCTCTTTATTTTGGAATGATTTTATCATTTATGATAATAATAACGCAACGCGATAATAACGTCAAGTATTATGCTAAAAACGCGGACTTTTGATCCATGCAATAATTGAGCAGCGCTTTAAAGCAACTATTTTTTTCCAATATGGATTCCGAATCCGGCAAGGCTGAAAAAAAGGCTTTGCTGCCGATAATGATCAATTTTGTTTTTGCCCGGGTCATGGCCACATTCAAGCGGTTCGGATTGTTTAAAAAATCGGTGAGCAGATGATCCGGGTCCGACGATGTCATCCCGAATATGATCACATCACGTTCTGCCCCCTGAATCCGTTCAATGGTATCCACAACCGGCAAAGATTTATTATCCATCATAGCTTCAAGCCTTCGGGCTACGGCATTATTCTGTGCCCGATGAGGTGAAATCAATGCGATTTGACCAGCCTCCAGCCCATAGGATGACATTAACCTGTGAGCCAGTTGTGCCATAAGATCCGCTTCTGTATCCGAAACCTGGGAGCAGCCTGAATGATCGGTTAACACCAGGACAAGCGGACATTCCGGATCAAGAATCCGGTCAAATTCATGATTTTTCGAAAATCCGTTAAGGCGCAGCCTGGCGCAAGCAGCATCCGGCCCGGGAGAAAGACGGCCCTGATACCAGGTTTTACCGGGGAAGGCGCAGATTTCCCTGTTCATGCGAAAGGTTGTGGTCAATCCCACCTGATGCGATTCCGGATATATTTTCATCAGATTTTCCAGTATGGAGCAGTTCAGATCCAAGTCCGGCCGGCTTTCATACGCTCCAAGTATCACCGGGGGCAGTTGATGGATATCCCCGAGAAATAATAAATTCTTTCCACCATAAACAAGGCTCAAGATGGCCTGGGGCACCGGCACCTGAGAGGCTTCATCCATCACCACCCAGTCGAAAGCAGCAGGAAACCCCTTTTCCCTGCTCTTGAAAAGGGAGTACAATCCATATCCGGTGCTCCCCAAAATTAACAATGATTTTCCCAGGATATCATCCGCCTTGTCCGAGACTACCACTTTGGTGCTTTGATTTTCTTCGAGCCTGCTTAATGATCCGCGCTGTCCCCATTTAATACAATGCCCGGGGAATCCGTTCGGAAAATGACGCTCGGCAATGTCCGCCACCTTTTCCAGGACATTGTCAATGGCCTGATGGGTCATGGCTGTCACGCAAATACGCAAAGGTTCTCTGTTTTCATGGGCCTGAAGGGTCAACGCAATCAGTATCCATGCCAGAAGATAGGTTTTGCCGGTTCCGGGCGGACCTTGAATTAGACTTGTCCGATATTGGAAGGCAAGAGTCAGGGCACGTTGTTGCATTGGATTCAGTCCCGTATTGACCTGTTTTCGCCAATTTTCAAGCCAGGCCATGGCCTCTGCCGGTTGAGAATCAAGCGCCTTACCTGCCAGCAAATTTTTCACAGGATGAGGCCGGGTCTCGGAGAATAAAAAA
>JBNKNP010000149.1:0-4143 GCA_050293905.1 Desulfobacteraceae bacterium | reverse complement strand
CCTTTCTCGTTCGACTTGCATGTGTTAAGCACGCCGCCAGCGTTCATTCTGAGCCAGGATCAAACTCTCCAGTTATAATCCTTTTGTACTTCAAACTCTTTTTGGTCTTGTTTTAGACCCGCTTTAAAATTTCTCACTGACTAATTTTCAAAGATCAAAAAAAAACTCCCCGAGGACACTCAAACCGTCTCTCGAGAAGACCGGCGTAATATGCATGAAAAAATGCTGTGTGTCAAACCTTTTTTTCAAAAAAGATTAAAAATAATCATATCTGCCTGAATTCATAACAAAACAAAATTTAATTTAATACAGGCAGTTTAAGAAACCCAGGCTCCAGTGGCAATCACAGCAGGGAATATCATTGATGTAACAATCCTGTTCAAAGGGATCATCCAATGTATAATCACACCTGGCATCGCACCAGGCATGGCAATTGGGATAATCATATTGAACAACCTTATTCCTGAAGGACGTATACTCATCACTTTCCCAGATATACCGGGGATCGACGGTTTGCACGTTATTAAAAAAAACCGGAGAAACATGCTTAACAGACCCCCGGCGCTTGATTGTATATTTATGCCACAGAAAATAACAAGGTGAGACCTGTCCCTCCCAGGTGACAAACATGGCATCCTCCTCCACAAAGGGGCACCGTCTTTTTGTTCTGGGCCTAATCTCCGGTAATGTGAGTGAAATACCGTAATCTTCGGCCTTTTGCCGGGCCTGATTAAACCATTGCCTGATCTGCTCATATTCCCCTTCAGGTTCTGCCATCAGATGATACAGATTCAGGTACAGATCATCAGCCATGGCTTTTTCTTTCATCTCCGCCACAAGATTAATTATCTGTTTATCTTCCTGTGATTTTCTAACGACCCATGGAACTCTTTCATAATCCATGATATCCAATCCCTGAAGTCTTGCTTTTTCACGGTAGGACTCAAACAGATTAAGCGACTCATAGGAATTTTTTAAATATGCCGTCTGGGGTTCCTCAGGTGTTTCATAGGTGGTTAGATGGCTGACCATGATAAAGTCCACCTGCCGCTGATGGGCCCAGTCCACGATGAGGGGCAATTCTGCGATGTTTTTTTTCATAACGACAAATTCTATACCGATCTCAATTTTTCGATCTGAAAATATTGATCTTGCCTGGTTGAGTGATTCAAACGCCTGGTCAACATCTGAAAGCCTGCCCCCTTCCCGGACCGTATCAAACAACTCCGGACGGACTGTATCCACTGAAATACTGATTTTATTCAATCCCGCTTCAAAAAGAGAGACAGCCCGCTGGGTGGTTAATAATTTTCCATTGGTTTGAAAACCGCGGACACTGTCTTTAGGCATCATTTTGTATGCCCGTGAGATATAATCTTCCAAACGGGTGTGCAACAGCGGCTCTCCTATACCTGTAAAAATCACTGATGAAAGATGTGGAAAAAGAGGCTCGCATTTTGAAAATATTCTTTCTTCCATATCTCCTTCTAAAATCTCACACCCTTTGGACTGTTTTACACACATTTCACATTTGAAATTGCACCGGGTCGTGGGTTCTATAATCAGTTTTTTGGGTTGGTTTTTCAGCTGTTTTACATTTTCCATATTGCACTTCCTTTAAGTTAAATCCGTCATCATGAAACAATAGATACCCGGGATCAAATAAAAATTCCTTGATTTATATCAAGACGGAATGATAAAAATTCAATTTTTCAGGAAAACAGATTGCATGATGTAATCCCACAGACCGTTTCATTTTTTACCCGCATCTTTGATAATCATCTGATCCGGTCTTATCTTGCGGTCCTGCTTACACCGGGATGGTGGCAGTTGCTGCTGTGCTTTCTGTCCTGTTCTGCTCTGATGATTATCTGTTTAAATGCCGTTGAAAAAAACGGATTTGAGGGGACCTTGATCGGCACGCTGGTCATGCCGTATGTCAGCGGGTTTCCCAATCTTTGCTTTGCCTGGCTCATGGCGAAAAAGAACATCAGCGGGTCTGTTGTGTTAGAAAACTGCCTGGTGAATAATATTACAACCTTAACCGTAATCCTTGCCGTACCCTGCATGCTCTGGGGTTTGAACCTGTTCAAAGGCAAAAAACTTGCCGAAAATGAAATGAAAGTCAACCGGCTGTCCCTTCTGATGAGCCTTCTGGCCCTGGCTTTTTTCGGGGCAGCTGTTTTTGCCGTGTCACTGGATGGAAATATCAACGCCACGGAGGGGATGATCCTTGTGGGTATCTTTCTTTTCTGGCAAATGGTTCATGTTTTTGATGTATTAAAAACCAAGTCCCGAAAAGCGAGAAAAATAAAAAAACGAATCTGGATCGACCTATTCATAATAGCTATCTGTGCCTGGGGTATTTTTTCAAGCACAGACAACCTGGTTGAATGGATCTCTTTGAGAAAAACAGGCCTGTTTTCCAAACCCCATTTAGGTCTTTTAAGCGGTCTTCTCATGGTGTTGCCCAATGCTGTTTTATGTGTATATTATGCTGCTGCAGGCCGGGCCGACATTGCCTATTCTTCCCAGATCGGAGATTGTCATATCTGTATTCCATTGTGCATCGGCATTTTTGCCATGGGGTCCACCATTATTGTTTCACCGTCTTATCAAACAGCCATCTATCTTCTCATGGGAACCGCCGGGCTTCACTGTTTTTTCATGGCATTTTCAGGAAAGCTTCCCCGGTTTGCCGGAGTGATTTTAACCGGGCTTTATGTTTTTTTCCTCTGGAGCGGCGGCCTGTAAACTGTAATGAATCCTGTTTTTGCCGATACATCCTCCTTGATCCTGATTCAAAAAGCCGGATTATTCGACCCCTTTTCCAATCTGTTCTCCCTTGTTATTCCGCAGTCTGTTTTTAATGAACTGACACAGTCATCCCACCCTGATGCTGTTGTATTTGAGCAGGCAGTCAATTTGGGAAAACTGGCGATCCGGTCAACCGCCAGGCTTGATTGTTTTAAAGGGCTCTGCCTGAAGTAAGAGACTTGTTCTTTGTTTTTTATTTTAGTAGAATACAATCCTTACAAAGACTGTTCACTGCTAAACGTTCAACACCCTCTGCAACTCCAAGACGACTTCCTGCTCTTGAATGCAGTTCCTGCCCGGTTGTGAAGTTCAGTTTTCCCAATGCTCAGGCACATCTATATATCTGTGAACAGCTTTCAGGGCATTGACGATACAACAGAATAGGAGGATGAGATGATACAAGAAAAAGCCATGGGCTTTTTAATTGACAGAGGGGGACGCAGACAAATCAAGGATCGGCGATACCGGATAACAGCAATACAGGTATCTGATCGCAGAACCGGCTTAAAACGCCGAAATGGTTTGGATAGAAGGTTTAGACAGATCCCTTTGCTCAAGGGCCAAGACCGACGGATGGAACCAAAAAATTATTTTAAATGAGTCTTTTTTGCGGCGTTATTCAATCTCTTCTTTCCCAATGAAGGCTTTGGCTTTTACCACCTTGTCTCCACCGGCACGCTTGGCCTCATACATCGCCATATCCGCCCGGTTTACCAGATTGTCCGCATTTTCACGCCGGTCTCCGGAATGATCTTCCATCCGAAACTGGGCAACACCAATACTCAAAGAAACAGGGTTCAAAGACTTTCCAATGCTGGACATGACCTTAAACCATTGTTCGTTGAATGCTTTGCGGAAACGTTCCCCGACAAGAACACCGTCATCTGCATCGGTTTCGGTAAGAAGCAGTGCAAATTCATCTCCCCCGATGCGAAATGCATCATCCTGATAGCGTAAAAGCTGCCTGGCGCTGTCTGCAACCAGACGTAAGATATCATCACCTTTTGCATGACCGAACTTATCGTTAAAGGGTTTGAAATTATCCAGGTCAAAATAAAGAAGGGTTAACGGTCGGTTGTATCGTATACTGCGCTCCAGCTCTTTTGCCAGAATCGAATAAAAATGATGGCGGTTGTGAAGACCGGTCAGTTCATCGGAAATGGAAATTTCCTCCAATTGTTTGGTTCGGGTGAGATCATGGAAAAAGCCGACACTGCCGGCTTCTTCATTTTTTTTATACAGTATGATGGCTGACAACATGATGGGCAGGGTTTTTCCCTCCCTTGTTTTAATCGTAACCTCCACATTTTTAAGCCTTCCCACACC
>JBNKNP010000148.1:0-13339 GCA_050293905.1 Desulfobacteraceae bacterium | reverse complement strand
CCAAGAGGGTCTGATCTCAGACTGGAATACGGCGGGTAAATGTCTCCAGTTTGAAACCTCAAGAAGAACAAGTGCACCATAAACAAACCGAACAGTCCGATCAGTACAAAAAAAACGATTTTCAGGAATGTCTGTTTATTGAGCAAGCGTCATGATCCTTTTTTGAATAGCTGCGAATTGATTGAAAAACGGTTTGTCAATCTCGTACATTCCGTACCATATCCGGTCTATTGTTCTGACAGTGAAATAAAAATCTTTGATAAGTTCCTTTTGTGTATGTGCCCGCCTTTCAAGTTCAAGTTGATATTCCCTGTTAGACTTATACCTGGCAATGATAATGTATTTTTTCTCGGATAAATAGGACAGGGTGCCAAGATAGAGTGCCCGGACAGCGAGCCGTAAATCTCCTTTTTCCAGAAGTTCTTTGGATAGATCCATCCACTTATCCGACGGCAGTCGGTCTGCCAGGATATGTTCGTCACTCAGGTCTGGAATCATCTCCACCGAATCTTCGGTGGAAGATTCGGTTTCCAGGCTGTTTTTCCGGCTGTAGCGGATAAAAAACCAGAGTAAAATACAGATGAATATGCCCATGGCACCAAGCAGTGTCGGCGGACTGATCAGGCTTTTGGGTTCCGGGAGTTTCATTGTTCCGGATGGCTTTGGAAAGAGTCGGGCAAGCCAGTCATACAATGCCTGAAACCAGGACCCGATAATTTCAGATAATCCAGAAATCTGAGATCCGATCCATCTAATGCAATTATAAAAAAATCCATGGTCTTTATTGGGGTCCGTTTCCTGTTTCTGTCTTGGCATTCTCCATGTATACTTACGGTCCTTCATGACATCCTGAATGGATTTATCAAGCATATCAGCATTAATTGATTTTTTTAGTGAACCCATTTCCGTTTGGAGATCCTGCGGAACCATGGCAGCTTTATTGCTGGCCAGAGCAGGGGCCGGCTGCAGGAAACCCAGGCCCAATAAAGAACAGGCCAGTAAACAACAGACCGATGTTTTTTTGGACAAGGCTTTGATGGTGTTCAGGTCAGCCATCAGGTCATCGCCTGTGGTCCTTGACTGATAATAAAATTTTTGCAGGGCATAAACGGTTTTGATCAAAGGATCCATGCACAGGTGGGTCAGACAGAAAACTGAAAAAATAAAGGTCGTGTTCAATATATTGAATCCACCCATGGTAAAGACAGAGTCAACCCCAAACAGTGTTTTGGTCATAAACGGCAGCCCGTATAAAACAATACCGATATTAAAAAAAACAAACAAACCAAAAATAAAGAAAATCAGGATCACCATATGGTTTACAAACGTATAATGTTTTGCAGTTTGAAAATTTTGTTTAATGATCTTTTTGAGTCGAATATCTGTTGAATAATCCTGAATCAGGACCAGCTGATACACGGCATAAACCCAGGCATACGGTATCGTAATGAGCATGGCCATGGGTAAAATAATAACTGAAGAAGCCTGGAACACCGTTTGAAGAAAAATCAATCTTAAAACAGACTGCAGTGTTAGGGGGGAATTTTTTTTCCGGCTGATAAATTCGTACAGCTTCATTGAAAAAACCGACTGCCAGGATTTCATCCAGATGAACAGAACGGCAAGGACGAAAGAGGCAATAACACAATACTCCTGAGCAAAGGCATTTTTACTCATATCATTCCAGAAATAAAACAGACCCAGAAGAAACGGCATAGTGCCAAGGAAATATGAATAATAATGCTCAATTGGAAGATGCCGCAGGATGTAAAACGCTTCTTCAATCATTGTTACAATATTTTTGTTTACCAGGGACTTTTTTGTCATAGAGTCTGCAGCAAATCCTTCCACAGGGTGCCTTCATGAAACGAGGCCGGCAGTTTTAACAGAATCTGGCCAAGATAGTAAAAAACAAACCACAGCAGACAGACTGAACCGGTAAATAAACATGATCTGAAAAAGAAAGAAAACGTTCCTTTTTTCTCATCATCCTGTTTCATGAGCGGAAGACAACCAGAGCACAACACGCGGTCTTCGTGCTCTGTGACACATTCTCTGCAAAAAAACCGGCTGCATTCCGGACAACAGGCAACCGCTTCTCTTCCGATATGGGTAAAACATCGTTTTTGGGATAGATCCGGCATTTATTTCCTTGAATGTTGAAGGGACACAAGACCGGTAATGCCGGTCACACAACAGCAGATAATAAAAAAAATATCTTTGCCCAGAATCAGGGGATAATCAAAAGGATTTTTTTGGCAGATCAGTTTAATAAGGGCTAATTGATCGTGCGAAACTTTTATAAAATTTTCAGCTTCCGTCACAAAATAAAATATCATTTCCAGGTACCCGCTGATGCCGGCAAGAATCAGAACGATAACCGCTGCAATGGTGGCGGTTTTAACCGGCCTTCCAAGAACGCTTCCTGCCTGCCTGGCAGCATTTATGGCACACAAGGCAAAAACCACCAGGAAAAGAAAACTGCTGACAACCATCAAACCCGCAGACCGGTAAAAAGTTGAAATCGCACCGTCTGTTCCCAGGATCAGCAGCAGTATAAACATTACTTTGTGGCTGGTTGTGGAAATTATTTTAGGTGCAGTCTTTTTAATATTTTTTAAAATTGCACTGGTTCCGGCTTTAATGCGTTCCTGTGCGGTTTCAAGCGTGAGATCATTCAATGTGCCCTGTACTGTTTCAATTTGCGGTACAATGAGGGATAAAAACTTTCCGGCCGTTTTTATTGTATTTATTGGCGTCAGTTTTTCTTTTTGAACCGATGAATACATCCAGCAGTCGCAGCTGGCGCCTTTGATAAGAAGGCGGACAAGATAAAAAAGAACTACCGGGCAGATGACAGCACAAAAAATGCTCGCTGGATCAACGCCAATATTCCAGAAAAATGCACATCCGGCAGCAGATAATAAAAATAAAAGCGTTAGAACAACAATTTTATAATAGGTTTTTTTTGTTTTTAACAGATTAATCGCCTGGATATCTTTGAAATAAAATCGCTTGTATCTTTCTGATATTCCGGTGGATTCAACCAATAACAGGTGGTCTGTGCCAATCCATAACTGGTCGTTGCCAAGTATTTTACTGTTTTTTGAGGAAAATTTTTTATATTTGCTTTTTTCAGTTCCCATAGCCCATTTAATTTTTGATCGGATTTATAGTCATTTTTGAATAATATAGTACACCAGCCCGGCCCAGCAGACGATCTGCCCCAAAGACAGAATCATTGCTACAACGTTGCGCCATCTTCTTCTGGGAGTTATTGAATTTTTAAAATTCCAATACCGTAAAGAAATATACAGGGCAATGGGCGCTGTAATGCAGGTTGCCCAGGTGAAAAATAAAGATATCAGCGGCAAAATACTCAGTCTTAATGCCATGCCGTCATAGAGGAATCGTCCTTTTTCAAGCGTTGGGGAACTGTTTTTCTTCTGTCTGGCTTCCATGCAGGGAAAACAGATATGATCATTGTCCAGATCAATATCGCACAGGCTGCATAGGAAGCGTCCGCAAAGGGAACAGGCTATAACCGCTTTTTTTGACGGATGATAAAAACAGCCGGCATCATCATTCATCACAGGTGCCGCAGGTTTAGTGCCGGACTGTTCCGCTTTTATTGCAGCAGGAAAGATATCCGTCCAGATCAGGGCGTTGCACTTGGTGCAGGGTGCCCATGATTTGCTGTTTATAATGTGTTTATCTACCCGGGTGCTGCATTTTTCACAGTAAATCATAATTGTCTTATGGCCGCCTTTGTTTTTATGATCTTTTTTTAATTACACGGGTGCTGCATATCCGGTCATGCAAGGCTCTTTTTTCAGAATCAAAAGCAGCCATAATATACCCGATAAAAAGAATCATCGTGCTGATGATTTCAGAAAAGAATCGACCCAGTGCCCTTAAATAAGAAACTTTTTCATTTTCCGCCGTTATAATTTTCAATCCGCATGCCATCTTGCCGGGGGTCGCTCCAAATCTGCCCACAAACCAGGTTGAATATAAAATATTCAAGCTCCATTGCAGCAGCGTGGCGATCACGGCCGGAATCATTATTTTTTTATAGTGTTCCGGATCAGCACCCATGGACGGATCCATCATGGCCGGCAAAAGCACAGCGTTAGATACAAGGCTGATAACAAAATTAACAGCGCCCATGATCAGACCGTCAATGAATTTGGCGACCAGGCGAATCCAGAATCCGGCATAAACAACGCCTTCAGTTGATACGCCTTCACGAATTTTCTGCAGAAACACGGGCTTGCAGGCGGCACATACCCAGGAATCATTAAACGGTACCATTTCTTCCTGATCAAAAGCTTTTCCGCATTCAGAACAGTTTTGCAGGGTGGTGTTATCCTGTTCAGTCACCAGTGCTGTTTCAGATTCCGGCTCTGATACGGGCTGGGGTGTTTCATTCTCTATAACTGCGCCGTATTTTGTCCAGTCGGTCATGGTTTTATTCCAGACATATGTATTTTTTGTAACCGTGCCGTCTGCAACAAGAGAATGAAAAGTCTGATCGTCAAAAGGGCCCTGTTTTTCCTGATTGACTGCATAATACCAATCCATAGTGTCTCCCCAGTATATGTAAGCTGTTAAATGTGTAAAAATAAAAGTAACATTGTGATATTTTATAAATTCAATTTAAAAAATCGTTATTATTTCCTGCAAATCAAAGATGAAATGACGGCTTTAAAGAAAGCGGATTCACTTAGTCTCATATAAAATGTCTTCAGACAAATCAAGTATAAATGGAGGAATTTCATGAAATGTGATACACAGGCAGGACAAAATAAAACCCGAATTTGGATACTAACTCATGGTGCTGATTTTTCCGCCGGTTGCCAAACCGTGCGAGCCGCCGGCCGGGGTGGCGCTTTTATCTTCTGCTTTAAAGGAACATGGCATACACAGCCGGGTTGTGGATGCCAATGTGCAAGGGATGCTTTATCTGATTCATTCCGAGATCCAAGTTGTGGATACCTGGTCGGAAAGGGCATTGAAAAACCGTGAATTTATTATCGCAGATCTAAAAAACCCCAGGTTGTATACTAATATGGACCGATATCACCAGCGGGTATACGATTTAAACAAACTTTTGTCCCTCAGTGTGGACCAGACCCGGTTCAGGATCACTTTGAGTGATTATTCAGATAACAAGCTGTCATCCGTATCAAGCACAGATCTGTTAAAAAGTGCCAAAAATTACCAGGAGAATCCCTTTTATGCTTTTTTTGAAGACCAGCTACGGCCTGAAATTGAATCTGAACCGTCCGAATTTATCGGGATTTCTCTGTGTTATCTGAATCAGGCTTTGACAAGTTTTGCCCTGGCAGGATGGATAAAAGATCAGTTTAAAGACAAAAAAATCATCATGGGCGGCGGTCTTGTTTCCTCCTGGATGAGCCGGCCGGATTATAATTCTCCCTTTGACAGCCTGATTGATGTGATGGTGAAAGGAGAAGGAGAGAGAGCTCTGGTTGAAATCCTGGGGCAGACACCTTCGGGAAAGCGGCATTTTATTCCGGATTATGATTTTGTAAACCAAGATCTTTATTTATCACCCGGAAGGGTGCTGCCCTTCAGGGCATCCATCGGATGTTACTGGAGTAAATGCAGGTTTTGTCCTGAAAAAGCAGAAACCCGGCCGTACAGCTCACAAAGAGCGGCACAAGTGCTTGAAGACCTGCAGGCCATTGAAACAAGATATCAACCCGATTATATCCATTTAATTGATAACGCTGTTACCCCGGCCTTTTTAAAGGCCTTGTCATCACAGACCTTTTCTTTTAAATGGTATGGATTTGTCCGGTTTGAAAAAGAACTGACCGATCCACAGTTCTGCCGTCAGCTTGCCGCATCCGGGTGTGCCATGTTAAAACTGGGCCTTGAGTCCGGGGACCAGTCCGTGCTGGATAAAATGAATAAAGGTACGGATTTAAACATGGCTTCCGTTATACTGAAAAACCTTCACCATGCCGGGATTCTCACTTTTGTTTATCTTTTATTCGGCACCAGTTTTGAAGATGAAAACGCTGCTGAAAAAACACTGGAATATGTCCGGGCGCATCAGCAGTATATGGATTATTTAAACCTTGCGGTCTTTAACCTGCCAAAGTTCAGTGAAGATGTACAAGGTCTTGAAACCCGGGAATTTTACCATGGGGATCTGTCTTTGTACCTTAATTTTGCCCATCCTGCCGGATGGGATCGAAGACAGGTCAAGCGGTTTTTAGACAAAGCGTTCAAAAAGGGAATATCCGGCTCTAATATCCGGAAAAATCCAGCGTTTTTTTCCTCCAACCATGCTGCATTTTTTAATTTAAAAAGGAGAACTTCATGATTGCCCATATCATTTCCACAGGAGATGAAATTCTTCTCGGGGATATTATTGATACCAATTCCGCGTTTCTTTGCCGGGCACTGAAGGAAGCCGGTGTCATGGTTCAAAAAACGCTTTGTGTCGGGGATGATCCTCGCCATATTACCCAGGCAATTCAGGAAACATCCAAATGTGCGGATATCTGCATGGTTACAGGTGGTCTGGGACCGACAAAGGACGATTTGACCGCCCGGGCCTGTGCCGATGCTGCAGGGGTGACGCTGGTAATGGATTCGGCTGCGTTTGAATCCATGAAAGAATATTTTATTTTCAGAGGATTTGAACTGACCCGTGAAAATGAAAAACAGGCCATGCTGCCGGAAGGTTCCAGGGTAATGATCAACCGCAAAGGCACGGCCCCCGGGTTCCATATAAAAATCAATCAATGTGTTTTCTTTTTTCTTCCAGGTCCCCCTTCTGAAATGACAGCCATGTTTGCAGACCAGGTCCGGCCGGTGCTGGAAAAAAAATTTGATCTTAAAAAAGACCTGATAGTGGAGCGGCTGACCGTTTTCATGCTTAAAGAATCCCTGCTCGGCGTGATGCTGGACAAATTTGAACAGCTTTTCCCTGGTATGCAGCTTGGGATTCGTGTCTCCTTTCCCGCCATTGAAGTGAAACTGCGCTTCTTAGTAGCCTGCAAAGACCGGATTAAAGCCCGGTCAGATATGGCAAAAGCCAAAAAATGGGTTCTGGATCAACTGGGCGACAAGGTAGTTTCTAAAACCGGAAACAGCCTTGTCCAGGAGGTGGCATCCCTGCTGACAGAACATAAAAAGACATTGGCCATAGCAGAATCGTGTACCGGCGGTCTGATTTCAAATATGCTTACAGATATCTCGGGAAGTTCGGATTATTTCATGTTTTCAGGAGTTACTTATTCCAATGCCGCCAAAACAGCGGTTCTGAATGTCAGTCCAAAGACCCTGACAGACTACGGAGCTGTTTCAGAGCAGACGGCCCGCGAAATGGCCATTGGTGCGCGACAGCAGGGGGGCGCTGATATCGCCATTTCCACCACAGGTATTGCCGGCCCCACCGGCGGAACAGACCAGAAACCTGTGGGAATGGTCTGTATCGGTATTGCAGCAAAAAATTTTTTAACGGCGAAAACCTTTGTTTTTAAATTGAATGACCGGGATAAAAATAAGAAAATGTTTGCGGCAACCGCACTTGAAATGCTTCGCAAACATCTTGTTTCAACGTTTGAAACAGCGTGAAAACCAATCGGCTGATCGTAGATTGAAATCTTCCTGGTCTTGCTCGGAACTCATGGGGTGATCCCCGTTTGCATGAATAATAAGCTGTTTGGGATCTTTGGCCAGTTTATAGATGTTATGGGCGTTGGACACGGGAACCACTTCATCTGCGTCTCCGTGAAAGATGAGCAGATTTGACAGCTCCCGGGCCTGGGGCGTCAGGTCGAACAGAAGGTTTTCAGCAAAAAAGCTTAAGGGAAGTGCCGGCCGGTCGCCGTTTGCCTGGGTGGGAATTTTTTCAATGGTCAGGCTTTGAAGCGGTGCGGAACACAGAACCGCGCCGCAAAGGGTCAGGTCCTTTTTTTGTATGGATTCCCATGCATTGATAATGGCGGCACCGCCCATGCTCGATCCGAAAAGAGCGATGCGGCTGGAGGTCACGCCAAGAGAGAGGACATGATCCAGCGCGTAAATAAGGTCCTGTCTTCTTTTCTCAAGAGAGGTCTCGGTTAAAAAATTGCCCTGGCTCTGTCCGCAGCCCCTGTGGTCAAACCTGAAAAAAGCAATGCCTTTTGGGGGCAGTGTCTGTGCCAGAACCATCTGTTTGGCAGATGCTTTTGTTCCTTCAAATCCATGTGAACCAACGACCAGGGGTGGATTTTTTGCTTCAGGCAGATGCAGAACACCGCTCAAGGTAAATCCCAGGCAATTAAAATCAACATTTATGAAACGTTTTTCCATACCTTGTCTTTATGCCATTTAGCCACTATAATAGCAAGCTTTCAAAATGAATAACAAAGAAAGGTTCAACCAGATATGACCATTAAAAAGCGTAAAGCCTATGAGTTTGAAATCATTGATCTTGCCTTTGGCGGAAAAGGGCTTGCCAAACCAGAGGGATTCCCGGTTTTCATTGACCGGTGCCTGCCCGGAGACCGGGTGCTTGCCAAAATTACAAAAAAGAAAAAATCATGGGCTGAAGGGAAATTAATTCAGGTTATTAAAGAATCTGCTTTACGGCAGCAGGGCAGGTGCCAATATTGCAACTATTGCGGCGGATGCAAGTGGCAGCAGCTTTCCTATCCCCGCCAGCTTGAATATAAAAAAAGGCATGTGGTTGAATCTTTAGAACATATCGGAAGGCTAAAGGATATTCAAGTCAATGACACCATCGGCTCTGATCCGATATTCGGATACCGGAACAAGATGGAGTTTTCCTGTTCATCCAAACGATGGCTCATGCCGTCTGAACTTGAAAATCCTGACATAAAAAAAGATTTCGGTATCGGACTTCATGTGCCGGGCACCTTTGATAAAGTAATTGATATTGACCATTGCGATATCATGCCGGAACAGGGCAATGCCATCCTTAATGATGTCAGAAATTTTATCAAGAATTCCGGCCTGCCTGCCTATCATCTTCGGACCCATGACGGATTCTGGCGATTTTTAATGCTGCGTCATTCTGTCGCCTTTGATCACTGGATGGTCAATATCGTTACCCGGACCAAACAACTGGATGTGGTCACCCAACTTGCCAGGCAGTTAAAAGAAGCATATCCTGCCATACAATCTGTAATGAACAATATCACGGATGCCAAATCCGGTGTGTCTGTGGGAAAAGAAGAAGTATGTCTTGCAGGAGAAGATCATATCAAGGAAAAACTTGGGCCTTTTGTATTCAATATTTCAGCTAATTCTTTTTTCCAGACCAATACCCGGGCCTGTGAAAAATTATATTCGATTGTTTCCGAATATGCAGCATTGAATGGCGAAGAAATTGTTTTAGACCTGTATTCCGGGACCGGGACAATTCCGATCTGGCTGTCTAAAGACGCAAAAAACATTTATGGCATTGAGATTGTGGAAAGTGCGGTAACAGATGCCAGGAAAAATGCTGAAGCCAACGGAATTGAAAACTGTGAATTTCTACTGGGGGACATCAAGGATGTGCTGCCGCTGATGAAACAAAAGCCGGATGTGATCATTATTGATCCGCCAAGGGTAGGGATGCACAAGGATGTTGTGGCCCAGGTACTGTCTCTGTCAGTTCCTAAAATCGTATATGTCTCGTGTAATCCGTCGACCCTGGCAAGGGATCTTGACATGCTGATGCCCCGGTACAGTGTCGAGCAGGTGCAGCCGGTGGATATGTTCCCGCATACTTATCATATTGAATCTGTCGCATTGCTAAAAAAGGCATTCTAAAATAACAATATCATTATCTTCAGGATCCTTCCGGGATGAAACTGAGTAGGGCAGTTTATTGAACAGGTTTATCATGGGTTTGTTTTTCGGAGAGGTGTATGCGACCAATCCTGCAATATCGTTCTCTTTTGCGGCATTGGAGAGCATGTTCAGCAAGATGACCCCGATTCCCATGCCCTGGTAATCAATAGAAACGGAAAATGCCACTTCAGCGATATTATTAATGGGGTTTTTGAAATATTCACCCACAGCGATGATCTTTTCAAACCCCAGTTCTCCGATTGTGGCAATGATGGTTAAATCATTTATATAATCTATTTCAACCGTTGAATCGATCTGATCCCTGGTAAAGGCCTTTTTATTATGAAAAAAGCGGGAGATGACATCGCCGTGGTCCATGGCATAGTAATATTCCTGGATAAATCTGAGATCCACTGGTTTGGCAGGCCGGAACATTATGTCCATATCCTTGATCGTCATCTTTTTTTCATATTTTAACGGATAAACCCCTTTGATAGCCTGTTTAAATTTTCTATCCTGATCAATCAGATCCAGTTCTTTGGCCCGGGAAAACAATTCATCTCTGAAATCCGGATGGGCAATACTGATCAGTGCCGTAGCCCTCTCCTGAAGTGTTTTCCCAAACAGATTGACAACACCGTACTCAGTGGCAACATAATGGACATCCCCTCTTGGAACCACGACAGGGATATCACCAAGGGAAGGGACAATCCGGCTTTGGGTGCCATGGTCCCGGGTTGAGGTTAAGGTAAGAATGGATTTACCGTTTTCAGACATGGCAGCACCCCTTGTAAAATCAAGCAGCCCGCTGATACCTGTGTAATTATTGAACGGCAGGGCATCCGCTGCTACCTGCCCTGTCAGATCAATACTCATGATGGTATTGATGGATACCATGGCATTGTGCCTGGCGATAACGGCCGGATTGTTTACATAGTCAGACGGATGAAATTCAATGCTTGGATTGTCATCAATAAAATCATATAAAAGATGGGAGCCAACAGCACTTCCGGCAACCAGTTTTCCATTATTCAGTCCTTTCATCTTGTTTGTAATGACTCCCATGGAAAAAAGGCGCATGATTCCGTCTGACAGATACTGGGAATGGATCCCAAGGTCATTTTTTTCTGACAATCCTTGCACAATTGCTTCGTTAGTAATCCCCAGGCTGATTTGAAGTGTGGAACCGTCATCGATCAGTCTTGAAATGTGCCGGGCAATGTTATTGGCAGCTTCAAGATCTTTGAGCGGTTGGATGCTTAGCAGTTTTTCCTTGCACTCTACAATGTAGTCCACATCGTTCACGTGTATGAAACTTTGCCCGAGAACCCGTGGCATGTTCGGGTTTGTCTGACAGATGACTATATCAGCAGACTCACAGGCGGCAAGAGTAATATCTACAGACACGCCCAGACTCATCCATCCGAAGTCATCCGGTGGTGATGCCTGGATTAATGCTGCATTGAGGGGCATGAGCTTGGATTTAAACAGATGGGGAATTTGTGAAAGATTGATCGGTGTTGTGAACCGCCGACGTTGATAAATTTGTTTCAATGCAGAGGAGCCCAGATAAAACGAGCGTATATTAAAATGTTTTAACTGGGATTGATCATCGGTTCGCGTCAGCGGGCCGTTTTCAATACTGAGCAGTCTGACAATTTCCATATCAGTCAATCGGATGCTTTCTTTGGAAATTTCGTTGACAAGATGCTGGGGTTCACCACATGAAGAACCGATAAAAATACGTTGTCCGGGTTTGATGTGCTGGATGGCTTTTTGAGCAGTGGTTAATTTTTGAACATAATTATCAGCCCAGTAAATATCTTTTGACATGAATTTCTGCTCCGGTTTTTTTTAAATTACATCATTTTTCTGCACAGCCGGTGGATGGTCTGGGCGTGCCACTGTCCTTTGCCTGAAAAAGTCGGCATCCCTTTTTGGGTTAAATAAGCGGCAATTTGAGAAAACGTAGCCCCTTTTTCTCTCAAAGTCCGCATGGTTTCAAGGATTTCATCCTTTGTATAGCGGGTGCCTGAAGCATAGCTTGCAGAGGCCTTCACAGCAGGGCCGGTTAAGGACTGATCCGCATGGTTTAACATCACGTTTATATTCTCAAAAAATGTTGAAACTGCATTGTGCTGTCTGATTTTTGCCTCGATGAGTTTGTCGCTTTTTTCGCTGATTTTCTCAAGATAAAGGCTTAAGACGGATGAATTATCAGCCATTTTTGGCAACATATCTATAATCCCCTCAAAAAGGGCATCAAGACTTTCAGAGTTTGTTGTTCGTCGATCCGGAACTTTTCGACGCTCATTTTTCGGATAATAATGGCCGTCAAGATTTCGCTTGGGGTCAGATGAAATTTTTTTATGAGAACTTCTCAAGTTCTTTAAAAAATCACTCATGACATACCTCCAAAAAATTGGAATAATAAATAATGGTTCAAATAATACAGGGGACAGAGCGTGGTTTGGGTTCCCATTCAATACTGTTTTGGATTGAAAAACGATTTGAACGATACTTATTTTATAATAGTTGTCATGTTCAAGTCAAGCGACACAAAAAGAATAATGTTGTTGATAAAAAAATCCGGATTTTACGGCCTGTTTAGAATTGAAATGTATATTCAAAAAAGATTAATCCGGTTGTATAACTAATTTTCATATGCTAATCATGTGTCAGCATAGAACGAGGTGAAATTAGGTGTAAAATTGAAACACAAAGCAATCTTTTATTTATTTATTTTTAATCTGATTTGTCCTGCTGCTTCCAACGCATTTTATCATATGGATAAATATGTGGATGAAATGCGAATTGACAATACTGCAATGGTTTTGTCAACGCAATGTAATAATCAGTTCCATTTTTATGATAATTTTTCATACCCTGCCAAAAATGAATTTCTGATAAAAAAAATTCCCGGATTTGTCTCCATGAACAAAATAGAAATTAACATGCCCTTAAAAATGTTATCAACCAATCTGATTTCCGTAGAAGATTCAATTAACCGGATGTTATTGGCAAATTTGAAAATCAATCATTTAATTGATCAATATGCTCAATTACAAAAAAGAGCGGCAAACCGGGTAAATAAAAATTCAAAGATTCCAAGTGGGAGGTTATCCATTAACGATAACATAGAAAAAGAAAAGCAAATCATTATTAAAAAAATGCAGAATTGGGATCAGGTAAAAACGACAAATATGGAAGACATTTCTCCTGTTCCAATATTTTTAAATGAGGGTAGTGCCGTTACTAAAAAAAAAGATATTTCTAACTCCCAAAATTTTTCTTTTGGATCTGATTCTCAACCAGTGAAAGATAATTTGTCGGTTATGACTGAAGTTAAATTGAATTCAGCCCAAAGGACTTTTACCGGACCCAGGGATTTATCTGTTCCCTGGATTTTCAGTGTGTTGATGGATATCATTAAATACGCTTCTTCCAATCGAATTGAAATTCTGCTTTACCTGATCTTTTTTTCAGTTTTTGTCGGATTTGTCAGACTGCAGGT
>JBNKNP010000147.1:0-10111 GCA_050293905.1 Desulfobacteraceae bacterium | reverse complement strand
CGGACTGAACCAGGCAGAACACAATGATCAGACAAGTTATAATATGGATTAACTTTTTCATAATAACCTTTTTATCCTGTAAATTGTTTTAATTTTCTCATTCTTTATACAGGGTATGCTGATTAATATAATTTTTCAAGTTTGGTTTCTGTTATTTTTTATTGAACAGCCCTTTTAATCCTTCAGTGGCCGATTCAACCCCTTTGGCTGCTGAATCAGCTGCTTGTTTTGCCGCATCCTCACCGGTTTTAAGACCGGACGCACCCAGATCTTTCAGGCTGCCAAGCTGTTTTAGCCCGTCATTGAAAACCTGGGTAACGGAATCCGAAGAAATACTGTCATACAGGGAAGAAAAAATCTGTTCAAAGGCTTCAGCCGGGGTGGCGCCTTGTTTCTCCTTGCCGATATCCTTTAAATGGATATCCGGCAGCGGAGCGGAGATCTCTTTCCCAGCCAGCATGGCCATGGTCAGATTCACCTTTCCGTCTTTCACGATAACATCATTGATCACGATTTTTTTACCGGATTTATCTGCAGTTGACGATGTTTTGGATGAAGCCTGCTTTTCTGACTTTGCACTTTGCTGAACGTTTTTCAATAATTGTTTAAAATTATCCGTCCCGGATATTTTTTCATAGGTAATTTCCGGTTTAACAATTTCAATTTTATTGATAATAATGGGATTTTGGGTAATGGATCCTTCATCAATATCCACATAAACAGAACCGACTTTCATGGCCTGGGCGGTTTTGAACCCCTTGGGATTGCCCAGTAAAAAATCCTTGATTTTAGCTTCACCGCTGAAAATCGAGATACTGACATCAGACACATTCACATCTGTCTTGGTGACTTTAGGGCCAATCGTATTGACTGTTTTTTTTACCAGCGGTCCAAGATTTGAAAGTGTCAATATAAGACCGGCTGCCACGACCACCACCACAACAACACCTGCTATTAACAGTTTTTTCATGTTTTTCCCCCTGTGTTTATCGTTCTTGTTTATTTAATTTTGTATGTTGAAATAAGGCTTTATTGATAATGGAACATATTCCTTGTTCCTGTTTTATGCTTTTTCCATCAATAGTCAAGACTTTAACTGCGCCCATAAGGGCATTGGTTAATAGAATATTGGAACACGAACAAAATTCTTCTTTGGATACAGGCGTTTTACATATCCTGTATCCTTGTTGAGATAAATGTGCCAATGCAGCCGCAAGGGTGACACCGCAAAGCACATGGGCCGACTCCGGCACGATGATTTCCTTTTCCTGTATGGAAAAAATATTTGCGGTATTGGTTTCTGAAACCGTGTGGTCTGCATTTAAAATAAGAGCCTCGTCAGCACCATTTGCTTTAGCATATCGTCCTGCCTGATCATAATAAAGGTAATTCAAGGTTTTGTGGTCTGCCAAAGGTGTCTGCCTTGGATACGGATAGGTAATGAGGTCCAGTCCTTTTTTGCCCGCAAGGTCCAGCCTGTGAACATATTCCCGGGCAAAGGCTGCCAGAAAAACCTGCTTGCCGTTATCACGCTCATCCTTTGACACCAGCAATTTAACGGCAAGCGTTTTATCTGCGAACTGATTTTTCCTGATAAGCTGTTGGATCACATTTTCCCATGTAATGTCCGGAACCGGGCTTGAAAACAATGCTGTCCAGGATCGATTCAGCCTGTTTACATGGTCGGCCAGACGAAATGCATATCCGTTTTCCACCCGGATGGTTTCAAACAGACCGGCCCCGTATTGAAACCCACTACTGGAAGCAGGCACCATGACCTTGTCCTGCTCAACAATCTTGCCGTCCACCCAAGCTTTTATCTTTGGCTTTTCTTTTATTGCTTCACTGCCGCACAGCGATTCTATTAATGTTTTTCCTTTATCAAGGGTCTCCTGGAATTCTTTTTCAGGGTCTGAGTCATAAACAATGCCGCCTCCCACTGAAAAAAATACCGTGTTGTTGACAATGGTGGCCGTCCGGATGGCAATGGAAAGGTCCATGGTATCATGAAAACTGATATATCCGATGGACCCGGTATACACATGGCGCTTAACAGGTTCAAGTTCATCTATAATCTCCATGGAACGGATCTTGGGGCACCCGGTTATGGAACCGCCCGGGAATGTGGCTTTGAGCAGATCCACAGATGTTTTGTCCGGTTCAAGTTCTCCATGGACAATCGACACCAGATGAAACACATTGTCATAAGCTTCAATGCGTTTGTGTTCCTTAACCACGACCGATTCGTGCCGGGTCACCCGGGACAGGTCATTTCTCATCAAATCAACGATCATGGTTAATTCGGCATCATCCTTAAAGCTGCTGGAAAGATCGTTCCTGTTTTTTAAGTCTTGTTCCTCACTGGAACCCCGGGCAATTGTCCCTTTAATCGGGCGGGTTTCCACAAGCCGCCCGGACTGTTTTATGAACCGTTCCGGCGAGGTTGAAACAATCCTGTGGTCCCCGGCATGGATATAGCTGAAAAAAGCAGCCGGGTTCCGGTCATACAGATCAAGAAACAAGGCATAGGCATCGCCTGAAAATCCCGTCTCAAAACGCTGGGAAAGATTGGCCTGGTAAATATCTCCGGCTTTCAGGTGGGTAATGATCTGTTTTACTGCCTGGATATATTCGTCTTTTGTAAAACCGGATCCAAGCCCCTGGCTGTCGATAAAAAAACGGCCGGGCATATAATCATGTTGTACAAATTTATGGATACGCTCAAAGAAAAACCGCCGCTTTTGTTCTATTATTTCTTTTTCGGATCTGTCCCGGTCCGGCAACGGAATAGACAATGTGGTTTGACTGCTTTTTTTATCATGAACAATAATAATAGATGGTGCATACAGGACAAGGTCAGGAAGATTTACATCCATACAGGTGGAAGGAAGGGTTTCAATCTGATTTTTCAAATCATATGAAAAATATCCGAAAAGACCGGCACAGACGGGAAGATCGGTAATTCTGGCCGGCAATTTGAATCGGCCAGACAGAACCTCAAGAACAGAAAACACATCCTGCTCAAATCGAAGGCGCTGCCCCAGGCAGTCAATTTGAATTAATTTTTGACGGCCGGATAATTCAAGCCACGGATCCACGGCAAGGATATGGTACCGGGATGCATCAAGGTCTGAACCCGATAAGAGCAGAACTGTTCCTTTTTGTGAGGCAAAGGCCTGGGCAACCTGCTCAAACGGATGCTCAAGCTTAATCTCTTCTTGATAAACACCTTTCAAAAAGGGAAGATGTTTTAAAAAAGAGGTCATCGTAAAAACGGATTAATCTGCTTTTCTTTACCGATGGTGGTTTCAGGACCGTGTCCGGTATACACCAGAGTCTGGTCATCCAGTTTTAATAATTTATTTTTTATGCTTGAAATCAGTGTATCATAATCACCGCCAGGCAGATCCGTCCTGCCGATGGAGCCGGCAAACAATGTGTCGCCGGCAAAGAGCGTTTCTTTTGTATACAGACAGATTCCGCCTTTTGAATGACCGGGCGTATGAATCACTTTAAGTGTGATCTCACCGAAACTGATTTCATCCCCATCATTTAAAAGAACATCTGCAGGTGGTGAATTTTCCGCAGACAAGCCGAACATCATGGCTGATTTTGACAGCTCACCAAGCATGGGCTCGTCTCCCGGATGGATGGCAATCTGCGCTCCGGTCGCCTCTTTCATCCGCTTATTGGCACCCACGTGATCGAAATGACCATGGGTATTGATCAGATACTTGACCTTGAGTTCGGATTTCGCCAAAGCCATGAGAATCCGGTCGGCATCATCGCCCGGATCAATAACCACGGCTTCCTTTGTTGTTTCGCATCCTAAAATATAACAATTAGCCATGATCGGGCCAACTTCTAATTTTTTTACAATCAAAACAATCTCCTCAATCAGGTTTTGGGTGCTGCTTCCAAAGATTTTACCCGGTCCAGCACCCCATTGATAAACGGTCCTGAATCCCGGCCGCCATATTTCTTCCCAATCTCTACAGCCTCATTGATGGTAACACTGTAAGGAATATCTGCACAGTACAAAAACTCATAAACGGCAATACGCATTATGTTTCTGTCCACCACAGGCATTCTGGAAATCTTCCAGTTTTTTGAACACGAGTTCAACAGATCATCTATCCTGACTTGATGTGTTGTAACGCCTTCAATCAGATCCCGGAAAAAAGGTTCCACTCTCGGGGTCAGCTTGTCTTCGTTGTTGCTGCGAAACGCTTCAATCTTCTGTTCCATACTCTGGTCCTCAGCAACGGGGTCGGAACCGGACGGATTCATATCCAGAAAGAATAACGCCTGGAGCGCAAGTTCTCTTGCCTGCCTGCGATCACCCATAAGATTATTCGGCCTTTTTCAGGCTGTCGGTGAGATTGGCCATCTCCACAGCACCCAGCGCGACATCAAAGCCTTTGTTTCCGGCTTTGGTGCCGGACCGCTCAATGGCCTGTTCAATGGTTTCCGTTGTCAGAATACCGAACATGACCGGAATATCAGATGCCAGGCTCACAGTGGCAATCCCTTTGGACACCTCAGCGCAGACGTAGTCATAGTGGGTGGTCGCTCCCCGGATGACGGCACCCAGACAGATGATGGCATCAAATTTTCCATGCCGGGTCATTTTCTGGGCAGCCAGTGGAATTTCAAAGGCACCGGGCACTTTCAACACAGTAATATCCTTGTCGGCCGCACCACTGCGGATCAGTGCATCCAGTGCACCTTCCACCAGTTTTCCTGTAATAAAATCATTGAACCGTGAAGCAATGATTCCAAATTTTTTACCTTTGGCCTGTAAACCTGCTTCAATCAACTTTGGCATCTTTTCATCCTTATTATTTTAATTTAATCTGACAATTTTTCTTTCAGCTCCCTACATATGGAGCAGATGTCCCATTTTTGCCATTTTGCACTTTAAGTACCCCTGGTTATGGCGGTTGGGCTCAACCTGGATGGGAACCTGTTCAACAAGGGTTAAGCCGTATCCTTCTAGTCCGATCATTTTTTTGGGATTATTGGTCAGTAATTTCATCTTTTTAACCCCGAGATCCACCAGCATCTGTGCACCCACGCCATAGTCTCTCATGTCTGCATCAAACCCGAGTTTTTCATTGGCCTCAACCGTATCCATGCCCTGGCGCTGGTATTCATACGCTTTGAGTTTATTGACAAGGCCGATGCCCCGGCCCTCCTGGCGAAGGTATAAAATCACACCACTGCCTTCTTCTTTCATCATGGCCATGGCCGTGTGAAGCTGATCCTGGCAGTCGCACCTTAAAGAAGAGAATATATCTCCGGTCATGCATTCGGAATGAACCCGGACCAGAATTTCTTTTTCAGGATCAATTTCCCCTTTGACAAGTGCGATATGGGTCAGGTTGTCCATGTCATTTTCATAGGCAATGATTTTAAAATCTCCCCCGATTCTCGTTGGGATGACGGTCTGGGCGGCTATTTTCACAAAACTTTCCGTTTTAAGGCGGTACTTTACAAGATCCGCCACCGTACAAATGCCGATACCATGTTTTTTGGCAAAAATTTCAAGCGACGGCATCCGGGCCATGGTGCCGTCATCATCCATGATTTCGCAAATCACTCCGGCAGGTTTTAAACCAGCCAGACGCGCAAGATCAACTGATCCTTCTGTCTGGCCGATCCTGACCATGACGCCGCCGTCTTTGGCCCGCAGGGGAAAAACATGCCCCGGCCTGGCAATGTCTGAAGGACGGGTATCATCTGCCACGGCCGTTAAAATAGTGGTGGCACGGTCTGCTGCTGAAATTCCTGTGGTCACCCCTTTTTTGGCTTCAATGGAGACGGTAAACCCGGTGCCGTACTGGGAGGTATTGTCATCCACCATCATGGGCAAATCCAGCCGGTCCGCAATGGTTGAATCCAGTGACAGGCAGATCAGTCCCCGGCCGTATGTGGCCATAAAATTTATCGCTTCAGGCGTTACCGCTTCTGCTGCCATGGTCAGATCCCCTTCATTCTCACGGTCTTCATCATCCACAAGAATGACCATCTTTCCATTTTTAATATCTTCTATCGCCTGTTCAATTGTTAAATGCGGCATTTTTCCAACCCTTTTTAAATAAATCCGTTCTTTGCAAGAAGTTCCATACTAATATCCGCTTTACCGGCTTGTCTTCCAGTCGGTTTGTTCACGGGGAATGCATCGTTTTTTGAGGAACTTCCCAGTAAATATTTTCGTATATATTTTCCGATCATATCGGTTTCTATATTCACCTGATCGCCCACCTGTTTAAGCCCTATTGTGGTCACCGAAGCTGTGTGCGGAATCACGCTGACTTCAAAAAAACGGTCTGTGCAGGTGTTAACCGTCAGGCTGATTCCCTCAACAGCCACAGACCCTTTTTCAATCATCTCCCCAGCCAGTTTTTGAGCCACCTCAATTTGAATAATGATTGCATTGCTTTTTTTATTTATGGCAGCAATGGTACCGGTGCCGTCAATATGGCCTGAGACCAGATGGCCGTCAATCCGGTCTGAAAGTTTCAGGGCCCGTTCTATGTTCACCCTGGAGCCGACCGTCAATTCTTTAAAGGTTGTCCGCTCAACCGTCTCCGGTGCCATATCCACTTTAAACACATGGTTTGCAAGGCTGACGGCTGTCAGACAGGCCCCGTTAACTGCGATGGAATCACCGATCCGGGTATCGGATAAATCCAGGTCACAGTGAATGGAAAGCACCTTTCCTTCTCCTTTGGACTCAATCCGCCGGATAGTGCCGAAACTTTCAATTATGCCTGTAAACAATCGCCTTTTCTCCCGATGAAATCATATTCAAACGCGGACCCATTTGCTTTTGTCCGCCTTATTTTAAATAGCCCTGGACCAGGATATCCTCGCCAAAGCGTAACACATTGCACCGTTTCAATTCAAATGCATCTTTAATCAGACCGGGGCCCTTACCCTTAAAAACCGGCACGCCGTCGTTGCCGCCTAAAATTTTAGGTGCCAGAAAAAAAAGCACCTTATTGACAATCTTTGCTTTCAGGGCTGATCCGGCAACCGTCCCCCCCCCCTCAATCAGAAGGCTTAAAATAGACATCTGCCCTAACTTAATCATCAGTTCGTTTAAATCAAGGTATTGATCAATAACCGGGACCTCTATAAACTCCGCCCCCTTTTCCAGGATCCGTTTCTTTTTGCTCTCAGAGACCTGCGGACCGGTAACGATAATTGTTTTTTTTGCAGAATTACCGGTCAACACCTTTGCATCTTCTTTAATGGTCAGCCGGGTATCTAAAATAATTCTTACGGGATCTTTTTTTTGAGAATGATCTGTTCTGGCGGTCAAGGACGGGTTGTCCGCATGCAGGGTGCCGGACCCGACGAGGATGGCATCCACTTCCCGGCGGACGGTATGACCATGTGCCCGGGACAACGGATTGGTTATCCATTTTGAATCCCCGGTGGAAGTGGCGATCTGACCATCCAGAGTTGATGCACATTTGAGGATGACAAACGGCTTTTTGTCATTTTGAATATACCAGATAAAGTCTTCGATCAGATCCCTGGCTTCCTGTTCAAGGATAGCGCTGACCACTTCAATCCCGTTTTCTTCAAGATGCCGGATGCCGTTTCCTGCGACAAACGGGTTGGGATCCTTGCAGCCCACCACCACCTTTTTGATGCCGGCATTGATAATTTTACGCGTGCAGGGAGGCGTTTTCCCAAAATGGTTGCACGGTTCCAGTGTTACATATATCACCGCACCTTTTGCTTCTGATCCGGCATCATCAATGGCTGCCACTTCAGCATGGGCACGTCCGGCAGCCTTGTGATACCCTTTCCCGACAATCCTGCCGTTGTTTACCACCACTGCACCCACACAGGGATTGGGAGAGGTAAATCCTTTGGCTTTTCGCGCAAGGGATAAGGCCTGCATCATATAATCGGTATCAGTCATGGGCTTTTGGTCTTGGTTGAGGTTTGGATGTTCTTCTCAGGACCGGTTTGGTTTGGTCTGGTCCGTTCTCAATCTGGTCTTATCAGGTCTCTGGCCGGTTTTTCTGCCGGATTCGGGGCGTGTCATCTGATCCAGTTCCGGGGAAAGACACTCATTGGGAAGCAGTCCTTTCAGTTCCTGGATAAAATCCGCCACATCTTTGAATTCCCGGTAAACAGAGGCAAAGCGGACATAGGCCACGTCGTCTATTGTTTTTAATGCCTGAATGATTTTTTCGCCCACCACTTTTGAGGAAATTTCCCGCTCATTTTTATCCCGGAGCTCATGTTCAATGCCATCCACGGTTTCTTCGATCTGATTCATGCTGATGGCTCTTTTTTCGCATGCTTTTTTAATACCGGTCAGGACTTTTTCCCGGTTGAATTCTTCCCTGCGGTTGTCTTTTTTAACAATAATAATGGGAACCTGTTCAACCCGTTCGTAGGTGGTAAACCTTTCCTGACATTCCTGGCATTCTCTTCGCCGGCGGACCTCAAACTCGATTTTGCCCGGACGCGAATCAACCACCCTGGTGTTTGGATTAGCGCAAAATGGGCATTTCATATCAGCCTCTTTATATAATAATTAAATTTCAAGTTGTACAAGGTTTATCCCGGCCTGTTCAAACATGTCCAGGGTCAGGGCATCATCATAACCATCTTGATAATATACGGTTTTTATTCCTGCATTGACAATCATTTTAGCACAGATGGAACAGGGCTGGTTGGTACAGTACAATGTTGCATCCTGGACTTTGACGCCGTGGTACGCAGCCTGAATAATGGCATTCTGCTCAGCATGAACCCCCCTGCACAGTTCATGTTTCTCTCCCGACGGCACGTTCAGGCGTTCTCTTAAACAACCGGTTTCACTGCAATGGGGTACTTTTGCCGGCGCCCCGTTATATCCGGAACATAAAATCCGCTTATCCTGGACCAGCACGGCACCCACTTTCCTTCTGGTGCAGGTAGCCCGGCCGGCAACCAGATTGCAGATTCCCATGAAATATTCATGCCATGTCGGTCTGTCAGGTGCCGGAGGAGTCATAGTTTTCTATTTTTCCTTATACAACGGATACCGGGCACAAAGGGCTTTAACAGAAGTTTTTACCCGGTCCACACTTGCCTTATCATCTAAAATATCACAGATAAATCCGGCAATTTCACGGCTGGCCGCCTCATCAATCCCCCGGGACGTTACCAGGGGAAGACCGATGCGAATACCGCTGGTGATAAACGGGCTTCGTTTTTCATTGGGAACCGAATTTTTATTAACGGTTATATCGGCCAGACCCAGCCATTCCTCTGCGTCTTTCCCTGAGAAATCTCTGGCACTGAAATCAACCAGCACCATGTGGTTGTCCGTACCGTTTGAAACCAGTTTATATCCCCGGTTCATCATCACGTCTGCCAGGGCAGCTGTATTTTTTACCACCTGTTGCTGATAGGTTTTAAACTCATCACTCAAGGCTTCTTTCAGGGCCACGGCTTTTGCTGCAATCACATGCATGAGCGGTCCGCCCTGGATACCCGGAAATATCTGGCTGCCGATCTGTTTTGCAAATTTTTCAGAACTTAAGATCATGCCTCCCCTTGGACCACGCAGGGTTTTATGGGTGGTCGTGGTGATCACATCGGCAAAACCAACAGGGCTTGGATGAACACCCCCGGCCACCAGCCCTGCAATATGGGCCATATCCACCATAAAAAGGGCGCCCACGGATTTGGCTATTTGTGCAAAACCCTGAAAGTCAATAATCCGGGGATAAGCACTGGCCCCGGCAACTATCAATTTGGGTTTGTTTTTTTGAGCCAGCTCTTCCACCCGGGCTAAATCAATGGTTTCGGTTTCAGGGTCAAGCCCGTAATGAACAAAATCAAACAACCGTCCTGAAAAACTGACTCCGGAACCATGGGTCAGGTGACCGCCGTGGGAAAGATCCATGGCCAGAATCTTGTCCCCGGGATTGAGCAGCGCGAAATAGACCGCCATATTGGCCCCGGATCCCGAATGGGGCTGGACATTGGCATATTGAGCGCCGAAAGCCGCTTTAGCCCGAGCAACGGCCAACCGCTCGATCTCATCGACTACGTCACAGCCGGCATGATAGCGCTGACCCGGATAACCTTC
>JBNKNP010000146.1:0-4229 GCA_050293905.1 Desulfobacteraceae bacterium | reverse complement strand
TTTCATCTAAAAAGAGGGTTCCCTTGTCGGCAACCTCCAGCAGTCCGGCATGGCATTGTCCGGCTCCTGTAAACGCACCTTTTTCATGACCGAACAATTCGTTGTCCAGCAGGGTTTCACTGAATGCGCCACAGTTGACAGGGACAAAAGGTTTTTTAGATCTGTTGCTCAAAACATGGATCTGTCGCGCCACAAGCTCTTTTCCACTTCCGGAATCGCCTGAAATCAGGACACTGCAGTCTGTCAGTGCAATCTGGCGGACAAGGGATTCTATTTCACTGATTTTGGGACTTTTTCCGATAATCACCGGCATTGTATTATCATCGCCGTTGTTTGATGGTATCGATGCTCCGGCTTTCAGCTCATCAACAGCCGCATGAATTTTATCGAGGAATTGTTTCGGCGAAAACGGTTTTTCAAGATAATAAAAGGCCCCTTCCCGAGTAGCTTCAATGGCATGGTCAATACTGGCGTATCCAGTCATCAGGATGACACGGATATCCGGAGAGAATGCTTTGGCGCGAATCATCAGATCCATACCATTCATAGCCGGCATTTTCACATCAGTGACAACAATATGGTAATGACGACGTTCCATCTGTTTGATCGCTCTGACAGGATCTGTGTAAGATGAAACCGGGAAACCCTCTTTCTCCAGAAGTCTTCTCAGGCGTTTGAGCGTCATCGGATCATCGTCAATGATCATAATTCTATGAGGCATTGCTTTTTACTGCCCTTTATTATTTAATAGTTTTAAAGCAGATTCGGCGCAACGTTTCTCATGACTGCAAACGGTCCTCCACTTTTGTCGATAATTATTCCGGCAATTTTTTATCCGATTTTTCATAGTATTCATTATTATACCCTATCCTTAAGATTTCAAGCAATTTCATCAGTACAGGAGCAGCTGTTGGCGGTGATTCAGCTACAAGCCGTTTTGAGCCTGATTTTATGACCATGGACGTGCATAAGAGAACCATGCGTACGGTTGCACCGACATCGGAAACCGCCAGGGGAACCCGACATTGCAAGACATAATGACAAAAAATGAAACGAAACAGGAAGAGGTTTATAAAAATAAACTATACAAGATTAACTCCTTATGATACATACTGAATCAGTGCTGCCGGTTGAATTCAGTGCAGAACTCAATAACAAGAACATGTGATTATGATACATAAACTCACTATTCCGGTTTTTCAGGAAGAAGTCGCACCTCGGTTTGATCTGGCCACAGAAGCGTTGATCATCTTAATGTCCAAAGGACACATCATAGAAGAGAAGCGGCGTATCGTCCTTCCTAGATCCTCTGCCGACGATCTATGTCACCTCATCCTGGCGGAAAACATCAATACACTGATTTGCGGAGCCATTGAAGATGAATATTATCAGTTCCTCAGATGGAAAAAAATAGAGATATTTGACGCTGTTTCCGGAGATTGGAGTACGGCATTTGATTGCTGGAAAAAAGGAGAGCTGAAATCCGGGGATATTTTATTGGAGCGAATGATCGAGGGACAGCATGTTTAAAAAAAACATCAATACGCTGTTATTTTTGAAGCAGCCTCCGGACGACCATTACAGCACGCTGAAAAGAAATATTATTGCAATCATGATGGTGATCACTATTCTTCCGTTGACCACCATGATCATTCTCAATTATTTTCAGTACCGGTCCTATCTGAGAAACCAGATTATGACTCCCCTGTACGCCATGGCCGAAAAAACCAGACATTCATTTGAATTGTTCCTCGATCAGCGGCTTGCCATTATCCGGTTTATTGCTGCAACCTATGATTTAGAAGAATTGAACAACGAGCAAAATATCCAGAAAATACTTGCAACCTTGAAAAAGGAATGGAGTGGATTTGTTGATATTGGATTGGTCAACAGTACAGGGGATCTGGTCAGCTATGCAGGCCCTTATTCCCTGCTGGGAAAAAATTACCTGGAACAGAGCTTTTTCCAGGAGACCCAGATAAAGGGGCAATATATCAGCAATGTTTTTATGGGATACAGAAAATATCCGCATATTGTGATTTCGGTTCAGCATCTTACGGAAAGCGGAGAAAGCTGGATATTGCGGGCAACAATGGATACTGATTTCTTTGACAACCTGATTTCAAGCATGGGGCTCCCAAGACAGACCGACGCTTTTCTAATCAGCAATGACGGCATTCTCCAGACCAACTCTCTTTATTACGGCAACACCCTTGAAAAATGCCCCTTAAAGCCGGCGACTGCAAATTTCAGATCCGAAAGCGTCATCAGCGCGGATGATCAAAACAGAAGCATCCTGATGGTCTCATCTCCGTTTTCAATTGCCGGGTATATTCTTGTTGTTATTCAGCCCCAGTCGGTTGCATTAAAATCCTGGTACGCATTAAAAACGGAAATGATTGTAATTTTTGTCCTGAGCCTGGCCGTGATTCTTTTTGCCATACTGAAGATGACACAGGTACTGATCAAGCGGATCAAAACATCGGATGAGCACAGGGAAAACGTACTGACCGAGCTCCAGCATGCACAGAAGCTGTCGTCTATCGGCAGATTGTCAGCCGGTGTTGCCCACGAGATTAATAACCCCCTGGCAATTATCAACGAGAAGGCCGGTCTTATGGGGGATTTAATAGAACTTTCAGAGGATTTTAAAGATAAGGCGAAATTTTTAAATCTGACCTCGGCAATTTTGAAATCCGTGAACAGATGCCGGAAAATAACACACCGGTTACTTGGTTTCTCCAAACGGATTGACATGAAGATAGAACCCATTAATATTAATAACATTATCAACGAAGTCCTGGATTTTCTGGAAAAGGATATTCTTTATAAAAAGATTGATATAAAGTTGAATCTGTCGACTTCCCTGAACGAAATACACTCGGATCAAGGGTTAATCCAGCAGATACTGGTGAACCTTTTGACCAATGCTTTTGCTGCCGTGGAGGAATTCGGCCAGGTTGAAATTGAGACCGGGAATAATGAAGACAGCGGTATAAAATTAAAAATCAGTGACAATGGATGCGGCATCCCCAAAGATCTCATCAAAAACATTTTTGATCCTTTTTTCACAACTAAAAAAGAAAAAGGAACAGGCCTGGGTCTTTCCATAACCTATGGAATTATAAAAAAACTGGGAGGCCAGATCAAAGTAAGCAGCAGTCCGGGAAAAGGGACTGTTTTTACCATCGACCTTCCGGGTGAACCTGATACAGTGGAGATGACAAATGAATGAAAAAAAAGCACGTATCCTTCTTGTTGATGATGAAATTGAATTTGTTTCAACCCTTGCCGAAAGACTCGAACTCAGGGGGTTTGAATCCAGAATTGCCGAGGACGGTGAAACCGCCATTGACACACTGACCAAAGAAGTATTTGATGTTGCCATTCTGGACCTGATGATGCCCGGCTTAAACGGTCTGGACACTCTCAAGCAGGCAAAAGCAATAGATGAGACCCTTCCGGTCATCCTTCTCACGGGACACGGTTCCACAAAAGATGGAATGAAAGGGATGCGGATGGGTGCTTTTGACTTTTTAATGAAGCCCATCGATATCAGTGATCTGCTCGAAAAAATTAAATCAGCGATCAACCAGAAGAAAATAGAGTAGACGCACATGGAAAAATCGAGCAAAAAGGCTGCCTTCCTGGGGAAAATCACCGCTTCAGTCACCCATGACATACAAAATGTTTTTGCCATTATCAAAGAGACTTCCGGACTGATGGAAGATATTGTCCGGATGGACCTTTCCAATGGATTATCAGGGCTTGATGAACGTCTTTTAAATAGCGTCGATACGATTAAAAAACAGGCTTACCGGGGCGTTGGTATGACTTCCGGATTAAACTGGTTTGCCCACACTCCGGATTCTACTGAGCTTGCCATCAATGTTTTTGACTATATCTCAAGAATAACAACGGTTGCCGACAGGCTCTTCAGACAGAAAGGGTTTACCATCCATGTCATTCAAAACGAAGCCTCCTATACACTTGCAACAGATCCGGTGTTGTTTCAGATGATCCTGTTTTCATGTATGGAGTGTCTGGCTGATGAATTTCAAACAGGCACGGGCAAAGAGCTGTCAATAGAATGTATAAGCAAAGACAGATCCGTCCGTTTCACCGCCAACACACCCCCTGACCTAAAAGAAGAACCAGCACAGGATATCCGCAAGAACAGACATTGGCCTGAAATCAACACGCTCTGTTCAACAGCAGGATTTCAGATA
>JBNKNP010000145.1:0-6352 GCA_050293905.1 Desulfobacteraceae bacterium | reverse complement strand
CAGTAAAGGCAAGTTATTTTGTCGGTGCGTCAGCAATTTTTTTAAAATAATAATCAATGCTTTCGGATATGAGGGCAGCATATTTGTCTATATATTTTTCATACTGCTGCGATTGACTGGGCAGGCTGGAGATGGACAAGGGCTCGATGAGGACCGACGGCATGAGAGCGCCCTGCAGGCAGATGACCGGTGCGGCATCCATATAAAAACGAATACCTGTTCCGGGTCTGGAAAATATTATTAAAAAAGCACCGGCTGCCTGTTTGGATTTTGTTTTATGCTGGTCCCCGACGGATTTCCATTGCGTGCCGGCGTTGCCCGGTTGCGAAGAATCCAGGTAATATCCAAAGGCTGCCGGAGGGTTTGATGTGTTTACATGGATAGAAACAAAGAGGTCTGCCCGGGTTTGATTGGCAATGCCCATTCTTTCTTTAAAGGTCGGGTTTATATCTTTTGAACGGGTAAAAAGAATATTATAATGATCTTCCAGAATCCGGGCGGTCCGCTGCGCTATAACCAGGGTGATGTTTTTTTCCATGAGCCCGGTAGCAGAGATAATTCCGGTGTCCCTGCCGCCATGGCCGGGGTCCAGAATAATCGTTTCTTGTGTGGTCTGAATGCGTGGCTGGGCAGGCAGTGTAACTGCCAGGGCAAAAACAACTATCAAAACAATACATGAGATCGCGGTTTGTTTGGCCAATTTTCTTGACACCTTTGGTTATTAGCGTTATCTTAATTAACTTTATGTTTAAATAATATTATAGGTTATATTACATTTTTTTTTAAATTTGAAGCGGTGTTTAATAAACAGTTATGGATTTTCCGTTGTTGAGGAAACCGTTTTTAGGACAATTAGAACAGGATTGAAAAATGCAGGTAAAAATTGAAGATAAGACCAGTGTGAAAAAAGTGCTTTCTTTTCAGATTCCCAAAGAAGACGTTACCAAGGAACTTAATAAAGCGTACAGTGAACTGAAAAAAACAGCAAGTGTTAAAGGATTTCGAAAGGGCAAGATACCTAGGAAAGTTCTGGAGAACAGATTTTCCAAAGATGTCCATAACGATGTCGCACCACGGTTGATCCAGCAGGCTTTTATCGAAGTGGTGAAAGAGCACGACCTGAATGTTGTGGGTGCCCCTCAGATGGATCCGCCTGATCTTGATCCAAATGCTGATTATGAATTTGACGTAACAATAGAAGTTAAACCCGTCCTTGATGACGTAGAGTATGAAGGCATTGAACTGACCCGGACGAAATATGAAATATCTGATGAAGAAATTGACAGTCAGATTCATATGATTCAAAAGACCCTGGCCAAAAAAGAAACCGTCACAGAAGAGCGCCAGGTCAAAGAAGATGATTTTGTTCTGATTGATTATGAAGGCTTCCTGGATAATGAACCCTGTAAACAGACACCCAAGGTTGAGAATTATGTCATGGGTATTGGTAAACCGGGCATGCCCAAAGAATTCTCACAAAAATTAATCGGATCAATTCCAGTGCAGGATATTGAGATCGAAGTCCCTTATTCCGAGGGATATCATGTTGATGAATTAAAAGGAAAAACCGTTGTTTATAAAGTGAAATTGAAAGAAATACAAGAAGAAATCCTGCCTGAAGCTGATGACGAGCTGGCAAAAAGTCTCGGGGGAAAATTTGAGAGTCTGGAAGCCCTCAGGACCTCTATCCGGGAAAATCTTGAAAAGGGGTATGACCAGCGGGTCAAGCACGAATTGTCAGAGCAGATTTTTCAAAACCTTTTGGAAAAATGCAAGTTTGACATACCCGACGCCCTGATTGAATCCGAACTGGATGGTATTACAATGGAAGCCCAACAGGCATATACGGCCAATAATACATCTCTGGAAGAGGTCGGTCTGACCGAGAAAAATATTCGGACCCAGTATCGGGATGTCGCTGAAAAACAGGCCGGCCGTCATTTGATTCTGGATAAAATTATTTCCCAGGCAAAGCTTGAACTCACGGAAGAAGAGCTTGAAAAAGGGTATGCAGAAATGGCCAAAGCAATGAATGCCTCTGTGGATGCCATTAAGAATTATTTTAATATGGATGCCAGACAATTGGATTATTATAAACAAACACAGCTTGAAAAAAAGGCTGTTGACCTTATAATAGAAAAAGGATCAGTCACCGAAGTTGAGCCTAAAGATGACGAGCCGGAAGCGGCGCCTGAAACTGTCCAGGCGTCAGAATAAGACAGCCGGCAGTGATATCCGGTATACGTATTCGTCATGATAATCTATAAAAAATTTTAAAGGAGTTTAACTGTGCCTCTTATTCCAATGGTTGTTGAACAGAGCAACAGGGGGGAGCGTGCTTACGATATTTATTCGCGTCTGTTAAAGGACAGAATCGTTTTTGTTGGATCTGCCATTGATAATGAGATTGCCAATCTTATTGTTGCCCAGCTCCTGTTCCTGGAATCGGAAGATCCTGAAAAGGATATCAGTTTTTATATTAATTCTCCGGGCGGCGTGGTTACGGCCGGGATGGCCATTTATGACACCATCCAGTACATTAAGCCGGATGTCGCCACGGTTTGTGTGGGACAGGCCGCCAGCATGGGGGCCCTGCTGCTTGCTGCCGGGGCAAAGAATAAACGGTTTGCACTGCCCAATGCCCGGATCATGATTCA
The DNA here is from genome assembly GCA_050293905.1 of Desulfobacteraceae bacterium. GTDB lineage: Bacteria > Desulfobacterota > Desulfobacteria > Desulfobacterales > Desulfobacteraceae > Desulfobacula. The sequence continues at coordinate 3,695 of JBNKNP010000145.1, read as the reverse complement.
CCAGCCGCTTGGCGGAGCACAGGGCCAGGCAACGGATATTCAGATTCAGGCCAATGAGATCATACGGATGAAACAGACCCTGAATGAAATATTATCTGTTCATACTGGTCAGGATATTAAAAAAATTGCCGAAGATACGGAAAGAGACTTTTTTATGTCAGCGGCCGAGTCCAGGGATTACGGCATTGTAGACAGGGTCGTTGCCGACAGAAGCGAGTTGGCGGAAGAAACGGATGAGTCTTCAAAGGAGTAGTTTATGACTCAAAAAGATGAGAGCAATGATCAGTTTTTCTGTTCATTCTGCGGTAAAAATCAAAAAGAGGTCAAAAAGCTGATAGCCGGCCCCAGCGTTTATATCTGTAATGAATGCATCAAATTATGCGGCGAGATCATTGAAGATGAAGAAAAGGAAAAACAGGGCGACAAAACCGGTTTAAAGGATTTTCTGACCCCCAAGCAGATCAAAGCGCTGCTGGATACCTATGTGATTGAGCAGGACCGGGCTAAAAAAGTTCTTTCCGTGGCCGTGTACAATCATTATAAGCGGCTCAGTTCCACCATTGAAAAAAAACCGGATGATGTGGAAATTCAAAAAAGCAATATTCTGATCATTGGTCCCACCGGCTGCGGGAAAACCCTTCTGGCTCAGACACTGGCCAGGTTTCTGGATGTACCCTTTGCCATTGCCGATGCCACAGCATTGACCGAAGCCGGTTATGTAGGGGAAGATGTTGAAAATATCGTTCTTTCCCTGGTTCAAAATGCAGATTATGATATTGAAAAAGCGGAAAAAGGGATCATCTATATTGATGAAATCGACAAAATATCACAGCGGGGAGATAATCCGTCCATTACCCGGGATGTCTCGGGAGAAGGGGTACAGCAGGCTCTTTTAAAGATTATCGAAGGCACCGTGGCCAGCATCCCGCCAAAGGGCGGCAGAAAGCACCCCCAGCAGGATTACGTCAAAGTGAATACCTCCAATATTCTTTTCATCTGCGGCGGTACCTTTACCGGGCTGGAAAAAGTGATTGAACGGCGGATTACCAAGAAAACAATGGGATTCGGTGCTAAAATCGCTGACAAAAAGGATGTCAATATTGGTGAGCTTTTAGAAAAGCTCAAACCCGAAGATTTGATCCGTTTTGGCCTGATTCCCGAGTTTTTGGGCCGTCTGCCCATTATTACATCCATTGGTGAGCTCACTGAAAAATCCCTGGTTAAGATTTTAACCGAGCCGAAAAATGCCCTGGTCAAGCAGTATAAGGAATTATTCAAGCTTGAAGGGGTGGACCTTCAGTTTACGGATGAGGCCCTGGAAGCAATGGCCAAGGAAGCTGTGGGCCGTAAATCCGGAGCCAGAGGACTTCGGGCAATCATGGAAGAGACCATGCTGGATATTATGTACGAAATTCCGTCCAAGGAAAATGTCTCGGAATGCGTGGTGGGAGAGGAAGTGGTTTTGAAAAACGAAGACCCTATCCTGCTCTATGAACAACCCAAAAAACAGGCATAGCTCCGGGAGAACATAGACCTCTAATGATCAATATCCCCAAGTTTTTTCATCAAGATGGCTCTGAGAGTATAAAAAAACAACTTCCGCTGGTGCCGCTGCGGGATATGGTATTGTTCCCTTTTATTACCACATCGGTATTTGTTGGAAGGGAAAAGAGTATAAAAGCATTGTCCGAGGCCATGGGCCGGGACAGAAAAATTTTTCTAACCACCCAGAAAGACCCGGATGTATTAAAACCCAATATCAAAGATATCTATCCTATTGGAACCCGTGCCAGAATCACCCAGCTTCTCAAATTGCCCGACGGTACGGTAAAAGCCCTGGTGGAAGGGATTGAACGGGGGAAAATCGTCAAGTTGTTTGAAGAAGACGGCTGCCTGATGGTGGATTATATCCCGGTGCCTGAAACGCCCATGCCGGCAACGGCCAGCGAGGCTGCCATCCGTACGGTAACGGAAAGTTTTAAGCATTATTCAAAACTTTCCAGTGTGGTTTCCAATTCATTTATCAACAAACTGACAACTTTGTCCGCTGATGAATCCAGGTATGCGGACACCATTGCCAGCCAGATGCCGTTTAAGGTTGCAGAAAAGCAGAAATTGCTTGAATGCGGTGACATTGAAGAACGGTTTTTTCTTTTACTCAAAATGATCCAGAAAGAAATTGAAGTGTTTGCCATGTCCCAGAAAATCAAGGGACGGGTCAAGGAACAAATGGAATCGCTTCAGAAAAAACATTATCTCAATGAGCAGATGCTGGCCATCAAGAAAGAGATGGGGGAAGACGGCGCAAGTTCCGAATTTGAAGATATTGAAAATCGGATCAAAAGAAAAAGAATGACCAGAGAAGCTGCATCCATGGTCCGGCGTGAGCTTGAAAAGCTCAAAATGATGTCGCCCATGTCTTCGGAGGCCACGGTCATCAGAAATTATATTGACTGGCTGCTCTCCCTTCCCTGGTTTCGCAGGAAGCAGTCCAGGAACGATCTGGAAAAAGCAGAACAGATCCTGGACAGGGATCATTACGGTCTTGACAAACCCAAAGAAAGAATTCTTGAATATCTGGCAGTTCAGATGCTGGTAAAAAAGATCAAAGGTCCGATCCTCTGTCTGGTAGGGCCGCCGGGAGTGGGAAAAACCTCTCTGGCAAGATCTGTGGCATCAGCCACGGGACGGGCGTTTGCAAGAATTTCCCTGGGCGGTATCCGGGACGAGGCCGAAATCCGGGGACACCGCAGGACCTATATCGGTGCCATGCCGGGTAAAATTATTCAGACCCTGAAAAAGACAGGGTATAATAACCCGGTCTTCTGCCTGGATGAAATTGACAAGATGACATCGGACTTCAGAGGCGATCCGTCATCTGCTCTTCTGGAAGCCCTGGACCCGGAGCAGAATAAAAATTTTAATGATCATTATCTGGAAGTGGATTACGACTTGTCCCAGATTTTATTTATCACCACGGCCAATACGCTTCACAATATACCGGACCCGCTCCGGGACCGCATGGAAATTATCCAGATCCCGGGATATACTGCATATGAAAAGGAAAAAATTGCATCAGGATATCTGATTCCCAAGCAGTTGAAAGAAAACGGCCTGACCCTGGAGGATGCGGTTTTTTCAAAAAATGCAATCCATACCATTATTAAACGGTATACCAAAGAAGCAGGGGTGAGAAATCTGGAACGGGAAATCTCTTCTGTCCTTCGCAAAATAGCCACCCAGATTGTTAAAACAAATGATCGGAAACTGTGCAGGATATCAACAAGAATGCTGACAAAATTTCTGGGCCAGCACAGGTTCCGGGACAGTGCAAAAGAAAAGGAAGATATGGTCGGGATTGTAACCGGTCTTGCCTGGACCCGGTTCGGCGGTGAGCTGCTGACCATTGAAGCGGTGACCATGCCCGGGAAAGGCAATGTGTCGGTGACCGGCAAACTTGGCGATGTGATGAAGGAATCCAGTCAGGCTGCTGTCAGCTATGTCCGGTCCAGAAGCAAAGAACTGGGGATAAAAACGGATTTTTATAAAAAATTTGATATCCATATCCATGTCCCGGAAGGGGCCATACCAAAGGACGGTCCTTCTGCCGGGATATCCATGTGCACGGCGGTGGTATCTGTTCTTACCGGGAAGCCTGTTTCCAGAAAAATTGCCATGACCGGTGAAATCACCCT
>JBNKNP010000144.1:0-10837 GCA_050293905.1 Desulfobacteraceae bacterium | reverse complement strand
CCCTGTCCTTTTTCAACTGCAATTTTTCTAAAATCAAAAAACATGGCCGCAGGATCCAATGACAAAGGGCAAACAGCCGTGCATAACCCGCACATGCTGCATTCAAAAGCAGCGGCATACAGTTCTTCAGGATCCGTTTTTGCCTTTTTTGCCAGTGCTCCGGGAGTGCCTTGAGCCGTTAGAAAGGCACAATCAATCAAACAGATACCACAATCGGTGCAACCTTCCATTATGACTTTTGTCATGGAATCTGAAATCGTTAAATTTTCATGGCGATTGTACTTTTTGAGCATAATTTCTTATTTCTTCACTCCACTGGCACGATTGCGCCCTTTTTCTTTAGCAATATACAGCATTTTGTCTGCTGCATGAACCAGATCGAGAGATGAAATTTTAGAATTGTACGGCTGTGTGGCCGCAACCCCGACACTGATGGTCAGACAATCGGCAGAGCTTGAAATTTGATGCGTTATATTCAACGCCAATGTTGCCTTTCTGAGCTGTTCGGCAATAACCATGGCTCCGTCAAGGTCTGTTTTTGGCAATATGGCTGCAAATTCCTCTCCGCCATACCGCGCCAGGAAATCTCCAGGCCGTTTCAAGGCGTTTGTGAGTGTGCCGGCGACTTGTTTCAAACATTCATCTCCCCGGACATGACCGTAATGATCATTGTACTGTTTGAAATGATCAATATCTATCATGAGCAATGAAAGATATTCCCCATTTCGATGTGCCCGCTTCCATTCCTGAATCAACATTGCATCAAATTTTCTGCGGTTGAAAATTTGGGTGAGTCCGTCAATGGACGTCAACTCTCTGAGCTGGTCTGTTTTCCTCTTTAAATCAATATGGGTTTTGACCCTTGCCCGGACAACCATGGGAGAAAACGGCTTTGTTACATAATCAACAGCGCCCAGTTGAAAGGCCTTGGCTTCATCCACCGGCTCTGATGCGGCCGATATAAATATCACAGGAATACTTCGGGTAATTTTATCTTCTTTCAATATCCGGCACACTTCATATCCATCCATTCCCGGCATCATAATATCCAGCAAAATCAAATCAGGGGCAGGGGCAGCACGGGCCTTTTCCAGCGCTGATTCTCCGCTTTTTGAAGCAATCATCTTGTATTCATCGCCCAGTGTTTCCATGAGCACACGAATATTTTTAGGCATATCATCAACAATCAAAATGGTGGCTTTTTCTTTCCGGGAAGTCATTAAAAAATCCTTGTTTTTTAATCTGTTCCAGCCATCTCCATCATATTTATCAATTTTCTTTGTATTTGTTTAATACTTTCCAGCGCCCGGTTTTCTTCAAAATCTTCAATATATGCTTTTAATTTTATAACATCCTGGTATAAAAATAAATGTTGAACTTGATGTTCTATCTTTTCGATTGTTTTTATTGCTGCTGTATAATCGGATGCAATGAATTCAGCCAACTGTGTTAAAAGCCTGCTTATTTTTTCCGGATTGCATTTGCCGTTATTTTCTAACAACGGCTTGTTGAACTGCATTTGTGACTCTAATTGTGCAATGTTTTCAATAACCTGTGCAAATGCCATGGAAAAATCAGTTAATGTCTCATTAATTTGCTTTTTTTGATCCCGGGTGACCGCTTTTTCCAAGGCTGTGGCAGCATCATGAAGGCGGTATGCACTCAAATTCCCTGACAGCCCTTTTATAATATGGATTAAACGTTTCGCAAGATCCATATCAGATGCATTTATTGCTGTTTTAATTTCTTCAGCAATGGCCTTATGCTCCTTTTTAAGCGCCACCAGCATATCAAAGTAAACTTTTTCCTTGTTTGCCACACGGGACAGGCCTTCCTGAACGTTAAAACCGGCCAGGGATTGAAACTTTTCAATTTCCTGTGCCACTGCCTGCGAGGGAATATTGTCCGGCTGATCTGCATTTTGCTTAACAGGAATCCATCGAATCAGCGTCTCAAACAACGTTTTCGGATAGATGGGCTTGGTCACCAAATCATTCATCCCGGCATGGATATATTTTTCATGCTCACTGGACATGACATGGGCGGTCATGGCGATAATCGGGATGGGTGTTGTTGATTTTTTTAATTTCTCCTCATGCGCCCGGATCTTTTTTGCCGCCGTATATCCGTCCATAACGGGCATCTGGATATCCATGAGAATCGCATCCGGAAGATACCGGCCGTCTGGATGATCCTCCTGCTCCCGGAACCATTTTTTAACCATGTCAACGGCTCCCTGGCCGTTATCAGCAAGCATGACCTTAAAACCATAATGCGATAAAAGTTCAAATGCCACCTGCTGATTGATTTTATTATCCTCAACCAGCAAAATACGGGATCCTTTAATGCCGCTTAATTCCTCGACAATCAAATTCCCATCATCGGTCGGTTGTTTTAATTCCGGAGCGCAAACGATCTTTTTATTTCCCGGCAGCTTAAATCCGGCTGTAAAACTAAACGTGCTGCCTTTTCCATATTCACTGTCCACCCATATTCGGCCGCCCATCATTTCCACCAGGCTTTTGGAAATGGAAAGCCCCAAACCGCTTCCTCCGTAATTTCGTGTGGTGGATGTGTCTGCCTGGCTGAACGATTTAAACAATTTTTCAACCTGATCCGGGGTCATACCTATACCGGTATCCTGAATGGAAAAACACAGGACTACATGATTGTCCGATTCCGGATCGTTCCCATCCTCTTTTTTGATGGAAATTAAAATTTCCCCTTGTTCTGTAAATTTTACAGCGTTATCGGTTAAATTGGTCAGCACCTGGCCGAGCCGCAAAGCATCGCCAATCAGATGATATGGGATATCCGCTTGGATGTCATAGACAACTTTGATATTTTTCTCATCGGTTTTAAATCCAATCAGGCTTGATAAATTTTTCAGTACGTCTTCAAGATTAAACAGCTCTGTTTCCATTGACAGTTTGCCTGCTTCAATTTTGGAAAAATCAAGAATGTCGTTTATGATGCCCAAAAGCGATTGAGCTGATGTTTCAATTTTTTTAAGATAATCCAGCTGCTTGGGAGACAGATCTGTTTTCAAGGCAAGACCGGCAAGACCGATGACAGCGTTCATGGGAGTTCGGATTTCATGGCTCATATTGGCCAGAAAATCACTTTTTGACCGGGTGGCTGCTTCAGCTTCAATCATTGCGTGTCGCAGTTTTTCCACAATCTTTTTTCGATCCGTAATATCCCTTACAATTTCAATGGCACCAATGACACTTCCCTTTGTATCAAATAATGCAGAAGCAGTTTCAAAAATAAAGGTATCTTTCCCTTTAAGATGCTCAATCCGGCTTTCCGCCAGAAGAACATTCCCCTCCTGCTTGAAGCTTTCATATTTTTCTTTGAAGTCATCCATCGGCGTCAGTACCTGATCAATCAACATGGGACGGCGGCGGCCATAAAAAGGAACGGCATATTCAAAATCCCGCCTGCCGATCATTTCCGTGGCACGGATATTGGTCATGCTCTCCATACCCCGGTTCCAGGTAATTACCGTCCCTTTACGATCAATAACCAGGGTGGCATCCGGTAAAAAATCAATAATATCCTCCAGTCTGCGCTGTGATTCCATCAGCTCGGCAGTCCGTTCCTTTACCCGGCTTTCCAGTTGCTCGGTCAAATCCCTGAGTCTGGCAACCATTGATGTAAAGGAGTCACCGATATGTACCAGTGCGGTATTCATTTTGGTAAAGGCCTGGGCCATAATGCCCAGTTCATCCTTTGAGGAGACCGTCACAGATTCGGCTGAAAAATGAAAGTCCACAGAGAGATCACCGTCTTTAACAGACTGCATGGTTTGTTCCAGACGGGGCAGATCAGTTTTCGTTAATTTGGTCGCAGCCCTTGTGACAACGGAAAGGGCGTGAGTAACCGGTTTTGAAAAAAACCATGCAATAATTCCTCCTGCAATGGCAAAAATCACAGCAACAAAAATGAAGGTCTGAACCATGTCCTTATAGCCGGCAGTCAATTCATTCATAAAATCCTGAAGTTCGTCTTCATAAACACTTGCGCCGATCACCCAGTCCCAGGGCTCATAATAGGCAAGCCTGACAATTTTCCATCTGGGTGCATCATCATCCGGATTTTTCCATTGGTAGCGTTCTGTTGCAAATTCACCAGGCATGCAGGCCACTGCCTTTTTCACGATGGATTGAATAAATTTATGACCTTCTGCATCCATGCTCTCCCAAATATTTTCCCCATCCCTGCGGCTGTTTTTTGAAATAATATAATGTCCCTGGTCCTCTCCCCTGCCGCCTAAAATAAAAACATACCCTGTTTTTCCAATAACGACGTCCATAATGGCTTTACGCAGTGAAGCGATATTTTCCTGTTTCACTCCGACATAAAGTGCGCCAATGACTTCCTCTGCCTGATTATAGATGGGTTCATATGCCGTAACATACCAGGCATTGACGACGTAGGCGATTCCACGATAGGTTTCACCAACCATCACGGCTGAAACAACAGGATTGTCTTTACCGTCCGGGTTCTTTGAAGGAATAAAGGTTCCGATCGCCCGCTTTCCGCCCCCTTTTTCGACATTCGTGGCAACGCGGAGCATATCCCCCTGCTTATTCATAAGCTGAAATATGGTAGCGGTTCCGCCCACAAGGCCTTTTACCTTATCCACAACAGCTGTATGGTTCCACATCAATTCATTCTGACCCAGCCATTGATCCCCCACCATCATTTTAGGCAGATTTATTTTTACCTGCTGATTTGTATATTGATTGGTTGCAGTCCAGGGTACGGTTTCATGGGACAATTTAATTTCACCCATCCCTTGAAGAACAAATCTGGCTACATTCAGATCATGATTCACCTTTTGCTGGATTGATTCATCCTGTGCTTTTATCAGATTATAAACACTTTCCGTGATATGGTTTAAATCAGCATTGATAATTTTTTCTGCTTCTAAACGGACCTGGCCGCTGAACACATTTCCCTGCCAGACGCCGACAATTACCATGGCCGAGGCTGTAACCAAAACACAGCCGATGCCAAGCAAAATCAATTTTAGCCGAATGGAAAATATCGGTGAGAAAACTTTGATATTTCTATTTGTTATCTGATTTGAGCTCACTGCAAAAGACTATATCACAGATTCGTTTTTCACAATAAACAAATTATTCAAACGCTGTAAATCATACGATAAAAAACTATCGAAATCTGATCATGCGATCCAGTCCATTTCCTGAACCGACCTGCTTGACCCGTCTTCATTTAATGCAATTCCTGATTTTTTAACCCGGGCCTGCAGATGATTGTTCTCATCCCGCAGTTCAAAAGGGGTTTGTGAACTGACCAGGTAAATCGCACCGATACCGGCGTCTTTGATCTTTGTCAGATGCATCTGCCCCTGGTCATCATTTTCCCAGATGGTCAGTTCATTAAAAATATCATCATTTTCGTCAATCCACAGGTTTTGATCCTGATCATACTTGCTCAGTTCATCGAATCCGCTGCCCGTGGACGGCCCGAATAATTCGCTGCCGTCATTGATTATCCCATCCCGATTTTTGTCCAGTGCCAGAAATCCGCTGCCCGGCCTAAGAGACAAAAGATCTTCATCTGCACCATCCATATTCAGATCAAAAGAAAACGAAGTTCCGGCCAGTTGCGGCAAAGAAGAATCCAGGTTAATCACCAGCGGGTCAACCAGGGTGTATCCTTTCTCGTGGTATGCATATTTATCTTCCTTGAAAAACTCCCTTCCAAGGTTCATTTCAAAAGACAGTTCAATGGTTCTGCCGTCCATGGCCTTAACGATCCCGTCGGCGAAAAAATTCGTATTTTCAGTTTCCTGGTGGATATAGCTTCTTTTTTCAACATAATCATATTCAACAATTTGCCCGGGCTGCTTCTCAAACGGATTCACATTGATCTGGTTAAAGCCCTCAAATTCACAGCAGCATCCTTTTATACTTGAGCGGTTCAGCCACTGAATCATCCGGTCCATAATATTTTTGAGTTTTTCCAGTTCCAGGACAAACACCCGCTTAAGTTTCATGGCCTCCTGGCCGCCAAGCGCGGTCATTTCATACCATTTCGGAGAAACATCAATGGCTGCCGGCTTCTCCGCAACGGGTTGAAATCTTGCCAGCCGGTTGTCAAATACATTTGAAAACCTCACTTGTCTGTCAAGGCTAATTTCATCTTTTTCAAAAAATGCATGGGTGGATGACAGGTTGATATTAGATGTATCAATCTTCACGATCGGCCCCCTTTAAACTGTTTCGGCTTCCTCATCGTCCTGAGTCGGGGCCGACTTAAAATAGAATCCAGTGGCTTTCCACCGTCACTGGTAATAAGCGCAGGAGATCACCCCCCTGCTGCATGAACAATATATAATTTTTCAAGCAATATTCATACCCGGTTCATATCTGTTTGATTTAACAAAAGAATCCGTTTTCACCTTTTTTTCATCCTTCCGAACCGGCAAAAACAGCTCAATCAAACCGGACTTATTTTCCGGAAAATTCACCCATGAGCAGTCGGTTTTTCGGGGTAATCTCATGGGGAATTTTTTTGGTCAGCACCCGGTATCCCCTGGATTCAAGCAGCAATGCCCTGGCTGCATCAATGGCAAGTGCACTGTCCATCCAGTTGTCAAGCCCGTGGGTATGGCAAACGTCTGCGTCGTGGCAGCAGGGAAGCACAGCCACACGGGCATGCTGCTGAATGGCCCTGTCCAGGATGAGGTCGGTCAGAGCCCCGCAGGCGTGGGCAGACACCACCAAGTCCCCGGGCTGGACATCAATCCGCTCAATCAAAACAGATTGATAAACAATCCTGTTCTCCAGCCTGGGCCAGCGCTCAACCAGGGCTTTGGATAATTTTTTTGCACTCCCGGGAATGGTTCTATCAACAGCCAGGGCTGTTTTGGACGTATCATCCAAAAGGAGCATGATATGGGCCAGAAGGCCATGACCGCATGCCAGATCCAGCACCCGGCCTCCCCTGAACTCACGGCGTACACGTTTGGCCATCTCCCAGCTTTCGAACAATTCCTTTCTGGGCAGAACACCGGCGCGGCAGACTGCCCGTGCAATTTTATCAAACAGGGTGGTGCCGGGAAAAAGGTCCTGGTGAAAGGGCATGAGCCTGTTTTTAGATGATTTTTTCATTCCCTGATAAATACAGGATTGGTTCATGTTTCACAAGCCGCAGCCGGTTAAATCAGTCACTCCTTTCTAAAAGAGCAGACGACCTGATTTTCTTTTAAGTGTTTTCTTTTATGAAAGGTGCATATATATTGAACACCGATAAAGAGAACGTTTTAAAAAAACACAGACAGCAGCCTATGCTGCAAATAATAAAAAGAAACAGATGATTCCATGGGAAACAATTGATCAGACAGGTATCCCGGGACAGGACGGTTATCTTGTTTTGCGGAAAAGAGGAACGGAATTTTCTATCCGCACTGCAGAAACCGAACTGATGAACAGCCGTGTTCACGGATCTGAAGATGAACTGGCCCGTATGGCTTGCACACGATTGACCCATAAGCCTGATTTAAAAATTCTTATTGGCGGCCTGGGCATGGGTTATACTCTGGCTGCCGCACTGGAAGAAGCCGGGCCGGACTGCCTGATCACTGTGGCGGAACTGATTCCGGCTGTGGTCACCTGGAACAAAAAATATCTTGGGCATCTGGCACAAAACCCCCTGGATGATCCCAGAGTCCGGATCAAACAAGAAGATGTGGCAGACATCATCAGTGCTGAAAAAAAAAGTTTTGATGCAATTCTTCTTGATGTGGACAATGGCCCGGAAGGACTTACCCGGAAAACCAATGACCGCCTTTACACAATTACAGGATTAAAACAAGCCTTTCAGGCCCTGCACCCGGGTGGCATTCTGTCGGTCTGGTCTGCCGGAACAGATCCGGCCTTTACCCGCCGGCTGAATCAATGTGGATTTAACACTCAGCTTATTGGCGTGCGGGCAAGAAAATCCGGAAAAGGCAGCCGTCACACCATCTGGCTTGCCCGGAAACCATCACCATAACCGGAAAGCCCAGCATGCTGCTCCGGGATATTAACCATAGTACGGGGGAATAATACATAATGGACAAAGACCGCCTGTTAGAAATTGAAACAAAGCTTGCCTTTCAGGAAAAGACCATCAAGGATCTCAATGACGAGCTTTATGAACAGCATCAGGAGATCAACCGGCTGAAATCGATTTGCGACAGCCTCGTGAAACAGATCAAGGCCGTTTCCGAACTTGCCCTGGGAAGCCAGGGGGAAGCCGACGAAAAACCGCCCCACTATTAGCCAAAGGGCAATCAGAACATCTATACTGGCGGCCTTGTTTGTTAAATCCTTCCATATCCGCTTCATCCCGGCCTCTTTTTTGTTCAAGATCCGTTTAATATTTAATTGCAAAACCAATTGGTTTTTTCTATTTTAAGGCCATGCCCATTCTCAATGCTATATTCCCGATTTTTGTTCTCCTGTTGCTGGGAAAGCTTTTAAAACTGACCGGGCTGACCAATGATACCTTTTTAAAAACATCCGACAAACTGGTGTATTATATCTTTTTTCCGGCCATGCTTTTCTGGAAAATCGGCACGGCCGCCCCGGATCTTGACAACAGTCTCTCCCTTTGCATCGGAGCCACAACAGCAGTTCTCCTTGTTTACCTGCTCAGTCTGCTGTCCATAAAAATTTTTCATATTTCAAGCTACCAGGCCGGGGCTTTTTCCCAGGCCTGCTACCGGTTCAATACCTATATCGGCATGGCTGCTGTCATGAATGCCCTGGGTGAGACAGGTGTCCGGTATTTTGGTGTCCTCATCGGATTTGCTATTCCCATTATCAATGTCCTGGCAGTGGCCACCCTGATCTGGCATTCCGGTCAAAAAAAAAGCCGGCTTCAACATGCTGCCCGGCTTTTAAAATCCCTGGTATCCAATCCCCTGATCATCGGCTGCGCCGCAGGGCTCTTTTTTTCCAGGACCGGACTTGTTTTTCCAAAATTTATCGATACGACATTCGGATTAATGACTTCGGTCACCATGCCCCTGGCACTGATATCCATCGGCGGCTCCCTTAACATGAAAGGGCTTGAAAAAAATTATCAGCCGGCCCTGGTGGCGTCAGCCCTTAAAATTGCCTTACTTCCGGTAATCGGATATTTACTGCTTAAAGTCTTTTCAGTATCAGGTATCCCCTTCAAGACCGGAATGATTTTTTTCACCCTGCCCACATCCACTGCAATTTATGTTCTGTCTGCCCAGCTGAACGCAGACACCCAATTGGCATCAGCAGCCATCATGCTCTCCACTTTGGCCTCGTTTGCATCATTGTCACTGGCCCTGCTCATCTAAACCACTTGTCTCATCCGTTCCCATACCATATGTTTTAATTTATATTACCCTTCATAGATTGAGTACATACTGCCAAGGGAAAACAAAATCAGTGCAACAAGAAATGACCAGCAATATATCGCTTTTCCATAGCAGAGCGAACAATCGGATGATGGCGGAGGTTTTGAGCGTTTAAGGCCGAAAAGCAGCAGTAATTGGTTACCGGAATCTGCCAGCGAATGTATGGATTCCGCCATCATGGAACCGGAACCAGTGATGATTGCCGCTACTATTTTTGAAACAGCGATGGCCAGATTTGCTCCCAGAGCAAAAAAAATACTTTTTAATGAATCCGAACCGTGGGACATTTTCGAAATTTCCTAAATTTAATTTATGCATGGCAGGTGAAGATCTCAGCAAAGGACTGCTCTTGGTATTCATCCTTTCCTTCTCCTGGTTTGAATTCATGACAAGGGGAAAATAACTTGTCAATCTGGAAAAAACTGTTTACAAATTCGTAAAAATAGGTTGTATTTCTCCTTTATTGATATGGAATATTAAAAATATAACTATAAATAACCAAAAAGGAGTAAATATGAGCCATCGCAATTTATTAATATCCCTGGTCTTTATCTTTCTTGCAACCACGATTCTTCCTGTTCAAGCTCAGACAAAGGTAAAAGGCGTGGTGACCCTCTTCCATGCCGGCAGCCTGTCGGTACCTTTTGCAAAAATTGAAAAAGACTTTGAAGCCTTGTATCCGGACGTGGATATACAGAGAACCGCCGGCGGCAGCACCAAGATGGCGCGCCTGATTTCAGATGCCAGAAAGCCTGCCGATATCATGGCCTCTGCCGACTATAAGGTCATTGACAACAATCTGATCCCCGGGTTTGCCACCTGGAACGTCAGGTTTGCCACGAACCAGCTTGTACTGTGCTATACAGACAAAAGCAAATATGCCGACAAAATCAATGCAGACAACTGGTATAAGTTCCTGCAGGAAAAAGGCGTCAAATGGGGGCATTCAGACCCCAACCTCGACCCCTGCGGCTACAGAAGTTTGATGATGCTTCAGCTGGCAGAAAAATTTTATAGAGAAAAGAACCTGTACCAAAACTGCATTGCCAACCGCCCTGAAAAGAACATCAAAGCCAAAGCGGTTCAACTGGTCGAGCTGATTAAATCAGGAGAGCTTGATTATGGATGGGAATACCTGTCCGTTGCTTCCCAGAAAGGATTAAAATATTTAAAGCTGGATGACCATATCAATCTTGGCAACTATAAATATGATGAATTTTATGAACAGGCCCGGGTAAAGGTGACCGGCAAAAAGCCGGAGACCTGGATCACTAAAAAAGGACAGTCCTGTACCTATGGAATAACCATGATAAAAGATGCACCCAACCCGGAAGCTGCCCAGTTTTTTTTAGCTTACTTGCTTTCTCCTGAAAACGGCCTTACTGTATTAAAAGAAATGGGGCAGCCGCCTTTTTCCCCCTG
>JBNKNP010000143.1:0-12279 GCA_050293905.1 Desulfobacteraceae bacterium | reverse complement strand
GGTAATCGAACATGTTTTAAATAACCTGATAAAATACGCAATACCTACCATTGAAAATGAGTATGATGAAATATCTGCCGGATGGGTACCGGTTGAAAGTCCGTATCATCCTGATTTTTCAAAATTTTCGTTTCAGTTCGGCACCTATTTTCTTTTTTCATTGAGAATCGATAAAAAATCAGTTCCAGCCAAACTGATCCAGAAATATATGGCCATTGAAATTGAGAAAAAAAAAGAAAAATCAGGCAGGGATTTTGTTTCCAAGAATGAAAAAACAGAAATCAAAGAACATGTCACTGATATTTTGATGCATAAAATTCCTGCTATTCCCAGCATTTATGATGTGTTATGGAATGTTGAAGAAAATCTGGTTTATTTTTACACCACACAAAAAGCAGCCAATGAATTATTTGAAACCATATTTTTCAAATCATTTGGTTTAAAACCCATTCGACTATTCCCGTATACTATTATTGAAACCCGGTCCGGGTTTTCAGATTCTAAAAAAGAACAGGCACAAGCCCTTGTCCCTGTCTCATATTCAAGGTGACCCTATGCTTGATATTGCAACAGCGTATAATAAATATAAATTTCTTGGAAATGATTTTTTAACCTGGATCTGGTTTTTAATTGAAACTGAAAAAAACATCTCTTCACTTATAAACGCCAAAGAAACCATTACCCTTGAAGTGGGAAATACCATTGTCCTTGAAAACAAATTAGGGGATAAATCAGTGGAAAAAATTTCCATTAAAGGCGACCAGGCCGGCCTGGAAGAAGGAACAACAGCTTTAAAAAAAGGGGCGTTTGTCACCCAGATTAATTTGATCTGTACCATGAATGAGGATGAATATAAATTTACCATCAAAGGAGAAAGTTTTAATATTACCGGCCTTAAAACCCCTAAAACGGATCTTTCCGGAAAAGACGATGAAATGGAAGGACTGGTACTTGAAAAGGCGTTTTTAAATTTCAAAATATTTGAAGTTATTGACACGCTTTTTTCAGCGTACATTGAACAAAGAACATCAGAAGACTGGAACCATAAAGGATTGCAGGATATTAAAAACTGGATACAATCCTATTGATAACATGTTTAAAACCCGGCAGTTTTGAACACCGTTGAAAAATAGAATAAAACAAAACAGATATTGTCAAAAAAACAAACCGGTTTTCAACACAGACATACATTAAATAATTAAATATTTTCAATAAATTGGAAATTTATGAACATATCAACATCTCTTATTGCTATTATTGTGCTTTTAATGAATGAAAATAAATAATACAAACACATAAAAAAAATTTACCTGTCCGCCTCTGATGAACACCTAATTTAACAATTGATAATTCAAACAATTTGATATAGATATTCAAGGATATAAAAAATTTATAAGGGAACATAGATGAAATTTTCATTTAACAAAAAAGATGTTATAGATGTTCTTTCAAAAATACAGGGTATCACCGGAAGAAAAACCAATTTAACCATTACTTCAGATATCCTTATCAAAGCCATGGGCTCACAGATAACCATCACTGCAAATGATCTGGAAACTGTTTTTTCAGGAACCTATGCCGCCCATGTGGAAAAAGAAGGGTTATTATCCATTAATTCAAAAAAATTTTTTGAGATTATAAAAGAATATCCGGATAATAATATCCGTGTAAATGAAATAGAAAACCGGTGGGTTGAAATCGGTGAAAATGACAGCATCTTTCACATTGTTTCTTCTGATTATGAAAATTTTCCCGAAACCCCGGTGATTGAAAATGTGGACTTCATTGAAATCAAGTCCAGAGAATTGAAGAAAATGGTGGATGTTTCTTCTGTTATCGGTTTTTCCGGTGAAGAAAAACGGGTTTACGTTCTGGGCTCTTTGATCGAAAAAATAGAAAAGAATAATCAGCAGCAGCTCAGGATCGTATCAACGGATTCCAGGCGGTTGAACTGCTGCGATGTTGAATATCAAGGAGAACTTCATCTGCCCGATGAAAGTGTTATTATTCCTAAAAAAGGGTTGTCCGAACTCAATAAATTTATTGATACGGCAAAAGAAACCATACGGGTCGGGATAAAAGAAAATCATTTCATTTATAACAATGACAATGAATCCATTATGATCAAGCTGCTTGAAGGGGAATACCCGGATTATAAGCCGGTGATCAATTATGAAGGAATGATTCCCATTGAAATGGACCGGTCCATGTTTTCAACTCTGATGAAAAGGGCCTCTATTTTAACCTCGGACGATTATAAGAGTGTGATCTTAAATTTTAAAGATAATGAATTAAAAGTTACCATTACCAATCCTGAAATAGGTGAATCAAAGGAAATAATGATGATTTCATATGATCAGGATGAAATAAAAAGTGCATTTAATCCCAGATATTTTTTAGACGCCTTGACTCTTTTTGATCAACCCATCGTGGTGATTAACATTAGAGACAGTAAAAGCCCCTGTATTATCAGGGGACTGGATAACCACAACCTTGTTTGCGTAATAATGGCGATGCATATATCATGAATGAAAATAAAGTAACAAAAGAGTATAGTGCCGGCAGCATAAAAATATTAGAAGGTCTTGAAGCTGTCCGAAAAAGACCGTCCATGTACATTGGAAATGTTGATCTGGAAGGCTTGCATCATCTGGTCTACGAAGTGGTGGATAACAGTATTGATGAGGCAATGGCCGGTCATTGCGACACGATACTTGTAACGATCCATCCGGATATGCGGGTCAGTGTGGAAGACAACGGCCGGGGTATTCCCGTTGAAATGCATGAAACGGAAAAAATACCGGCCTGTGAAGTGGTCATGACCAAACTTCATGCCGGCGGAAAATTTGACAAGGACTCCTACAAGGTGTCTGGCGGGCTTCACGGGGTTGGTATTTCAGTGGTTAATGCCCTTTCTGAAAAGCTTGACATGGAAGTCTTTAAAAACGGCAAAATTTATCACCAGAGCTATTCAAAGGGGATAAAGCAGACAGATCTGAAAATTTTGGGAGACACGGATAAAAAAGGGACAAAAATCACATTCAGTCCTGATTTTGAAATCATGAATGAAAATGAATTCATTTATGAAACCCTGTCCCGGAGAATGAGAGAACTTGCCTTTCTGAACAAGGGTGTCAGAATCATTATTGAAGATGAACGATCTGCTGAAAAAGATGATTTCTTTTATGAAGGCGGTATTGTTTCATTTGTGGAGTACCTGAACCGCTCCTGCACGGCCCTGCATGATCCCATTCATATTGAAGGCGATAAGAATGACGTCCAGATTGAAGTGGCCATCCAGTATAACGATACATTCAAGGAAAAACTGTATTCCTATGCAAATAATATCCGGACCATAGAGGGCGGATTTCATGTATCCGGGTTTAAAGGGGCGCTCACCCGTACCGTGAATACCTATATCAGTACGGCAAAGAACCTGCCCAAGAATATGCAGAATATTAAAATCGGCGGGGATGATATGAGAGAGGGGCTGGCGGTTATTATTTCCGTAAAGCTCATGGAACCCCAGTTTGAAGGGCAGACTAAGACAAAACTTGGAAACAATGAAATCAAGGGAATTGTTGAATCCCTGATGAATAAGGAACTGGGCCATTTTCTCGAAGAAAACCCGAATATTGCCAGAAAAATCATTGCCAAGGCAGTGGATGCGGCCCGGGCAAGGGATGCTGCCAAAAGAGCAAGGGAACTTGCCAGAAAAAAAGGAACCCTGCTGGATTCGACTCTGCCGGGAAAACTTGCCGAGTGCCAGTATGCGGACCCGGCTGAAAGAGAACTTTTTCTTGTGGAGGGAGATTCCGCAGGCGGAAGCGCGAAAATGGGCCGGGACAGACGGTTTCAGGCCATTCTGCCGTTAAAGGGTAAAATTTTAAATGTTGAAAAAGCCCGGTTTGATAAGATTTTGAGATCTGATGAAATTAAAAATATCATTACGGTCCTTGGAACCGGTGCCGGCAGGGAAGAGTATGACATTGAAAAAATCCGGTATCATAAAGTGGTTATTATGACCGATGCGGATGTTGACGGATCACATATCAGAACGCTGCTCTTAACCTTTTTTTACCGGCAGATGCCGGATCTTGTGGCAAAGGGATATCTGTATATTGCCCAGCCGCCGCTGTTCCGTGTGGGATCGAGAAAAACAGGGGTTTATCTGAAAAATGAAGAAGAATACTCAGAATACCTTGTTAAACGGGTCTGCGGACAAAAAGATATCTTTTTAAATGGAAATGAAGAACCGGTTTTAGAAGAAGATTTTTATTCGTTTATGGTCAATCTGATTGATTATTTTGATGCCGTCAGCCTGTTAAAAAAGAGAGATATGGATACGACACTTTTACAGGCTCTGATTGAGCATGGCGTAAAAGACAAATTTTTTCTTGAAAATAAAGATAATTTTATTTCAATTTCAAAAGATCTTGAAAAACTCGGATATGTCTGTGGTGAGATTGAATATGATGAAGACCGGGATATCTATGAAATGGATATTTTTCAAAAAGAAAATAATCAATATCTGCTGCGGGTGGGAAGAGAACTACTGGGTACCGGTGATTACAAGAGAATGCTCAAAGGTCATGAAAAAATAAAAGAATTCAACAAACCGCCTTTTTCCATTTCAGCAAAGCAGGGTGACGATGAAACCAAAAAGATTTATAAATTTAAAGATATGGAAGCCCTGCTTGAATTTATAATGTCGGAAGCCAAAAAAGGGATCAATATCCAGCGGTACAAAGGTCTGGGTGAAATGAATGCAGACCAGCTCTGGGAAACCACCATGAATCCTGAAAAACGGAACATGCTCCAGGTTGACATTGAAGATGGAGAAAAAGCAGATGAAATTTTCACCCTGCTCATGGGTGAAGAAGTCGAACCCAGGCGAAATTTTATCCAGAAACATGCTCTGGAGGTTTCTTCCTTAGACTACTGATCTGTTTGATTAAGAAGCCGGTATGTCCATTTTTTCCATGGCTTTTTTCATCTGACGGACAGCCTGTCGCAGGCGTTCTTCGTTTTCCACCAGAGCCAGACGTAAATAGCCTTCGCCCTCTTCGCTGAATCCGGCACCCGGGGCGACAGCAACATTTCCCTTGTTCATCAGTTCTATGGCAAACTGCATGGAGCCCATTTTATTAAAGGGTTCCGGAATTTTTGCCCAGACGAACATGCCGGCTTTTGGTTTTTCAATATCCCATCCCAGCCGTTCAAGACCGGAGCATAATACATCCCTTCTGGTCTGATACAGACGGGCCAGTTCCGGAATGGTATCATCACAGTCCCTTAATGCAATAATTCCGGCCACCTGGATAGCTGAAAAAATACCGTAATCAAAATATCCCTTAATTTTACCCAGGGCCTGGACGATCTGACGGTTTCCCACGCAATAACCTATCCGCCAGCCGGCCATGTTGTAGGATTTGGAAAAAGATCCGAATTCCACACCAATGTCTTTGGCTCCTTCTACTTCCAGAAAGCTTGGGGCCCGGTATCCGTCAAAGGTTATTTTTGAATAGGCAAAATCATTGATGACCATGAATTTAAAACGTTTGGCAAGGGCCACCACTTCTTTGAAAAATTCTTTTTCAGTCACCACACCTGTAGGGTTATGCGGATAGTTGAGCATGAGTACCTTGGGCGTTGGATAACAGGATTCACAGATATTGATGATCCGGTCTAAAAATCCTTTTTCCGGGGCAATGGGGATCTTCATGACGTTGGCGCCGGCAATCACGGCAGCATAAATGTGAACGGGAAATGCCGGCGCCGGTACTAAAACCGAGTCGCCGGGCCCCATGATGGCCAGGCATAAATGAGAAATTCCTTCTTTTGAACCAATGGTAAAATAGGTTTCATTTTCTGCATCCAGGTCGATATTGTAATGCCGTTTGTAATATTTTGAGATCTCTATTTTTAAATGGGGCATGCCTGAGCTTTCAGGATAGCGATGCGCCCTGGGATCTTTTGCAACTTCAACCAGCTTTTCAATGACCGCATCCGGGCTGGGGTCCATGGGATTTCCCATGCCAAGATCAATGACATCGTCCCCTTGGCGGCGTTTTTCCATTTTCATTTTGTTGATCATCCCGAATAAATATGGGGGAAGCTGATCCATCCGGTTGGCAAACCGGATAATATTTTGATCGCTCAAAGCAATGCTCCTTTAAAAAGATGTATCATCTGAAACGATAACCATACCAGATTATTAAAATTTGGAAAATAAAAATTGTTCCGGAATCATTTCTTACCTTGTAATTGTCCGGGCAAACTTTACAGCCTGCTCTCTGACACTGTCGTCCATATTGGCAGGGGTGGTACAGCCGCCGATGAACAATTCTCCGACATGGACGGACTTATGGGGTTTCTGGATCCGGGAGAAGGCCGTAAAGGCTTCTTCGGCGTTGTTTTCCCTTGGTCCGCCCCCGGTGATCAGGATGGCCTGGCGCTGGCCGTCAACAAGGGAAGCATGATCGGGCTGATGATACTGGGTGTAAAGGCTGTAGGTCCGGTCAATCACGCTTTTAAGCTGGGCCGTGACCCCCCAGAAATACAGCGGAGATGCAAATACCACCAGTTGTGCGGCGACCATTTTTCCTAAAATTTCAGGAACATCATCATTCTGGGTACACCCGATGGTGTCAGTCTGTTCTTTGCATTTTGCACAGCCCAGGCAGCCGTTCAGGTTTTTGGAATTCAGATAAATGGACTCCACATCATGACCCAGGTTTTTGAGTTCTTCTTCCATCCAGCCCAGGACCCGGGCGGTGTTTCCTTTTTTCCGGGCACTGCCTTGCAATAACACGACTTTCATTTTGTTCTCCAATATAGTGGCGGTCATAGGTTGTTTTAATTAGGATATTTCCCAAGAGCCTAAATATCATAAAGCACGGAAATAATCCATAAACAAGCAAGCCGCATTTTGACAATAATTATACTTTGTTAATAAGGACAGATAAATACCAATCCGCTTATACCATTATCGTGATCGTGAAAAGCGTGAAAATGGTTTTAAAAAAAATATTGCTTCCAGCCGGTTGTATGCCGGCATCGTGTTATACTCCGGAGACAGGGTTGTGCCGTTTGGGCAGGATATGTGGGCAGTTCCAGTCAGGTCTCTATGGACGTAGAAAGGCAGTATCCTGAAACCTGTTGCAAAAAATAAATGAATAATGGTATTCAGGCAGAGAATAAAAACCGATTGAAAAACAGACAGGGCAACGAGAATGAAACCCCAGCAGATAGAAGACCTCAGTTTTAAAATAATAGAAGAGGAAGCCGGTGACCACGGATTCGATCAGGACCAGTGGCCTGTTGTCCGGCGGATGATCCATACCTCTGCAGACTTTGAATATATCAGGACCGTCCGGTTTCATCCGGATGCCGTTCAAACAGGTGTTCAGGCCATTCAAAACGGGTGCCGTATTTTTACGGATACCAACATGGCCCGGGTGGGCATCCGTAAAAAAGAGATTGCATCTTTCGGCGGCCGGGTGGACTGCCTGATGGCAGAGGAAGCAGTGGCTCAAAAGGCTGAGGCCGACGGCACGACCCGGGCGCTGGCCGCCGTGGACCTGGCCTGTGAAAAGATGGAAAATGGCATTTACGTGGTGGGAAATGCACCCACTGCCCTGCTTCGGCTCATGGAGTTGATAGAGTCAAAAAAAGCGGCCCCGGCCCTTGTTGTCGGCGTTCCTGTGGGGTTTGTCAATGCGGCGGAATCAAAAGCCGGGCTTTTGAAAACCGATACTCCCTATATCACCAATACAGGACGAAAAGGCGGATCCAATATAGCGGCCGCCATTATCAATGCGCTGGCCATAATGGCGGCAAAATAAAAAACCAGCAGGAGTGTTCTTATTAAAGGCTTTGTTATCGGTGCCACCGGCAGCGGAACCGGGAAAACAACCATCAGTCTGGCCATCTTATCTTATTTAAGAGAAATGGGATACACGGTTGCTCCCTTTAAGGTCGGGCCGGACTTTATTGATCCGGGCCACCATGCCCTTGTATCATCAAGAACCAGCTATAACCTGGATTCCTGGATGCTTTCAAAGGCCTATAACCAGACACTTTTTAATGAAAAATCCAGGGGAGCGGACATTGCCGTGGTGGAAGGGGTGATGGGGCTTTTTGACGGGTTTGACGGAAATTCCGAAGCCGGATCAACTGCCCAGATGGCCAAATGGCTGGGCCTGCCGGTTCTGCTGGTGATCAGTGCCAGGGGAAAAGCAAGAAGTGCGGCAGCCATTGTAAAGGGATTTGAGGAATTTGACAAAGATCTTAAGATCGCCGGAGTTCTGTTTTCCAAGACCGGCAGCGAGCGCCACTATCAATACTTGAAACAGGCAGTGGAACAGCATTGCCAAACCCGCTGTGTGGGGCATATGCCAAGAAACAATGCCGTTGTCATGCCCGAGCGTCATCTGGGACTTGTGACCGCACAGGAAGCCGGTCTCAATAAAGACACCCTGGCACAGCTTAGTACCATGGTGAAGGATCATGTTGACCTGCCGGGACTGATCAAGGGCCTGGATCCTGTCCGGATTTCAGATCAATCCCTGTCCCTGCAAAAAGAGACCCCAAGAAATACCGGAACCGGAAAAGAAGGCCCAACCATTGCCGTGGCAAGGGACAAGGCGTTTTGTTTTTATTATCCGGATAACCTTGAAATACTGGAACGATTCAATGCCCGTCTGGTTGAGTTTTCATTGCTTGATGATGAAGCACTTCCGGAAAATATTGATGGGATTTATCTGGGAGGCGGATACCCGGAAGTGCATGCTGAAATCCTGGCCCGGCAAAAAAAGCTCCTGGATCAGATCAGAGCGCACAGCTGTTCCGGCATGCCCATTTACGGGGAATGCGGCGG
Source organism: Desulfobacteraceae bacterium (assembly GCA_050293905.1). Taxonomy (GTDB): domain Bacteria; phylum Desulfobacterota; class Desulfobacteria; order Desulfobacterales; family Desulfobacteraceae; genus Desulfobacula. Next base: position 3,398 of record JBNKNP010000143.1, on the reverse strand, counting down.
GTTCATGGTCTTGTGTGAGTCCCTTTGCAGCCCCGACAGCCAAAAAAGATATGCCATGGCCGGATGTTTTGATCTGCGCGTTACCATGTCAGATCGGCTCAGGTCTTTGGGATACCGGGAGATACGGCTGAAAAAGGACACCATTATCGGGAAAAAGGGAGATGTTTTAAGAGGGCATGAGTTTCATTATTCCTCTCTTGAGCAGACAGACACCCGGGCTGACAATGTATATGAAGTTTCTTCCCGGGCAGGCCAGGATATCCAGTTAAAAGGATATCAGACAGCCAACACCCTGGGCAGTTATCTGCACCTGCATTTTGGCAGCAATCTTTCATGCGCAGCCCATTTTGTAAAAATCTGTGCTGACTTTAAGGATACAAAAGATTCCCATGGCAGCAAAGCCCCTTAAAAAAGGATTTACAACCGGCGCTGCAGCCGCGGCTGCTGTAAAAGCCGCGTTGACAGCTCTTTTTTCAGATACCCCGCCCAAAACCGTGACCATTTGTTTTCTGACCGGAGAAAAAAAGACCATACCGGTACATTCTGTGAAACAGACCGGACCAGCCGAATATCAGGCTGTTATTGTAAAAGATGCCGGGGATGACCCGGATGTAACCCACAAGGCCCATATCGGGGCCAATGTCAGTTTTTTGGAAAACAAAAAAGGCATTGATATCCGTATATCCGGGGGAAAAGGGGTGGGGACCGTCACCCGGCCCGGGCTTGAACTGCCCGTGGGAGAACCGGCCATCAACCCCGGGCCCCGGACCATGATCAATCAGAGTGTCAATGAGGTATTGGACCTGTTTAATATTCAAAATAAACAAGTGAATATTGAGATTTTTGTTCCAAACGGCGAAGAACTGGCAAAAAAAACATTGAATGCCCGGCTGGGTATTCTGGGCGGCATATCCATCCTTGGCACCACCGGTATTGTCACGCCCATGTCCCATGATGCCTATATTGCAACGATCAGGGCCGGTATCAGTGTGGCTGCGGCCGGCGCTGCCCATACCCTGGTTTTTACCACGGGCAGAAGAAGCGAACGGTTTGCCATGGACAATTTTAAACTCTTTGCCGCCAATATGTTTATTCAGACCGGAGATTTTTTTAAAGCCTCCCTGGATATGGCTTGCCAATATCCTCAAATCCATAGCATTATTTACACGGTTTTTTTCGGCAAAGCCGTGAAAATGGCGCTGGGGTTTGAGCATACGCATGCTGCAAAATCCGAACTGACGTTAAAGCAGTTATCCGGCTGGGCAATAAAAGTAACAAAAGATCCTTCACTGGAAAAGGCGATAGCCTCTGCAAATACGGCCCGGCATGCGTTTTCTTTTATCTATCCGGAGTATCCTGAACTGGTGGCTTACGTGGGCCAAAAAATTATCCAAAATGCTGAACGGTTTTCTGAAAACAGCCTTCAAATCAGGGTCATCATCCTGGATTTTGACGGCAGGATTGCCTTTGACTCGGAAAAGGGATAAAAAGATATTCAATGAAAAAAGATCAGTCTGATGCCAAAACAGTTTTAAAGCAGCTGGGAAAGCTGTCTGAGTTTTTAACGAATCTGGATGCCGGATCCGGCAAGGATGACTGCTTTGAAGTTCCCCTTCAGATCATTCGGCAAACCATGAAATTTGATGTCAGCGTGCTGTATAAGATATCCAATGTTATTGAAAACCGCCTGATCCTTGAAGTGGTCAAGGTACTGGATCCGGGCGGCCTGCGGCTGGATTTGAAGGAAGGAAGAAAAATCCGGATCTTTTTAGACAACCGGGACAACCGGTATATCAATGAGGTGAGTGCCTATACCGGCCAGAAGGTTTCCTGCATCAATGTTCCGGGAATGGGATGCGATATCATGGGATATGTCTATCTGCCTCAAAGTTTTGGCGGAGCATATCTGTTTGGCGGGGATTTCTGCGGCCATGAATCTGCCATAAAAGATTATGAAAAAGCCGGTGTTGACATCATGTGTAATTTTTTAAGCACAATTTTATTGAAAACACAATTTGAACAGCAGGCAGAATACGATAACCTCACCGGTCTTTTTAACAGCGGCAAAATCAGGCAGCTGACTGAAAACATTATCAAACGGTCGGAACGGAAATCAGACAGCGTTGCCTGTATTGCCCTGGGAGATATTGATTATTTTAAAAAAATAAATGATACTTACGGCCATATCCAGGGGGATCGCGTATTAAAGCAATTGGGAGATATCCTGTCTTCTTCCCTGCGCGGTGTGTTTGATATTGCCGGGCGGTACGGCGGGGAAGAATTTTTATTGATATTTGATGAAACAGATCAAACAGAAGCCGGACAGATTGTGGAACGATTAAGAAAACTGATAGAGCAGACCGGGTTTGAAAAGGTGAACAAGGCAGGAGAAGTCCTTGAACAGCAATCCTTATACATCACCATGTCCTTTGGGATTGCAAAGCTTGACAGGGAAGCAGACATTAAGACAGCATCCGACTGGATCAGCCGGGCAGATGATGCCCTGTACCAGTCCAAGCAAAACGGCCGGAACCGGGTCACCCTGTTTAATAAAAGGAAAAGCCATTGAACAGCAGATATCAGTTTAACCGGCAGGAATTTGCAGGGTCTTTAGGAGACCTTGGTACTATTTTACCGCTGGCCCTTGGCATGATCCTGGTTAACGGACTCAGTGCCACCGGTCTGTTCTTTTCAGTGGGGCTGTTTTATATTCTTACGGGATTGTATTTTGGAATCACGGTGCCGGTTCAGCCCATGAAGGTGATCGGCGCCTATTCCATTGCCACCATGATGACCACTCAGCAGGTTATGGCATCTTCTTTTTTAATGGCCGCCCTTCTGCTGATTATCGGACTGAGCGGCACCATTGATGCCATTGGCAAATATGCCCCGAAATCAGTGATCCGGGGGGTCCAGATGTCAACGGGAATACTGCTGATGTCCCAGGGTGTAAAAATGATGGTGGGAACATCTAAAATCCAGCAGCTTTATCAGACAGCAGAACCCTACCTGAAAATAGATGCGTTGGGCATCGTTCCCATCGGCATTATCGTGGGTACGGCAGGGATGCTGATTACCTTTTTGCTGCTGGAAAATAAAAAACTGCCGGCCGGCCTTGTGGTTGTGGGAACCGGCCTGCTCATCGGCCTGGTACTGGGTGACCGGCAGCTCATTTCCAGAATTGAGCCCGGCTTTTACCTGCCACATGCGATACCCTTTGGATTTCCGGCAAAAGCCGATTTCATGTTTGCCGTATTTGCCCTGGTCCTGCCCCAGATTCCCATGACCATCGGAAATGCCGTGATCGCAAACAAAGATCTGGCCACCATCTATTTTGGTGAAAAATCAAAAAAAATGACCTATAAGAATCTTTGCCTGAGCATGGCTGTGGGAAATAT
>JBNKNP010000142.1:0-11915 GCA_050293905.1 Desulfobacteraceae bacterium | reverse complement strand
AAGCGGTGAACAAAACCATGGACCTGGGTCTTAAAGAGGTGGCAGCCGCCTTGATTTTCGAGGCGGACGGCATGGTGAAAGAGGCTGTGGACTATGAAATCCTGAAGATGAAAAAAATCTGTGAGCAGCATAACGGGGAAGATATCGTTTACAGCTATGATCCCAAAGAAAGAGCTAAGATTTTTCTTGGCCGTAAAAAACTTTTCCCTGCCCTGTCCAAATATGATGAAAATCTTGCCAGTACGGCACTGGCCGATGACATGGCCGTGCCCTATTCCAAAATGGCGGAAATGGCAGGTAAAATCCATGAGATTGCTGCGGCCAACAATATTGTCATGACAGCCTACGGTCACTGCGGTTCCGGCTGCATGCACACCAAGATTCTTATGGATACCAAACGCAAAGACCAGTGGGCCTCGGCAAAAAAAGCCATTTCCCAGGTGTATGAATATGTCCGGTCCGTCAACGGAACCACCAGTGCTGAACACGGTATCGGCCTGTCCAAGGCTGAATCGTTCAAGATTGAAAAATCCGATTCGCTCCATCTGCTGGCCTGCATTAAAAAGGCCCTGGACCCCAACAATATCCTGAATCCGGGTAAACTCATGCAGGCCCCGGAAGACTGGGTGACGGCAACCAACCTTCGATATTCCGTGAACAGCTAAGATAAAGGGTACTTCCTATGGAAAATAAAACAAAAAAGTTCAAACACCTTGAAAAATGGCAAGGCACCCTGGCTGCCTGCATCCGCTGCGGATACTGCTATGAACACTGCCCCATGTTTAAACATACCGGATGGGAATCAGACGCCCCCCGGGCAAAAATAATCACTGCTTTCGGGCTGCTGTCCGGCGAACTCGAACCCACTGAAGCAGCTGCCAAAAAGCTGTTTTCCTGCTTTTACTGCAAACGGTGCGAAGCTGCCTGCTCATCCGGGGTGACCCTGACCGACATCTTCACAGATGCAAAAAAAGACCTGCTTGAAATGGGTCTTGAAGGCCCGGGGACCACCTCGATTACCAAACTCAACTGTGCCCGCTGCCTCATCTGCGTCGGCGCCTGCCCCCATGATGCCCGGTCTCACGACGGCAGTCATATTGTCACGGATCCTGCAAAATGTCAGGCCTGCGGTACCTGCCTGGCCATCTGCCCCACCGAGGCGGCTGAAATCGAGAATTCATTCGGCACCAGCAAAGCAGAACTGCTTGAACGTGCCGCAGGATTTTTAGATTCCCACGAAGCAGCCAAAGCCATTGTCTATGCCTGCAACTGGTCCTACTATCCCGAACTTCAGGCATCTGAACTGCCGGATTCGGAAACCTGTGACAAAGGGTATGAAATCCTTGTCAACATGTGCGCCGGGAGGCTTGAAGCCCAGACACTCATGGCACCGTTTCTCCACAATGCATGGGGTGTCATGGCTGCCTGCTGCCCGGACGACGAGTGCCGGCATGATGGCAATGAAAAGGTAAAGCGTGTGATTAACCGCCTTAAAAAAACCTTTGAAACTATTGATATTGATCCGGACCGGGTTGAACTGGTTCAAATCCCTGCCGGAGATAAAACCCTGTTCCAGGCTGAAATTGATACCTTTATCGACAAATTGAACAAAATGGGTCCCATCCGCTAAACACAAAAGGAGTTCAAATTGAAAATAGATGTTCCCTATGGGAAGGACGGCACCCTGTCCGCCCATATTGATGATGGTGTGTCCGTCAAGTTCCTGGAAGCCAATGACGTTGAAATCGGCAATGAAGACGACAATATCCGGGCTGCCATCAACGCTCCCATAAACAGCAGATCCTTCAAGGATTTTTTAAGCGATGCCGGAAAAGTCCTGGTCATTGTTAACGATGCCACCCGGCCCACGCCGACCAAAAAAATCCTTGAATTTATCTTTGAAGACCTGAAACAGACCGATTATCACTTTATTATCGCCACCGGTGCCCACAGGGGACCGTCCGAAGAAGAATACATCCAGATTTTCGGCTCATTTTATGACCAGGTAAAAAACCGCATTATTGTTCATGATGCACGAAAAGACGAAGACATGGTATTCCTGGGCAACTCTGCCAACGGAACGCCCATGCATGTGAACAAGGCAGGCGTCGAAGCGGATAAAATCATCATTATCTCCTCTGTTGAGCCCCATTATTTTGCCGGATACACCGGCGGCAGAAAATCCTTTCTGCCCGGCATTGCCGGCTATAAAACCATTGAAGCAAACCACAAACTGGCACTGGTTCCTGAAGCACGGGCCCTGGCCCTGGACGGCAATCCGGTCCATGAAGACATGATTGATGCCATAAAAACAGTCAAACAGGACATCTTTTCCATCATGACGGTTTTAGACAAGCATCATCACATCTATGCCACCTGCTGCGGCCATATCAATGACAGTTTCCATGCTGCCATTGACCAGGCCAACAAGGTCTTTGCCGCCCCCCTTGACAGCAAAGCCGACATTGTGGTTTCCGTGGTCAAATTCCCCCAGGATATTGATCTGTACCAGGCCCAGAAAGGCATAGACAATGCCAAGCTGGCTTTAAAGGACAACGGCATCATGATCCTTGTGGCCAAATGCCGCTGCGGCATCGGCGGAAAAGCCTTTGCCGACCTGCTTGGCTCTTCAGACACCCCCCAGGGCGCCCTGGATACCATTGAAAAAGGATATGTTTTAGGATATCATAAAGCATCAAAAATGGCTGAAATCGGCCTGTGGGGTCAGATGTGGGGCGTCACTGACGTGGAGCCGGATGTGATTTCAAAATTATTCATTAAACCGTTCAGTGACCTTCAAACCGCCATTGATGCCGCACTGGAAGAAAAAGGCAGCCAGGCTTCCGTACTCTTTCTCATGGACGGCGGTCTTACGGTTCCCCTGCTAAAATAAAAAAAATCAGGGCGTCTGTAAAGAAAGCTTACAGGATCCGTTTTCTGATAAGAATCAGATAAAGCTCTCTTTTAGGAGTTACCAATGAATACTTATGAAGGAAAACCTAAAGCAAATGAGAGACAATCAGTTGCCGACACAATTTATAAAAGGCAAACTTTTTGCAAATCGACCTCACTGTCTGCGGATAACCGGCCGGAAAGCATGGCTCAAAAAAACTTGCAGGAAAAAATAAGCCGCAGTCCTCGGTCGGAAAAAGCAGATCATCTGCAGGCAATGGCAGATAATTATTGCACTCAGCAGAAGGTCGATGACGTGGCCGCAAAAGCGCTTGACGGGCACAATATTATCCAATACAAAATCGGTGAGGCTGACAATGTCATTTTCGGTTTAGAAGGAAAAAGTGAGAAAGCCGTCAAAAGTGCAGTTACAGCAGGATATACCACCTTTGACGGTGCTGATTCTTATGGGAACACAATAGCGTTTCTTGCTGCTGCCATTCAAACTGCCCTTAAAGGCGGCAAAACCCGCAAAGACTTTCATGTAATTTACAAAATAGACGCCACTGCTGCAAAGGATCTGGAACCACACATCCGGACCATCGCCAAAACATTTGACGGCTTTATTGACCAGGTTGTCATCCACAAAGTAACCGATGAGAAGCAGGCAAGCGCTTACCGCCCGATTTTATCAAAACTCAAAAAAGAGGGGGTGATAAAAGCGATCGGGGCCGGTGATGTGAAAGCAGACATGGAAGATCATCTTGAAAACATGGACAGCTTTGAGGTGAATGCTGTTGAACTTTTTAAGGGCTCGGACCCTGCAACGTTTATAACCAACCTGAATCAATCCCAAAAACCTGTATTTGTCTACAACATAATCGGTGCGTTGAGGACAATCCTTGATATTGACGCCAAGGCCGATATCACCAAAACTCAGTTGATGGCCATGGTGTCTAAAATAAAATCACTGGTTCCCAAGGCAGAACCTATTCTCAGCAGCAGTAATGCGGAAAAACAAACGTCGAACCTCGCAGTTTTCGATATAAAAGATCACAAAGCAGTTGGTCTGGCCCGGACAGCCATCGAAGATGCCGTTGCAGTTAAGAAAAAAAGGGGCATATCCTTTGATAAAATGCAGGAAAGCGTTAAAAGCCGCGTCACGGCAATCCTGTTTGGCGGTTACGACTGGGCTGCTGAAAATCTGTTTGAGGATGAAAAACAATATAAAATCACCAAAAATGAAAAGCTGACAGACTTCACTTCTGTTGAACTTGAGACCAGTTATCAAGGGGTTGATGAAGATGAGGCAAAAACCTTTACCCTCCGGCAATTGATCGAGATGCTCTTTGATCCTGACGGCAATTGCCACCGGGTGGAAGCCAGTAATTTTTTCATGAGGGGATTTGGATTTCTGTCGTGACGATATCACCAGGACATTAAAATTACCCCGGCCTTCCGGCCTCTATCCAGTCTTAAAGATGAACACCCAAAAAAAGAATGGCTCTTAATTCAGGATGAATTGATCGCGTATTTTTTCAGGCGGGAATACATACGCGATTTTGACATTCCGGAAATATCACAGGCTTTTTTCACATTCCCTGAAGTATGGGATATCAATGCAGTTAAATATTCTTTTTCCGTATTGTCAATTAAATCCTTCAGTGTTGGGAATGTACCGCTTTTATATTTGACATCCCCGGCTTTTTCATCTTTTGGGGGCGGCATAAACGATTCTTTGATTACCTGTGCCTTAATATGTGACGGCAGGTGTATGGAATACAAGGTGGGTTCATTCTGGGCTGAGGCAACGGCCTTGTCCATGGCATTCATCAGCTCCCTGACATTACCGGGCCATTCATAGGCACCGATAATATCCAGACATTCAGGCGAGACACCCTTCATATCAATATCATATTTTTTGCAATATTTCGCAATATAGAACAGGGCCAGCTTAATAATATCCGGTTTGATTAATTTCAGGGGCGGCAGCTGGATACTGATCCCGTTGAGCCTGAATAGCAGATCTTTTCTGAATTTTCCCTGGCTGCTGAGTTCTTCAAGATCCATACTGGTAGTGGCAATCACTCTGAAGTTGCTGGTCTCTTCTTTTTTTGACCCTATGGGTCTGTACGTCATGCTTTCAATCAGCCGAAGCAAAGACCGTTGAATTTTTAACGGCAGATCCGACACTTCATCAAGAAACAAAGTGCCTTTATCAGCGTGTTTGATCAGTCCGGGCCGATCGCCCACAGCACCGGGAAAAGCCCCTTTTACATGCCCGTTCAGCAGGCTTTCCATGGTATGTTCATTAATTGTGCAGCATTCGGCAATGACAAAATTATTTTTGCACCGGTCACTGTTCAGGTGAATTGTTTTTGCAAACAGCTCTTTTCCTGTTCCCTGGTCACCGGATATCAGCACATTGGTATCGGAGTAGGCAGCAATCGCCGCCTGCTCAAGGGCATTTTTTATTTCCTGGGTTTCGCCGATGATGCCGTTCCGCTTTAAAATTCCCGGGGAAGAGACCTTGCCTTTCTCTTTTCGAAATTGCAGGACACGGCTGACCTGGAGATTAAGTTCCTGCCGTAAAAACGGTTTGCCAAGATAATCCCATGCCCCGCTTTTAATGGCCATCTCAGCACTGTCCGGATCTGAGTTCCCGGTAATAATGATAATCTCCGGAGAGGACGGTGTGGCCTTGATCGGCTTGATCAAATCAAGCCCGTTCCCATCCGGCAGCATGACGTCCAGGAAAACCACATCAAACAGTCCGTTCCGGGCCAGTTCAATTCCTTCCTTTCCTGTCAGAGCATAACGGCTTTCATGGCCGAGCTGTTCCATCATTCTTGTCAGGATATCACAAATTAATTTATCATCATCAATAATCAGAACTTCTGCCATGGCCTGTTCCCAATACGAAACTCAATTATCTTTTACCAATATGTCCGTCATAATCAAATTTGTGTTTATTCAGCCGACCTGTTCCATACGGCTGAGTTCTTCTTTGCCAAGCACCCTGTCAATATCCAGTAGAATTTTAACGCTGTTCTCCAACTTTGCCATCCCCAGAATATATTGCGTATCTAAAGAGACTCCGAATTCAGGTGTTTCTTCAATCTGAGACGCCGTTATGTTGCACACTTCGGAAACCGAATCAACCACGGCACCCAGCAGCACAGTGGTTTCATCCGTATCAATTTCAACCACAATGATGCAGGTTCTTTCATTGTACTCTTTGGATGTCATCCCGAATCGCAATCTTAAATCAATAACCGGAATCACTTTTCCCCGAAGATTAATCACCCCTTTGACATATTCAGGGGTTCGCGGAACAGCCGTAATGGCCATCATTCCGATAATTTCTTTAATCTTTAATATTCCGATGCCATATTCTTCATTGTTCAAAAGGAAGGTCAGATATTTCCCCTGCAGGTTTGATGAAACTGAATGGGTTTCTTCTACTTGATTATTCTGTTCCATGATAGTCCCTTAATAAAACAATTTATCTCGTTTCAGCAGATCCGGCATTTTGGTATGCTTTAGATGGTAAGATGACAGACACTGCTATGGGCAACATCTTTAACAAGCATGAAATCTAAAACGATAAATCTGTATTACCTGAACTGCCGGGTAATGTCAAAGATTATTAATCGCTTCGGTCAGTTCAGGCATAAATTCCAGAATATCCTCAACAATTCCCACGTCCGCCACCTGAAAAATCGGAGCCTTGGGATTCTTATTCACTGCCACAATAAATGGATTGCCTTTCAGGCCGCCCAGATGCTGGAATGAGCCCGAGATCCCCATGGCTAAATAGATTTTTGGCTTGACCGTCTGACCCGATGTTCCCACCTGCCGCGATTTTTCCAGCCATTTGGCATCCACAATGGGCCTTGAACAGGATACAACGGCATTCATGGCCTCTGCCAGTTCCTGTGCGATTTCAATATTTTCCTGGTCTTCAATTCCCCGCCCGATTGAAACAAGGACATCAGATTTGGTAATGTCCACATCCCCCACTTCAGCTTCAACCACTTCAAGAAATTTCCGGGTTGAACTTAAATCACCGGCGTCAGAAGATTTATCCACAACTTTTCCGCCTGCACTGCCTGCTTCCTCCGGGGAAAAAGATCCGGGCCGGATCGTCATGACCGCACCTGAATTGATATCAATGGTTACATGGGTGTTCACCGCACCGCCAAGTTCCTGGCGAACCGCTTTTAAAACTGTTCCGTCTATTCCCTGGAAATCAATGATATCCGCGGCATAGGCACTTTCCATTTTGATGGAAAGCCCGGGGCAGAGATCCATGCCAAAAGTATCATGGGCAAAAAGAAAAATGGCGTCTGCCGGCAGGGTATTGAGCAGTGCTTTTCTGACGATTTCTGCATTGGGATAGGCCAGATCGGCATGATCAATTTTGATCACTTCCGCATAGTGTTTGGTCATATCATTGGCTGCGGCATTCAAGCCTTCGCCTGAACCGGTTAAAACTGCAGTCAGGGATGCAGATGCATCAATTTTTTTTGCAGCCGGCAGAAACTCAAGTGCACAATCATCGACAACACCGTTTTTTATTGGAATGTATGCATAAATCACAGTCATGATCAAAGACCTCCTTTGGCTTTAAGCATTTCCACCAGTTTCTCAATAATTTCATCCGTTGATCCTTCAAGCATCTGGGCTCCCTCGCCTGGATCCGGAACAAAATAGTCAACCCGCCGGGTTCCGGCCCCTGCCTCGCCCACGCTGTCCGGGGTAATCCCAAGATCTCCGGCATTTTTAACAGGAATGTCAATACCGGCCACCTTCCTGATTCCCCTGATACCCACGTACCGGGGCTCATTGATACCGGTCTGAATGGAAAGGACACAGGGAAGCGCTATTTCATTCATTTCCTGGCGCCCTCCTTCAATCTCGCGCCCCACAATGATCGATTTTTCCTTGACACTGATCTTGTTCACAAGAGAGGCATAGGGCATATCCAGCATGGCGGCAAGCATACCGCCCACCTGCCCTGCCCCGTCGTCTGCCTGGGCACCGGTCAGTATCAGATCATAACTGCCTTTTTCAACTTCTGCCTTCAGGATGGATGCAATCCCTTTTCCGTCAGATCCTTTGAAAGCGTCATCCCAGAGATGGATACCGTTATTTGCGCCCATGGCCATTTCCCTGCGGAGGACTTCTTCTGACTCGTCGTCTCCCACAGTAATAACCGTGACACTGCCGCCCACTTTATCTACGATCTGAATGGCTTCTTCAACTGCGTAATTATCCCATTCGTTGACCGAATACACCAGATCGTCCCGGTCCAGATCGTTCCCGTCGCTGTTGAGTTCAAATTCGTTTTCCGCAGTATCCGGTACCCGCTTGACACATACCAATATCTCCATCATGGCCTCCTTATAAATCAATTCATGACCGCAGAAAGCTTTAGGCAGCTCCCGCCAGCCATTATTTTATTTAAGATGCGCTGCAATCAATTGCGTAAAATCCATTACTTCCATCCGGTCTTCAATTCCGGCAACCTTGATGGCATCCTGGATATTAATAAAACAGAACGGACAGGCAGTAACCATTACATCGGCACCGGCTTCAACAGCCATATTCACCCTTAAAACCCCCATCCTGGTCTCTTCATCCGGCTCATAATACAGCATCAATCCTCCGCCGCCGCAGCAGAAAGACCGGTCCCGGCTCTTTTGCAGTTCCACCCGGGTCAGCCCGCTGACGGCATCCATTGCCTTGCGCGGTGCCTCGTACAACGCATTGTGCCGGCCCAGATAACACGGATCATGATAGGCAAAGGTCTTGTCCGGATATTTGCACGATTCAAGGGTCAAACGTCCGGTCTCAATCCCGTGGGCCGCCACCTGGCTGATATGCTCTACCCGTGGCAGCCCCTTATAATCGTTTTTCAATGCATTATAGGCATGGGGATCTGCGGTAACAATCCGCTTTACTCCGGTCTGCTGAATTTGTTCAATATTCTGTTCCCTTAACTCCTGGTAAAGCATTTCTTCGCCAAACCGCAGTACCTCGTTTCCACTGTCTTTTTCCAGTTTCCCCAATATACCGAAATCAATGCCGGCCCCGGCTAATATCATGGCAGTATGTCTTGCAATGGGCTGAACGGCTTCATCGTACGAGGTGACACTGTCCACAAAATACAGCGTGTCTGCGCTTTTTTTTGACAGGTCCTTTACCTGGATCCGGGCAGAAAAATCCTTGTCCCCGGCCCAGTCTGCACGTTTTTTTTCCATCTTTCCGTACGGGTTGCCCCGTTTTTCCAATGATTTTAAGGGTTTTTGAATGGATTGGGGCACCATGCCTTCCTCCACCATGTTTCTTCTCAAGTCTACTATTTTATCAATATATTCAATCCCCAACGGGCATTCTTCCTCACAGGCTCCGCAGGTGGTGCAGGACCAGATTTCGTCTTCCGTGTAAATCTCTCCGATTAAATCCGGGCTCTTATAAATCTCTCCGGACAGGGGATAATTTTTAAATATCAGGTCACGGGCCTTGATGGTGATAAACCGCGGGGAGAGCGGCCGTCCTGCAGCATTGGCCGGGCAATGATCCGAACACCTGCCGCAGTCTGCACAGGAATAAAAATCCAGCATATGTTTCCATGTAAAATCCTCAAGTTTTTTAACCCCGAAGGATTCAAGATCATCCAGCTGATCCTCCCCGACCCCATGCATGACCGGTTTAATGTTTCCTTTTTTCACCCGCATGAAAAACACATTAAAAATAGAGGTGATCACATGAAAATGCTTGCCCAGGGGCAGAAAACACAGAAAAGAAAAAAACACCAGATCGTGAATATAATAACTTATAAGATGAAGCGCCTGAAGAAAACCATAAGATGCAGAAGAGAGTATGGCTGTAAATATCCAGACAAGAGACAGCGGGGCTGTAAAATGATGCTCCCCGGCCTGTGCCAGTGATGCGGTCATGCTGGCTTCAAACAGGCTTTCCGATATCATGAGCAGTGAAATCATGCCCAGGACGAGAAAGGCTTCCCAGGTATGATCTTTTCCATAGTTTTCAGGCACTGCATACCGCTTCGGTGAAAACACGCCTCTTCGGATAGCCAGGATAATACAGGAGATGAGTACGGCCGTGGATACATAATCTTTAATACAGGCATACAGGCTGCCCAGGGCACCGCCGAAACCGGGCAGGACATATCCGTCTGAAACCCCCATGATCACAAGGGAAACAGACCGGACAGATATAATCAGGAATCCGGAAAAAATAACAATATGGAGCACACCGGCCAGAAGATATCTCGGATGCCGGATCTGTCCGAGCCAGACGACAATTAAATTTTTAATCCGGCTGCCGATCCGGTCCAGCCGCTCATCCGGATTTGCCCGGACAAGCGGGGCCAGGCGTCTTGCCATGATATAGGTAAACACTGCCACACCAATTGCAGGTATGGCCAGGGAAATGAGAGCTGCGGGAAATATCCCGAAAAACGTATAGCCTGCAGGACCGATGATTGGTGTCATTTTCACCCCCCTTTCCATAAATTGTTAAATTGCTGTTAATCTATCCGTGCAGACCGGTCAGATACAGATCCACCAGGGGATCTGCCATGGCGACCAGATCATATCTGCCGTCGGCAGCTACCCAGGTACTGATTACACCTTCCACCGCCCCCAGGATAAACCGTTTAACCAGGCCGACAAATAGATCCTGGCGCATACTGCCTTCAATCTGCCCCTGCTCGATAATTTCCGATAAAAGGTCAAGGTACATTTTTGAAATATCCTTGATCTGAGACTCAATTTCCCTGAGATAACGCACCTCGGAACGAAAAATGACGGCCATGTTTTTATCATTCTGGAATTCTTCAAGGTGGCAGCGAATCAAATTACGCAATTTATCTTCAGCTGTTTTTCCCTTTTCAACAGCGGCACGCATCTTTTTAAACACCACCTCGGTCTTAAAACTGATAAACTGATATAAAATATCATCTTTATTTTTAAAGTACAGATATAAAGTTCCATCGGCCACGCCGGCACGGTCGGCAATCTGTGAGATGGTTGCTTTATAGAACCCGAGCTCGGCAAATACGATGCCCGCGCTTTTCAGTATCCTGTGATATTTCTCAGATCTGCTTTTCTGCAAGAGTTCGACCGCCTTTCTCGAAGAGAAATGAATAATCGTTCATTCATTTAACAACAGATGTCATCAAAAGTCAAGCAGATACTATTTACCCGATACCCTCCTGTTTATGCATTTTTTTATTAATTTTACAGCCGGTTATATAAAATTTAAAATTCTATTATATTTATTTTTACAGATCGTACGATTTGAGTTCACAATGAATACCTGTTCATTATTCATTATGTCTTGATTTTATAATCGTTTCATGCAAGAAATGGTTATTGATATAAAAGGGTCCAATGACAATGGTTTTAGACCCAAAAAATCAGGCCCCAGAAAATGCTGGCACATTAATCTGGGGCCCAAATGGTGTAGAATTGAGCATCCTACACCCTCTTAATATCAGTGCTGAGCATACAATGTCAATAAGATATTGTTCTGATAGCAACTAATTGTTTTTATAGAAAAAACAAAAAGGAGGGGAACATGACAATTATTGCAATTATACAACAATTAATAAAATTCATCCTTGCATTGATGAAACTAATTAAAGCGTTGATAAAACTAATTAAAATTTTAAAATCATCTGATTTTTAACGGTTTTAGGGAGGGAAATAATGTCTACAAATTATCCACAGGGTTTTGAAAAAGCTCTTGATCTTGGCAGACCCCCGAATGTAAAAAAACTTTTCCCCAACTCCAAAGCACTGCTTGTCAGCGGCAAATATATTGATCTGGCCATGCTTAAAAAAGGCCGTTGCATGACCATTGCCGCCAATGGCAGAAATGCCTTTGTCATCCGGGGTGCTCTTCTGGCCGCCCAGCAGGCCAACGCTGCCATCATTATTGAGATTGCCCGCTCCGAAGGCGGAACCAATGCCTATTGTGCTGTGAATTTC
>JBNKNP010000141.1:0-2817 GCA_050293905.1 Desulfobacteraceae bacterium | reverse complement strand
ATTGCTTTAATAAACAACCTCCACTTTTGAATTATCCTTGGCAATTCCCCGGATGAGTTTTCCGGAACTCAGGTTTTCAACCCACACCGGGCTGTTTTTAAACCCGTTTTCCATACAGATTCCGGACGTGACAATCATCATGTTCTCATTCTTGGCCACAAGGGTAACAACCTCTCCTTTTTTAACCAGAAAGGGTTCTGACAACTGACTTGTTCTCAGAATGTCGCCTTTTTTAAGATTTGTTTTCAGCACTTTGTTTCCAATCGTTTCAAATTGCCTTATATAATCGTGGTCAAGCTCAAAAATATTTTTTCTTTCCAGGTAAAAATCCGCTCTGGACAATGTCCGGCCTTTTTTAAAATTAGCAGCCGCACAAAAAACTTTTTCATAGATAGCTATTTCACCTTTTACGTTTGACCGGTCAACGCGGGTACCGTCCACCATCACGTCGACAAAAAGGGAAAACCTGCCCCTCGTGTCAACCATATCAGCCGTATCAGCCTTGAATGTTATTTTCCCCTGCGGGTAGAGATCCAGTCCCTGCACGTGGAAATGAGTCAGTTCAAATTCTTTATCAGGAAAATGTCGATTGAGCGAATCAATCACGAACTTGCGGATATCTTCCTTTGATATTTTCTGGCTGAGCCGTTTCACATAAATCCTGTCGGCAGATGTAATGATGGTTTCCGCCGGCAGATATCTGTATCCTTGTATCAGTGAAATGATTTTATCTTTATCATATACTTTTATCTTATCCGGTTTTGGGGCATTGCCGATGATTAATTTCTCCAGGGATTCTTTTAAAAACAGATCCGCCTGAACTTGCGCAATATCGCCCAGTAAAATTTTTTCAGAGTTCACCCGGTTATTTTTCTGAATGGTGATTGTCACACCATTGGCAGCTGATATTTTTTTTTCAGACACTTTTGCGAACGCCGTTGCGTTGGAAATCATGCTCCAGGCCAGCACAAGAAAAAAAATCAAGGTATAAAATTTAAACGCTCTCATGGCCTGGCTACCGTTTTAACCCAGTGGCTGTGCTGAGCATGCTGTCTGCTGTCTGGATTGATTTTGAATTGGCTTCATAGGCTCTCTGGCCTGAAATCAGGGAAACAATCTCTTCAACCACACTGACATTGGAGCCTTCAAGAAAATTATTCACCGTTGTCCCTGCCCCGTCCTCACCCGGTGTACGTTCTGTGGCATCGCCTGATCCTTCCGTAACCCTGAACAGATTATTGCCCACGGCAAAAAGTCCTGCCGGGTTGACAAAGGTGGAAATTAAAATATTTTCCGTGGCAAGGATGGCTTCGTCCGCGCCAAACGCGGTCAATGTCCCATCGTCCTGAAGAGTTACGGTCGTGGTTTCGACCGGCAGGGATATTTCCGGCTGCAGCCGGTCACCGGATGGCGTCGTAATAAATCCTTCACTGTCCAGGGTAAAATTGCCCGCCCGGGTATACAAGTCCTCGTCACCATGGGTCACCCTGAAAAATCCAGCACCCTGGATGGCCATATCCAGCTGGTTATCGGTCTGGACAAAGTCGCCCTGGGTGAACAATTTCTGGACGCTGGACGGCTTTACCCCGAATCCGATCTGAATTCCGGTTGGGACCTGGCCGCCGCCGGGTGTGGTTTGTCCGGCCACCTGTTTGGTCCGGTATAGCAGATCTTCAAAATTCGCCCTGGATTTTTTAAATCCGGTGGTGCTTGAGTTGGCCAGGTTATTGGCGGTTACATCGGTCTGCATCTGCTGGGCGTTCATGCCGGTAGCTGCTGTCCAGAGTGCTCGTATCATGTGTTGTCTCCTATTATCTTCGTTGATGCTGCAGGAATAAAATCACTATCTGAGTTTCCCGACATCATTAATGGCTTTGTTGTCCAGTTCATCAAAGGTCATCATGGATTTTGTATATGTCTCAAACATCCGGTGATAATCAATCATCCGGACCATTTCATCAACAACGGCAACATTGGATTTCTCAAGAGCCTTATGCTCGACAACGACCTGATCCGCAGCAATTTCCTGGGTACTTTCCCCTTCAAACGACAGCAGATTTTGGCCATCTCTTTTAAGCTTGGACATATCTTCAAAAGTCACAATATCCAGTGTATCAATCACGTCACCGGCAATACTGATTTCACCGGCCCGGTTTATTCCCAGTTCTGATTCGGCATCTCCCACATTAATGGCAATGGCACCGCCCTGGCCCAATACAGGATGGCCGTTTTGATCCACCAGAAGGCCGTTCGTATCAAGGGTAAAATTACCATTCCGGGTATATTTGATTCCTTCAGGGGTATCAATTTTAAAAAACCCTTCCCCGGAAAGTGCCGCATCAAAAGGATTCCCGGTGGTAACGATGGTTCCGTTGGAAAAATCCTTGTTGAGCTGCGCCTTAAACGTTGCGTCAAAACTGATGCTGTCTTTTTTAAACCCGGTAGTATCCACATTTGCAAGATTATTGGATACGGTTTCTAATTTTCTTTCCTGGCGCAGACCACCTTGAACCGGCCGGGTCATTTCAAGAATCATAGACTTGCCTCTCCTGTTTAACTTTCATTTCAATAAAAAATCCTGCACCATATATTCCTGCAATATAAATGCCATTAAATTATTCTTTTTTTTAACAGGCTCAATACCGGGTTACATTAAGCGAGCGTGTCCCTGTACGCCTGGACATCATCAGTATAACTGCTTTATTTAATTTGATATTTTCAAATAAAATTCACGGTGCCGGTTTTACCTGCCGATACCCATGTTTTTGATTTAGAAAAGGATGCCGCCAAAAATCCAACAGCACAAGGCTTTAACTT
>JBNKNP010000140.1:0-10217 GCA_050293905.1 Desulfobacteraceae bacterium | reverse complement strand
TTTTGTGCGTCATGACAGCCTTCACAGGAAACCGGACCGGCATCAATATCTTTGCTGTTTAACAACTGATGACATTTTACGCATTCATCATGGGATGCTTCCCTGAGCGAGCGGACATCCTCTGTGGTCTGGGCTTTATGACAATAGGTGCAGGATTCTTCTTTGCCTTTGGCAAAATAGATTTCTTTTGATTTTTCATTATACAGGTGATGGCAGGCACTGCAATTGTTCTGATCTGTCTTATCCATTCCCTTGATGGGCTTAGCCTTCTCATGAATATAGTGAAGCGGCCGGTCAAATTCAATGGCCGTCCAGGAAGAACTTATTTTGGGTTTTTCAACATGACAGGCCCGGCACTGATCTTCCTGCGGCCCTGTTTTTTCATTGGCGGCTTTCCTTTCAGTATGACAGGCAAAACACGCTTCATGGTATAATTCCATGGATCCGGGTTCTTCTGTTCGTTTAAATTTAAAAACAAATACACCCTCTTCTTCAACATGACAGGCAGCACACTTCCCCTCTACCGCCTGGGTGTGAAGATCATGTGAAAATCCCACAGCCGGCATTTCTTCTTTGCTGTTTTCGGCACCAAGCTGAATCGTGATATAGTCCGGTCTTTTATCCGTATCCGCTTTGTCGGTGCTGCTTTGAACGGCAAATGGAAACAACACGGCCAAGACAATCATCACGATGAGAATCAGCTTTAATGATTTAACTTTTGACATGGTTCAATCCCCTGATTGATTTAAAATCCAATTTACAAATATACCCAACTAAAATACTCGGGTTAATCCCTACTATTCTTCTATGGTAATGTCAAGAATAAATTCACAGCATTTTACTATTATTTAATAAATATTAAGGTGTGTTTCTCTTTATCCCTTGATTTTATGGAATTATTCTGATTACATGCATCTCTTATGATTGGCAATTGAATCCAACTATCAGATCGTTCTTTTGAAAATCTGATATGGGATATTGAAATATTAAAGAGGAGACCCTAATGGCAAAAATAGTAAATCGTGAAGAGATGGCCCAGGGCACCATCATTCTTAACGAGATCGAAGCGCCCCGCATATCACGCAAAGCCAAACCCGGTCAGTTTGTGATACTCCAGGCTGATGAAACAGGAGAGAGAATTCCGTTGACTATGGCGGATACCGACCCTGATAAAGGAACGATTACCATTATATATATGGTCATCGGAAAATCCACTGCCCGATTTAAAGACCTCCAGGTCGGTGATGAATATTTCGCCCTCATAGGCCCCCTTGGCAAGCCTACCCACATCGAAAAATTCGGTAATGTCGTCTGTGTCGGCGGCGGCACCGGTATTGCTGTTCTTCACCCCATTACCCGGGCGCTGAAAGAGGCTGGGAACAATGTTACGACAATCCTGGGATCCAGGACATATGATCTTTTGATCATGGAAGAAAAAATGGCTGCTGCGTCCACTGAACTGCATATCTGCACTGATGACGGTTCCAAAGGACATCACGGCTTTGTAACGGATGTACTCAAAGAGACCCTTGAGAATAAAGACATCGATCTGGTGGTTGCCATCGGCCCCATCCCCATGATGAAATTCTGCTCCCTGATCACCAAGGAGAAAAATGTTAAAACATTTGTCAGCCTCAACCCCATCATGGTAGACGGCACAGGCATGTGCGGCTGCTGCAGGGTCTCTGTCGGCGGTGAAACAAAATTTGCCTGCGTGGATGGCCCGGAATTCGATGGCCACAAGGTTGACTTTGACGAACTGGCAAAGCGCCTGGCATCTTATCTGGAAGATGAACGGACAAGCCTTGAAGCGTATGAAAAATGCAGAGCTTAAAACAAACAGACCATTTTCAGGTTTCATATACGGAGGAATAAATGGCAAAAAAAGAACAGGTGCCAAGAGCGAAAATGCCGGAACAGGATCCGGATGTCAGAAGAAGAAATTTTAAAGAGGTTCCCCTGGGACTCACCCCTGATATGGCAAAAACAGAAGCCAAACGGTGCCTTCAGTGTAAAAACCCCAAATGTGTTGACGGCTGCCCCGTTTCTGTCGACATCCCCGGATTTATCAACAAAATAGCAGATGATGACTATCAGGGTGCAATAAACCTTCTCTGGGAACGCAATGCTCTTCCCGCGGTCTGCGGACGGGTCTGCCCCCAGGAAGAACAATGCGAGGGACTGTGTATTGTCGGCAAAAAAGGCGATCCCGTTGCCATAGGCTATCTGGAACGATTTGCCGCTGATTATGAACGGCAGAACGGTACCGGCCAGACCCCGGAAGTTCCTGAGAAAACCGGCAAAAAGGTTGCAGTTATCGGTTCCGGTCCTTCCGGCCTCACCGTTGCCGGCGACCTGCTGCTCAAAGGCCATGACGTTACTATTTTTGAAGCTTTCCATAAAGCCGGTGGTGTTCTGGTATACGGTATTCCCGAATTCAGGCTGCCCAAGGAAATTGTCGGATCAGAGGTAGCTGCCCTTGAAAAAATGGGTGCAAAAATCGAAACCAACTCCGTTGTCGGCGCATCCGTCACCATTGATGAGCTTTTTAACGAAGGGTATGATGCTGTTTACATCGGTGTGGGCGCGGGCCTGCCGCGGTTTATGAACCTGCCCGGAGAAAACCTGATCGGTATTTATTCAGCCAATGAATATCTGACCCGGACGAATTTGATGAAAGGCTATCTTTTTCCGGAATTTGACACCCCCATTGCAAGGGGAAAAAACGTGGTTGTCTTAGGGGCCGGAAACGTGGCCATGGACTCGGCCAGAACTGCCATGCGGCTGGGTGCCGAATCCGTAAAAGTGGTTTACAGACGGTCCAGAGAAGAAATGCCGGCAAGAGAAGAAGAGCTGCATCATGCCCTGGAAGAAAAAATTGAATTTGTTCTTCTGACCAACCCCACCCGGTTTTTCGGAGATGAAAACGGGCGCCTGACTGGAATGGAGTGCCTTAGAATGGAGCTGGGTGAACCCGATGCTTCCGGCAGAAGACGCCCCATACCCATGGAAGGATCAGAGTTCAAAATTGACACCGATCTTGTGGTGGTTTCAGTCGGATCCAATGCCAATCCGCTGCTGACCAATTCCACCCCGGATATCAACCTGAACAAATGGGGCAATATTGTTGCGGATCCTGTTACCGGAAAGACAACAAAAAAAGGGGTATGGGCCGGCGGTGATATCGTTACCGGCGCAGCAACCGTTATTCTTGCCATGGGTGCCGGAAGAGCTGCTGCCAACTCCATGCACGACTACCTGACCATGGGATGGTAACAAAAGACTTAGAAATTTTCCAATTACAACCAACCGGCCGTGCATTGTTTTCCAATGCACGGCCTTTTTTTATTCTTTGATAAAAACCTTGTGATCCACCAGGGACATGGAATAAATCTGTCCTTTTATGAATTTTTGTTCCCCGAAAATAGACACCAGGCGGATGCCGTTTTCATCCGGCTCTATCTTATCCACCGCCTCCATCAAGAGGACTTCATTATCTTTTTCAAGTAAATATGCATTTGCTTCACACATAAGAGGAACTCTCCTTAACTTCTTTTTATAAAAACGATAAATGCTTATCCAATAGTTCATCCACAAGTTCAGGCAGCGGCAGACCGCTGGTCCCGACGATTTCAAGATTATCCTGATTTAACGGCAGTAATATCTTTTTAGCCCGGGCTTCTGACACGGCGCCGGCCATTTCCGGGGTCACCTCACCCATCATGGCATTTGGCATGATAATACCCACCGGTCCAATAACAATATCCACCCGCTTAACCGTCCAGGCAATGGCATTGCTGCCGGAGGCCCCTTTATTTGCCCTTGCCTTGAGCATCTGGGTTGTGGCAATAGCATTGGTTCCCAGTGCCAGGATTTCGATTTTTTCTCCAAACCGCTCTTTAAGTTTCTTTATGATCACAGCCCCGATACCACCGCCCTGACCATCAATCACACAGATTTTCTGGCGCTTTTCATTTTCCATAGACCGCTCTTTTAATTTTGCACCGTTGACAGATCAACCTGCTGTAATATTTGTGCTTTAATGGCATTTCCGACCTGGTCTATTCCGGCATTTCCGTCAATCACAGACACGGTCTCGGTCTCTTTTAATACCTCAAATGCCTTAAAATAGTTCTCCCGGACTTTTTTCATGATATCAATTTTTTCATACATCTCAAAATTATTCCGGTTCTGCTGTATCCGCTCAAAACAGGATTCAGGATCCACATCGATAAAAACCGTCAGATCCGGTTTTAAAATCCGGGCATTGAGCAGGTTGGCATGAATCACCCAGTCCATATCAATGTACTGGGCATGATAGGCATAGGATGAAAAATAATACCGGTCACACAGGACCACCAGGCCGTCATCCACCTTTTTCCGGATTCCGTTTGTCTTGTTAAGCAGGTGGTCGGTTCTATCGGCGGCAAAAAGCGATGCAATGGTCCGCTGGTCTGTTTCAACCCTGCCGGTGAGCATTTTCCGGATCAGACTGCCCACAGGTCCGTCCGTCGGTTCAAACGTTGAATATACGGCATACCCCATCCCGGCCATCCATTGGGAAATGTTTTTTATCTGTGTGCTTTTGCCGGATCCATCAATGCCCTCAAAAACAATAAACCTGCCAAAACCTTTTTTAACCAAAATGTCCATCTCACATCAAAAATTAAATATCAGGCACTGCTGAAATTCAATTTATATCAGTATCCATCTGTCTTGGCAAGCCATACAAAATGCAGGCAGCAATTCCCGGTGAAAGAATAAAAGCAGCTGCCAAAGGCCGGTTCCCAGGGACGCTTTCAATGGTCAATGCGAAGCAGGGCTGGAAAGTGAACAGCAACCGCCTTAGGACTTACCGGTTGGATGTCATGTTGCTGTATCAAGTGCAATCAGACGTATCCTTAACTTCTGTTTATGATCTGGTTGAATTCCGGTTAGATTACCAGTCTCAAAAAATTTCCAAAGCTCCTTATGTTTAAATGATTTTATCATATGATGATGATATAGGGCATTGCGCAATATGCAACACTTATTTTAACGGTGTGCTTCACGGGCCGCCGACCGAAGGGAGGGAACTTGAGGCATGTTTGGCCAGCGCACCCCAAGCGGTCCGGTGCAAGTGCGGGTTAACTATTTTATTGATTCAATCCTAAAGATTGTTCCAATTCATTTGTATCTATATATTTTTCCAAACCAGACATGACAGCAGCAACATCAGGATTGCCAAATAATTCTTGAGCAGCAATTTGGCCAAGAATTTGAAAACTTGCTTGCATAGCAATTGCACCTTCATATTTGATAGCTTTTTTGGCTTTTTCTTTACAAGTATCAGTCAATATCTTCATAAATAATTCTGCAGTTTTTTTATTTGCATCATTCATTTGAGTTTCGGAGACTGATCCAAATGATTTAACAGCTGGGTGCTTTGACATTGCGACAAACATCCACTTAACGAATTCAATGCGGTCTTGTTCGGTAGTTGTTTCTGCAATACACCTTGATAAATCGTCAGTATAGATACCTGCATAGACGTTGGAGGTAGCAGATAATCCAAAAAGAATGAGAGTGATGATACAAATTTTTTTTAACATTAGTTTTCCTTCCAAATTTTATAATAGTTAACGTTAAGGGTAACGGGCAGCAAGGGTTTCCAATAAAATTAGTTGAAAGTAGCACCATTTCAAAAGTGGTTCAATATTTTTTGAAAAGCAGCCCCTTGCTGTCCGGTTGACCCGCTGGTTATGTGGTTTTAGTTTGATTTTTTAATTAATCTTTCTCAAACCAATCAGGTAAGTTTAATTTCAACTTTTTTGACAATCGATAAGTCCTTTTATCTCTTTCAGCTATTTTTCCTCTAACCAAATTGACAGCCTCAAAATCCCATAAAATTGTAACACCTAATTCTTGTTTTAATTGATCTCGATTACCTAATATTCCACCTGGCTGTTTTTTAGAGGCTCCATCATTTGTAATAAGCACACAATGATTAAGCATTGCATGGAAAACAATAGCGATATCGTTTTTTTCGTTTGGAGTAAGCTTTGTTTTCGAGGGCCATAAAATTTTCCGAATAGCCTGATATTCAGGTTGTTGTTTATGGGAGTCAAAAGTTTTACAATCTATGTATTGAAATGCTTTTGGATATCTTTTGTGCCCACCTTTCCCTTTTCTTGCCTCATCTTGTGCTATATCGCACATTAAAATTTGGATAACATCATTTTGATGCCACAACTCAAGTTGATTCATCGCATCCAATTTTTGTAATGCGTTTATTCTATTTGCATCGATCATAAAATCCAAATTAATATATCGAGAAGGTATGTTCATTTTTAACACATAACCATTAATTATCATGTCTGTTTGCCCTGATAACTTATAAAATGTGTTAAAATCGAGTAAAATTACCTTGCGTAATAATCTATGCCAGGAAACTTGTATATGTCAAGGCGAAAACTGCTTGTCAATCAGGAGAAATGCAGGTGGCGCATGTAAAGCCGGCAAACAGCCGGTATTATCTGCAGAAGGGATGGGGAGGTTGCGGGCTGAGCGTCGGGTTACAGGTCTGTATATGCTCTTTATGCAGTGGAGCGTTAAAAAGGAAAAACTGTTTGAACGAAGTGAGTTTTTTTCCTTTAGCGGAACAAAATTTAGAGCATATAAGAACTGGAATCAGCTCAGACGTAATTTCCCCATCCCGGGTTGCACGGGTTGCTCACCCATCAATGCAGTATCCAATGCGGAAAGACCGGTAATCCGCTGCCCTGTCTGCCGATCCGGCGTTATGATGATTTTTTTTTATTGACAAATCAGTATACATCTGTTACGGTCAGATGTTTTTTGAACGAGTGGTTGGAACCCTGTTCTTGTGAGCAGGGCTTTTTTTTTGGAAAGGGCAAAGCCCTTAATAACACATTTTCCTCCCGTGGGGGGGAGGCTATATTGATGAAGGAGAAAATGTATGTCTAGTAGCCCGCAGGCCTCAAACATCATGCGCCAGAAGGTGCTGGTGAATTTTGGTCTCTTTTTTATATTTTTTATTTTTTATCTGGCGGCTGCACTCATTCAGACGCCTACGTTTAAGGAAATCGCTGTTCTGCCGGTTCTGGGAATGCCCCTGGGACTGCTGATGTCATTGCTTGTTTTTCCAGTTTCCTGGCTGATTATGATCCTTTGGTTCTGGAGGGCAAAATGAATTTTAAATTTCTATACTCTTTTTTGATGACACTGTTGATTCCGACCCTCGGTTTCGCTGCCGAATCCGGCGGCGGATCAGATTCAGAGCTGAATGTTCCCATTGTTATCGGTTTTATCCTTTTTTTCGTTCTGGTCAGTATCTTTATTACCTGGTGGACAAGCCGGTCTACTAAATCGGCCAGTGATTTCTATGTTGCAGGCAAAGGTGTGCCCTGGATGCAGGTGGGTATCGCCATGACCGGAAGTTATCTTTCCGCTGCCAGCTTTCTTGGATGTGCCGGTGACATCGGTGTGTTCGGCATTGATTCTATCTGGCTGTCCATTGGTTTTTTCGGCGGCTACATGGCTGTGCTGCTCCTGATTGCTGGCCCGCTTCGTAATATCGGCTCCTATACGGTAGCCGGTGCATTACACAGCCGTTTTCCCGACGACCGCATCAAACTGGCTGTCATGCTGTGCACCGTGATCATTTCGACCTTTTACCTGGTGCCCCAGATGCTCGGCGCCGGACTTCTCTTTGAACTGCTGCTGCATTGGAACTTTGTCTGGGTCACTATCGGACTGGGTATCCTCATGAGCATTTACATCATCTTCGGCGGTATGAAAGCCACGCTTTACAACCAGGTCATTCAAGCCTCTTTTCTATGGGGCACCATGGTTGTATTGACGATCATGGCATATTTCATCATCGGAGACGGTTCTTTCTACGCGATTATCGAAAAAGCAGCTCAAACCGTACCGCCGATTCTTGCCGGTAAGAACCAGGCTGTTGTAGCGGCCATAAAAGATCTGCCTGCTGATCAGGCTGTTGCTCTTGCACGGCAGATGATGCCTGATGCCCCGACAACCATGAGCATCGGTGTTAAAACAAGCAGTACGCTGGCCATGCTCAGCACTGTTATCGCACTGGTATTCGGTACTGCCGGCCTGCCCCATATCCTGATCATGTTCTTTACCGTTCCCAGTGCCCGGGCCGCTAAAAAGAGTGTTGCCCTGTGTATTGTCAACCTTGGTATTTTTTATCTGTTTGCCATTATCCTGGGCTTTCTCCTGTTCCCGTCGATTTATCCCAAACTGGTAACCTGGATTTCCCAGGGACCGGTTGGCGTCGGACTGGCTAAAAATATGGCGGTTCTGGTAATCAGCCATAAAGTCGGTGGATCCTGGTTGATGGCAATCGGTGCTGCAGGTGCAATAGCAGCGGTTCTGTCAACATCGGCAGGATTGATGATTACCGTGGCCTCATCTGTGAGCCATGACCTTTACAAAGTCTATATCAACCCCAATGCTACGGAAAAGCAGGAACTTAATATTGCAAAGGTTACTACTCTTCTTATGTCAGCTATTGCGGTTTCCCTGGCTGTTCTGCTTAAAAAAGAGAATATTGCCTGGCTGGTTATGCTGGCCTTTGGTATTGCTGCCAGCGCTATTTTTCCTGCCATGCTGTCCACCCTGTGGTGGAAAAAGACTACAAAGCAGGCCGTCATTGCCAGTATTTTGACAGGACTTGGCGTTTCCGTACTGTTCATCGTACTGCTCTTTGTCAAAGGTGCTAAATACAGCCTTTTTGGCTTGCCTGTCGCAGGTGGACCCGGCCTGTTCGGTGTTGTTGCCTCTTCACTGGTGGTGTTCATCGTCAGCTCAATTACTTCCGACAGAGGGAAAAATCCCGAGGAATTCATGGCCCTTGCTCACAAACCGGATTCAGATGACTAAAACTGAACCTGTTTAGCTAAAAACAAAACGCCGACTCTGGTTTTTCAGGGCCGGCGTTTTTTATTTCGTCCCCAAAAGGCCGTCTTAAGGGATCTTCCAATAATATTTATTAGATGTTATTATGCAGCAGTATTAAAACAGCTGATGAAACTTACCCGGGAGGGGGGGATAACTGAGGATGAAACAGACCACCCGCGTCAACCTGCACTGCCATTCGGTATTCAGCGATGGAGAACTTACTCCGGAATTACTTGCTGAGAAGCTGGCCGGCGCAGGTGTTGAATATGCCGCCTTGACCGACCATGATTCGATCGAGGGGATCCCCCGCTTCCACGAAGCGCTTAAAAATTACAACATTGGTTTTCTGGCAGGGGTGGAAATATCCAGCCAGGTTGAGGGCAGGGATATCCATCTGTTGGGTTACGGCGTTGACCGGCACCACGAAGAGCTCAAGACAACGCTTCAGCATATGAGCTACGAACGGATTTCCCGTAAACAGGGCGCTTTGAGGCAGCTTCCTTCCCAATCTCCCAGAAAGTCGGGGAAAAAACCAGTAGCAGGTATCACTGCAAATGGAAAACTTGACATCAAGGAAGCCATTGCCCTGGTCCATCGCGCCGGAGGCAAAGCTTTTTGGGCCCATCCCCAAGTATTTGAATCAGATCCTGAAACCCTGGATCACTGGGTTAAAAAATTAAAACAGATGGGACTTGACGGACTTGAAGTGACGTGCGGCCCGGACACCCCTCAATCAGAACTGAAAATGCTCCAGGATCTGGCGTATCAACATCAGCTCCTCACGAGCATGGGAACCGATTTACACAGCATCACCGGAACAACGCTCTCTGCGTGTGGAATCGACATGCCCAAAGAGAGCTGGAAACGGTTCGTTCGATCTTTAAGCGCCGCACCCGGCCCGTGTGGTTCAACCCAGGAAATGACCAAAGCCGTAATTGCTTATAATGAAGCAGCGGAAAGGGGGGCCTGGGGACAGTTCAGACCCCGTATTGTTTTACCGTCACTACTGGCTTTTCTGCTCTTTGTTACCACCATATGGGGAATGGTTCTTCCAACTTTTGAAAATATTCTGATTGACCGTAAGCGCGAAATGATCCAGGAGCTGACCAACACGGCTTTGAGTCTGCTTGCTGAGACCGAGCGGGAGGTCCAGATCGGCATGGCCACGCGTAAGGCTGCCCAGAAAAAAGCGATGATGTATATCGGGGCTCTGCGCTATGGAAAGGAAGGAAAGGATTATTTCTGGATTCAGGACATGAAGCCCCGTATGCTGATGCACCCGTACCGAC
>JBNKNP010000139.1:0-4924 GCA_050293905.1 Desulfobacteraceae bacterium | reverse complement strand
CTGTTTTTGTTATTCATTTGTATGGAGGCTGAGAGATGACAAGCAAGGAGTTTATGCTCCAGGAATGAACTTCCCCTTTTCCCACCGATATTCCATCTGTTTTGCCGTTTTTTCAGCCAGCTCCGTAGATTCAAGTTCGGAAACCAAAAATAAGCTCATGTCCATACCAGCGGAGATGCCGCCTGAAGTCAAATACTTTCCGGCTTGAACCCAGCGTTGATTTTCTAAAACATTGAGAAGAGGATATTGGGATCTCAAATCCGGAATATCCTCCCAATGTGTTGTTACGGAAAGGCCGTTTAACAAGCCTGCTTCTGCTAATAGAAAGCAGCCGGTACACACGGATGCTGTTATTTTAGCTGATTCGGAATTTTTTGATATCCACCGGATGACATTTCCCTTTTTTACTTCCTCGGTATGAACACCGCCAACGACCAGAAGAATATCAAGTTCCGGATGGTTTGATATTGAGTAATGGGGTTGAATAAGATAGTTACCCCGCGCAGTTATCGCCGAGCCTTTTTCAGAGATCAGAAATACGTTCCAGTCATTTTCTGCCAATCGTTTTGCAACACTGAAGACTTCGAAAGGACCGGAAAAATCAAGAACTTCGGCATTGTCGTAAATGTATATTCCTATGTTCATTTATGATCTCCTTGTCATTTCAGATGAAGAGTGGGTGCTTCAGAGACGTATCCTGCGTTCATTGCTGACCGGAAATGGATATTCCATATGCCGGGCCGTTGCCTGTGCAACATCCTTACCATAATACCGTGCAACCACTTTAAGAGCCATGTCGATTCCTGCCGAGATACCAGCTGAAGTTATTACGCGGCCATCCGAAACCACATGCTGTTCATACTCAACGATCACTTCAGGAAAAGAGTCCCGCATCCAGTCTAATGAACGCCAGTGCGTTGTAGCATGCAACCCGTCCAACAGGCCAGCAGATCCCAGTAACATGGATCCTGTACACACGGAAGTCAGTGTCTCAATTTCAACACTCTGCTTGCGTAGCCATTCGAGCATAACCGGATTGTTTAATTCCCTGCGCGTCCCCCATCCCCCCGGCACAACGAGGATGTCTATTGGCGGACAATTGCCGAATGAATATTGAGGATTGACTTTCATTCCGCCTGTCGTAATCACATGGTCAAGAGCTTCAGCGATAAGAGATACTTTGAATGGTGAAGGCTCAGACCGCCGTGCCCCCTCACTGAGGCGGGTTGCTGAAAACACCTCAAACGGGCCGCAAAAGTCGAGGACCTCAATATCATTAAAAAGAACGATGCCAACTTGCTTTTGTTTCATTTTTTATGATGGATTCCTTTAAACATATTTTTTAGGGATAATCATTTTACGATCCTGCCCTGGATCATGATGGTTTTAACCGGATGGATGCCGGTCATGTAACACAGATCAATGGGCGAGTCGATGTCCCAGACCACAAGATCTGCATCTTTTCCAGGCTCCAGGCTTCCTTTTTTTTGATCAAGCCCCAGTGCTTTTGCACTGTTTAAGGTGGCACCCACCAGGGCTTCTTCGCATGTCAAGGAAAACAGATTGCAGGCAAGGTTTAAAATCAGGGGCATGGAGAATACCGGGCTGGAACCGGGGTTTAAGTCCGTGGCCAGGGCCATGGGGATATTCAGATCCCGCAGGGTCTGGACGGGTGGTTTCCGGGTCTGGCTTAGATAATAATATGCCCCGGGTAAAAGCACGGCTGTAACACGATGGTCGGCCATTTTTGTTGCACCGGTTTCAGAGAGATATTCCAGATGATCACAGGAAAGCGCGTTGAATCCGGAGGCCAGGGCTGCACCGCCTGAATCGGAAAGCTGTTCCGCATGCAGCTTGATGTTGAATCCCAGCTCTTTTGCTTTTTGGAATACCTGTTTGGTCTGCGCGGGGGTGAAGGCGATGTTTTCGCAGAAGGCATCCACGGCCGTGGCAAGTTTTCGGTCCGAAATTTGAGGCATCATGGTTTGTGTGACCAGATCAATGTAGCCGTTTGCATCATTTTTAAATTCAGGGGGCAGGGCATGGGCCCCTAAAAAGGTGGCTTCAATATGGACGGGAAAAGACCGGTCCAGCAGCTTGATGACCTGCAGGATTTTAAGTTCGTTCTCCGTGTCCAGCCCGTACCCGGATTTGATTTCAATGGTGGTAATGCCCTGGTTCATGAGGGTGGTCAGCCGCTTTGAAGAAACGTGGAATAATTCATCCACGCTTGCTTTCCTGGTGGCCTGAACCGTGGAAAAAATCCCCCCGCCGTTTCGGGCTATTGTTTCATAGGGGACCCCGTTCAGCCTCATTTCAAACTCATCCGCCCGGGTGCCGGCCCAGACCAGGTGGGTGTGGCAGTCCACAAACCCGGGCAGAATCCAGTTGTTTTTACAGTCAATGGTTTGGGCCGGGTGAATGTTTTGTGTTGCCAATATATTTTCCAGGTCATCTTGTTCACCCACCCAGGCAATGGTTTTATCTTTTACTGCCAGGGCCCCGTTTTGAATCACAGAGAGCCGGGCTTTTTTCATGGTGGCCAGGCGGCAGTTGACAAACACGGTGTTTATCTTTCCGGAAAGAAGCTGTTCCATTGTTTTTTCCTCGCGCTCTGCTGCCGGTTTACGGGGTGTGGGCATACATGTTGATCATGGGAAGCTTCACCCCTTTATCCCGGGCCACACGCACGGCAGTATCGTATCCGGCATCAGCCAGGCGGATAATCCCGGTGCCCGGATCATTTCGAAGAACCGTGGTGACTCTTTTCTCAGCTTCGGGTGTGCCGTCAACAACCGTGACCTGGCCGGCATGCAGGGCATATCCGATGCCCACGCCGCCGCCGTCATGGAAGGACGTCCATGTGGCACCGGATGCCACACTGGTCATGCAGTTGAGCAATGCCCAGTCCGCAACCACATCAGACCCGTCTTTCATGGCCTCTGTCTCCCGGAACGGGGAGGCCACAGATCCGCAGTCCAGGTGGTCTCTTCCGATCACGATGGGCGCTTTGACCTGTTTGTCCCTGACAAGATCGTTAAATAATTTTCCCGCCTTTTCCCTTTCCCCGTATCCCAGCCAGCAGATCCGGCAGGGCAGGCCCATGTGGACGATTTTTTCTTCGGCCATGGTCAGCCAGTTAATCATTTTGGTTTTATGGGGAAATAATTTGATCAGTTCCCGGTCGGTGACGGCAATATCTTCAGGGTCTCCTGACAGGGCAGCCCACCTGAAAGGGCCTTCGCCCCTGCAGAAAAGCTCCCGGATGTAGGCCGGTACAAACCCGGGATAATCCATGGCATTGTCCACCCCTTTTTTCATGGCCTGGGCCCTTAAATTATTGCCGTAATCAAAGGCGACAGCGCCTTTTGACTGCATCTCAAGAATAGCCCTGACATGGCCGGCCATGGAGGTCAGGGCTTTTTCCTTATAAGTATCCGGGTCGGTTTTTCGCAAGGACAGTGCCTGTTCCATGCTTAACCCCTGGGGAAAATACCCGTTGAGTTCATCATGGGCACTGGTCTGATCCGTAATCACGTCCGGGATAAAGTTTTTCCCCAGCATGGCCGGCAGGACATCACATATATTGGCGCACAGACCGATGGAAAGCGCACGGTTTTCATCGGCAGCTTTTTCCGCCTCCCGGATGGCCGTATCCAGGTCCGGAACTGTTGTATCCAGATATTTTGTTTTCAGCCGTTTTTGAATCCGGTCCGGATTGATTTCCACGCAGACGGCCACACCGCCGGCCATGGTAACGGACAGGGGCTGGGCACCGCCCATGCCGCCCAGTCCGGCCGTAACGACAATTTTCCCGGCAAGGTCAGACTGGTAGTGTTTTTCAGCAAGCGAAGCAAAGGTTTCATAGGTGCCCTGTAAAATGCCCTGGGTGCCGATATAGATCCAGGAGCCTGCCGTCATCTGGCCGTACATGATCAGTCCTTTTTTATCCAGGTCATGAAAGGTGTCCCAGTTGGCCCACTGGGGAACAATGTTGGCATTGGCAATAAGCACCCGGGGTGCTCCGGGGTGTGTGGTTAAAATCCCCACCGGTTTTCCGGACTGGATCAGCAGGGTTTCATCGTTTTCAAGATCAAGCAGAGAGCGGATGATGGCATCAAAGCATTTCCAGTTCCGGGCGGCTTTGCCAAGGCCGCCGTAAACAATCAGCCGGTCCGGATCTTCGCCGTTTTCAGGGTCAAGGTTATTGCACAGCATGCGAAGGGCTGCTTCCTGCTGCCATCCTTTGCAGTGAATACTGCTGCCGGTGGGAGCTTTCACCGGCCGTGCCGTGCCGCATCCGATGTTTAAGTCTTTGAGCAGTTTTGCTTTCAGGTCCATGATTTTTCTCCTGAATGATTGACAGGATTATGGGGGATCTATATATTTGTTTATACAAGTATGGGAGATAAATCAAGGTTTTCCCAAAATTCAATGCATCGCCCATGATTGCCGGACCGGCTTTGAGAACAGTCATACAAGAGGATACAAATGTCAGATCCCATTGTTTTAAACGGTGCAAATTTTTGTCTTGAAGAACTGGTAAAGATCGCCAGGGAGGGTGCACAGGTTGTGATTTCAGAATCATCCAAACCCCGGATCCACCAGGCCAGAACGCTTATTGACAAATGGGTTGAACAGGAAAAAAGAATTTACGGAGTTACCACCGGGTTTGGCGCCTTGTCCCAGGTGGCCATTTCAAAAGAAGACACAAAAACACTGCAGAAAAATATTCTGTTCAGCCATTCGGCCGGCATGGGAAAGCCCGTGGACGACGATGTGGTCCGGGCCATGATGGCCCTGCGCATCAATAATTTCTGCCGGGGGAATTCCGGCCTGCGCCTTGAAACCATTGAAAAGCTGGCCCAATTGTTAAATGCCGGCATTATCCCGGTGGTGCCTGAAAAAGGGTCTGTGGGGGCCA
>JBNKNP010000138.1:0-1630 GCA_050293905.1 Desulfobacteraceae bacterium | reverse complement strand
TAAGCAGTCAAACCGTAAAAGACCGTCTGTCTGAATTGGACGAAATTTCCCGTGCGATGGTGTTGTTCCGCACTTACCCGGAATACGCGGCACCGGATTCTGTCGTGGAAATCGTAAGGCAATTGATGGATTCCGGACAGTATAAAATATTGAATCAGAGGTGAAAAATGGATTCTTTGGAAAATAATGCCGTCTCTGTCTTTACTTTCGGCGAAAAGCTGTATGCGCAGATCACCTTCAATGCCGGCGTTGCCGTGGCAGCCTATGGCCTTTATCAGACCCATCCCGGCCTTGGCATCGCTTATTTGGCTTTTGCGTTTACCGGCATCCTGCTGCTGGTTAGATACACTGTATGCCCCCGGTGTCCGCATCTGCATATGGCCAATGACTGTGTCCAGGTCCCTGCCCCTTTCATGAAAAAGATTATTTCCTCAAAACGCAGCGGCCCGCTGAATCGATATGAAAAGATTCTGTTTGTTGGCGTCTTGTATGGAATATTTTTTCTGCCGCTTTACTGGCTTTCTTTTCAGCCCATGATTCTGGCCCTGTTTACAGCGCTTTACGGCGGTCATTTACTGGGCCTCCGGCTGCATTTCTGCCGCCATTGCCAAAATACGGCCTGCATTCAGAACAGAAATAAATAAGGCCTTTCAAATCACTGATAGTGATTTTTCCCCCCAATTTTTACGCAGCGATATTGCAGGATTTATTCTAAAAAGTAATCTTATTTTTTTAACTGGAAGTCATGACCTTGCGCGGTCAAATTTGAAAATTAAAGTTTGTCTGGTAAAATCCTATTCGTTCAGCTATATTTCCAACTAAAGTTGATTTTCGGTTTTAATCCAGCCCATCTATATTGGTTGGACAAATTAAAATTTTCAGGATATGCGGGTAGCTGCCGGATAATAGGAGAATAGACGGAACCGCACATCATATTGTTATGTGTAAATAGAAGGAAAAATCCCGATGGATCAGCAAGAATTCTATAAAGCAAAATTACAATACGAAACGGACTCCTGGGATCTGAGTGAATTATTGAATAATGGGGGTGACGTGATCGTAATTGATGCTCGCTCATCAGAAGCTTATGAACTTGAACATATTCCTACAGCCGTCAATATCCCCCATAGAACCATGAGTAAAGGTACAACGAACCATCTTGATAAGAGCAAACTTTATGTCACGTATTGCGATGGTATTGGGTGCAATGCCTCTACAAAAGGGGCGTTAAAAATGTCTGAGCTAGGTTTCAATGTCAAAGAGCTTCTTGGTGGTATCGATTGGTGGCGTAGAGATGGCTACGAAACACATGGCAAAGAGGCTCGTGCGGGTCATAAAATTCAATGCGGTTGCTAAAACACATAACAAACCGCTTAAATTCGTTCCGGCCACAAAAAACGTGGCCTCCACCGGACTCGCTACCGCTCGCCGTTTAGCGGGGCGTTTACCTAAAATGACATTTTAATTCATATTGACAAAGTGTAGTCATGTGGCTACAATATGGCCATGATTGAAATTCGCAAAACTGATAATTTTGCTAAGTGGCTTGATAATTTGAATGATACCCGCGCACGTGCTCGCATATTGGTGAGAATAGAGCGATTGGCAGGAGGGAACCCAGGGGATGCTG
>JBNKNP010000137.1:0-19212 GCA_050293905.1 Desulfobacteraceae bacterium | reverse complement strand
ATAGGGCAGATCAAGACTTTTAAGTTTTGTATGATAGTAAATAAAATCAAGTATCCGCTTGTTTTTGCTGGCATAGACAACAATGGCATCTGAATTGATGTTTTTTATTTTTTTTATATTGTGGTCATCAAAATTTATCTTGTTCACCAGCCGGCGGATCAGAATCTTGGTAAAGAGACCTGAATTACCGGGATAAAAGCATAAAAACCAGTCATGAGAATGGGTATCAATACATTCGGTTGTGGAGCGAAAAAAATTCCTGACCTTACGTATTAAGGTTTTAAGGGTTTGAAATAATGGCATTATATCCTTCACTGCAGAACGGTATTAAAAAAATCCAAGCCCTCTTTAATTATCAGAGGTAGGTTAGAATGGCAATCTTAAAATCATCTTGCTAAAAACAAAGCATTGTGTTATTTTTAGGACTTCTGATATTGACATTTTTCATAAGTGCTTAATAGTAAATAACCATAGAATGAATTTAGATTTTAATCATTAGGAGGGTCCTTGTTATGAAAACATTAATCGGTGGTGCGGTTGCAGTACTTCTTGGCATTGTCGGACTGGCAATCTGGTTCGGTGAAATAATTACCATTCTTAAAGGCGTTGTCCCGCCGGTACTTTTACTGGGCGGTGGTCTTGCTCTTTATCTCGGGTTTGATGAACTTAAAGATTCCTGGAAAAAGGATGATGCTAAAGAAGCCTGATTATATTCTTCCGTTACACACACGAATAGATTATATAGATTATTAGGATAAAAGGCCTGTTCAAACCAGGCCTTTTTTTATGGCTGAGGTTGCCAGGAAATCTGCAACCTCATTTTCTTTTATACCTGCATGCCCCTTCACTTTTATAAAGGCCAGATCTGAAAATTTAGTCATTAATTCCTTTATTTCGGCCACCAGCTCCTGGTTCTTTTTTGCTTTCCATCCCTTGGTCAGCAAACCGATCGAATAACTTGAATCAGAAAAAATCCGCACGGGCAGGTCATATCGTTTAAGTTCTTTTAATGCAGTTTTAATGGCTGTCAATTCTGCAATATTATTTGTTCCAATACCGATATACTCGGAAATCTTTTTTTGTTTTTCCCCATAAAGGAGCAAAACCCCGATTCCGGCAGGACCGGGATTCCCGGACGAGGCTCCGTCCGTATAAATTCGAATACAGGATTCAGGAATGTCTGTTGCTTCAGTTGATTTTACAGGTTTTAAAGGAGCAGTTGAATTACCTGCATTGTTTTTTTTCCCGCTTAGTGACCCTGCCTGTTTTTTAGACGGAGGTGACTTTTTTTGGGCAGGTACGGCCTGGTCTTCCGGTTTTAAACTGTTTAAATGAACCCGGTATTCATAATCCTGTTTCAAATTGTATTTAATCAGAACTTTTCCATTGTCAATAAGCAGGTTGTTATTCTCATCGGTCTGTGCCCAGACCTTGTTTCCTTTAAAGCTCATCCGCTGCCATGAGCCGGCGTTTTTTTTATTCGTCATATTGGTATACCGTTCGGGATAATTTTTTAAATTGATTAAGCTCAGGCTGCCATTGATCAGACAATTTACAGATATCTTTGTTTGATTCAATTTTTTTTCTCAGGTGCTTGCTGCCGATAATCAGGTCAATAGGGAGTTTTTTAAACTCATATTCATACGGTGGCTTTTTATAGGAGAATTCATTGCCGTGATGACAGATGACGGCCTGCATCAGGATCAAGGATGACAGAAAGGGCTGATAATCAGAGGTCGATAATACATGGATCTGGAATCCGTTGCAGACGTTTCCCTGCCATTTGCCGGATGTGGGTTCAAAATGAATTGGTCTTAAATGAACACCGGGCAGCCGTCCATGTACATGAGCCTGAATCTTATCACAATTAATATACGGCGCGCCAAAAAATTCAAAGGGCTGCGTGGTCCCCCGGCCTTCAGAAACATTGGTTCCTTCAAAAATCACCTGGCCCGGATAAACCATGGCAGATTCAGGTGTGGGCAGGTTAGGGGAGGGGGCCACCCAGGCAAGACCGGTATCCCGCCAGTACATGGCTCGTTTCCATCCGCTCATGGGAATAATGGAAAGGTCGCAGCCGATGTGGCAGTGCCGGTTAAAAAACAGGCTGATTTCCGCAATGGTCATGCCGTGACGCATGGGAATCTCGTACCGTCCTACAAAAGAAGAACAGTTCCGGGACAGAAGGTTGCCTTCGACCTGTATCCCGCCAATGGGATTCGGCCGGTCAAGAATCATCACCTTTTTATTGAGTTTTGCTGCCATTTCAAGGCAATAGGAAACTGTATAGATAAAAGTATAAACCCGGGTGCCGACATCCTGAATATCAACCAGCAGAATATCTATGGAATCCAGCATTTGAGCAGTAGGTATGCGGGTATCCCCATAAAGGCTGTATATGGGAATGTTTAAATCCGGTTCAATAAAATGATCCGATTCAATCATGTTATCCTGTTTTTCAGCATAAAAGCCGTGCTGGGGTGAAAAAAGCGCCTTTAGCTGCCCGGGGAACTTTTCATTGATCAGGTGTGATGCATGGCTGAACTGATAGTCAACCGATGCAGGATTGCAAAGCAGTCCGAGCCGCTTGTTTTCAAGATCGTCCGGCGGATGTGATATCAGGTTTTCCAGCCCGGTTTTAACACGCTTTCCCATTGAGTTTCCTTACTTGATTTATCTGTTTAAATGACATAATTATCATAACCATTGACAAAAATTCAAATCATAACTAAGTATATTCCTTTCTAATCAATCAAACCCTATGCAGGAATTGACTGGAACGAACGTATGAAATTTAGAGTCAGCGATCAGATCGCAACCATCAAACCCTATGAAGCAGGCAAACCGATCAAGGAACTTGAACGGGAACTCAATATCCAAAGTGCTGTGAAACTGGCCTCCAATGAAAACCCCATCGGATTTTCACCAGAGGTGAATGAGGCGGTTCTTGCCCATCTCAATGAAATGAACCGGTACCCGGAATCTTCCGGTCATGACCTGAATCTGGCTATTGCTGAAAAATTTAAAGTAACATCAGACAATATTGTGCTCGGGAACGGGTCTGATGATATTATTGCCCTTCTGGCCCATGCATATTTAAATCCCGGCGATGAGGCACTGATGCCGCTGCCGTCTTTTTTGATGTATGAAATCAGTGTCAAGACAGCCAAAGGCTGTCCGGTGATGATCCCTTTGAAAAATTATACGACAAATCTGGAAGGCCTTATAAGCAGAATAACTCCCAGAACCCGGCTGATATTTGTTACAAACCCGTTTAATCCCACCGGCAGCACGATCACGAAAGAAGAATTCAGATGGTTTGCCCGAAATGTGCCTGATGATGTGATTATTGTCATGGATGAAGCGTACATTGAATTCGTCCGGGATGAACAGGTGTACAATGCATTGAATGATCCGTTGACAGACCCGAGGGTGGTGACGCTTAGAACCTTTTCCAAAGCATATGGACTGGCCGGTTTCAGAGTCGGGTACGGCATTATGGACAGCGAAATTGCAGAAATTTTAAACCGTATCCGGCAGCCGTTTAATGTAAACGGTCTGGCCCAGGCTGCGGCTGTTGCGGCGCTTGGAGACGAAGCCTTTTTGAAAAAAAGCATTCAGACCACTCACAACGGCCTGGATTTTTTAACCGGTCAATTGGAAAAGATGGGCATTTCACCATTGCCCACCCAGTCCAATTTTATGATGTTTGATATAAAAACCAATGCCACCCGCGTATTTGAAGATATGCTCAGGCAAGGCGTGATTGTACGATCCATGAAATCCTACGGGTTTAATACCTTTCTTCGCATCAATGCCGGAACAAGACAGGAGAATGAAAAATTTATTCAGGCATTGAAAAAATCGCTTCAACAATAACAGGAATGATCCCCCATGGCTTTTAGAATCATTACCATTGACGGACCGGCCGGAGCCGGCAAAACCACCGTAAGCAAAGCATTGTCAAAAAGATTGGGCTGCGTTTACGTTGACACCGGTGCCCTTTACCGGGCTGTGGCATATGAAATCTCCCAACAGCAGGTCAACTGGGAAAATGATCAGGCTTTGGATGCATTTTTAAAACAGCTTGATTTAAATTTTGTGATGGAAAAGGATCAGTTAATCCTGCTCTCCTCAGGAAAAGATATCTCCGGTTTTATCCGTACTCCTCAAATTTCCATGCTGGCTTCAGCAACATCAGCCAATCCACTTGTCCGCTCAGCCCTGCTGGATATTCAGCGAAATATCGCAAATTCTCAGGATGCCGTGTTCGAAGGCCGTGATATGGGAACGGTTGTTTTTCCTAAAGCCTCCCATAAATTCTTTTTATTCGCTGATTTAAGCGTCCGCGCCAAAAGACGATTTGATGAGCTTGACTGTGGATCAAAAGAAATTGAAACGGTTGAAAAAGAGATCAAAACCCGGGATAAGAACGATTCTTCGCGAAAAACAGCCCCGCTGAAGGCTGCTGAAGACGCTGTAAAAATAGATTCCTCACTTCTTACTGTTGAGCAGGTGGTAGATAAGATGATCCGGATAATAGAAACAGCTGGAAAATAACGATAAATCTGTTGCCTTTCTATGGTTTTATTGGTATAAGGATCAATTGTACTCAAGTCCCCAGGTAATTTGTTGTGCCCTGGGTATGGGTATAAAAATACGCTTAGGGGGAATAATATTAATGAACAACAATTCTGAAGAAAACGAAAACCAAAAAATGAACACTGAAACCTTAGAAGAACAAGACGCACTGGAACCTGAAATCACCGGTGAAGAAACCATGGAAGAGCTGTTGGGCATCTACGAGTCCAGCCTTAAAAAATTCGAAGAAGGGCAGGTTGTGACAGGAACAGTCATCTCTGTTGGAAGAGACACTGTTCTTGTAGACGTCGGGTATAAATCCGAAGGTCAAATCTCCATTCATGAATTCCTTGATGAAGACGGCAAAATCAACGTTAATGTCGGGGATGAATTTGAAGTCATGATTGAATTGTGGGACGAAGAAGAAGAAACAGTTCTGCTTTCCCATGAAAAGGCTAAAAAAGTCAAAGTCTGGGATGCCATTAAAGACATCTACGATGCAGACGGCACAATTGAAGGAGTTATTACCAGCCGGGTCAAAGGCGGATTCTCCGTTGATATCGGTCTGACTGCATTTCTTCCCGGATCACAGGCTGACCTTCGGCCCATCCGGAACATGGACGAAATGGTCAACCAGACCTACACATTCAAAATTCTTAAATACAATAAGAAAAGAAACAATATTGTTCTTTCAAGACGGGTTCTTCTCGAAGCAGAACGCGACAAACTCAGAACAACCACCCTCGAAGCGATTGAAGACGGAAAAGTTATGGAAGGGATCGTTAAAAACATTACCGAATACGGTGTGTTTGTTGATCTCGGCGGCGTAGACGGCCTGCTCCATATTACCGATATTTCCTGGGGAAGAGTAAAACACCCATCTGAGCTCTTTGCTGTTGGTGATAAAATCAATGTTAAGATTCTTTCTTTTGATTTTGAGAAAGAAAGAGTTTCCCTGGGCATGAAACAACTCACACCTGATCCCTGGACAACTGCAGTGGATAAATATCCGGTTGACTCCAAAGTTCTGGGCAAAGTGGTCAGTCTTACCGATTATGGTGCATTTATTGAACTTGAAGAAGGTGTTGAAGGCCTGATCCATGTTTCTGAAATGTCCTGGACCCGAAAAATCCGCCATCCATCCCAGATGGTCACAGTGGGAGAAGAAGTTGAAGCGGTTGTTCTTGATTTAAAACCGGATAACAGAAGAATTTCCCTGGGTATTAAACAGACCGTGGATAATCCCTGGGAAGTGATTTCCCAGAAATATCCCGTGGGCACTATTATTGAAGGCAAAATTAAAAACATCACTGAATTCGGTTTGTTTATCGGCATTGACGATGACATTGACGGACTGGTTCATATCTCTGATATCTCCTGGACAAAACGGATCAAACATCCGTCTGAAGTCTACAAAAAGAATGATACCATTCAGGCGGTGGTTCTTGATATTGACAAAGCCAATGAACGGTTCTCTTTAGGCATCAAACAGACCCAGGCGGATCCATGGGAAACCGTTGGACAGCGGTATGAAGTCGGCAAGGAAATTTCCGGCGTTATCACCAATCTTACCGACTTTGGCGTATTTGTTGAACTCGAAGAAGGGATCGAAGGACTGGTTCATGTCTCAGAAATCAGCAAAGAAAACATCAAAAGCCCGAAAGACCATTATGAAATCGGCAACACCATTACTGCTAAAGTGATGAACATCAACTCAGATGAAAGACGGATCGGACTTTCCATCAAACGTCTTGAAGATGACGATGATGATAAATATCTTGAAGAATTTGCAAAGAACATGAAACCGGCTACCTCGTCCTTTGGTGCCATCCTGGGAAGCAGTATCCAGGAACAGATTGAAGCAAACAAAACTCAAGACGACGAACCAGCTGCTGACGGAGATGAGAACAAAGAAGAATAATCTCATTCAGACCATCAGCGTTTGCAGACTCAAATAAGCGACAAAAGGGCCGGACATAATTAAATGTTCCGGCCCTTTTGCAATTAAAGGAAATTAAATATGTTTGCTCGAAGACATCCGTTTCTTTTTTTTTCATTGATGATGGCCACCTGTTTTACTCTGATGTTCATGGCAGTCATTTTTATGGTATCCGTCACTACCGCAATGGTCGGCAGCCGGATTTCCAGGAAGAACTTAAGCCGGAAAGGCAACATCGGCATTGTTGAAATCAATGGCGTTATTCTTTCTTCCAAAAATACAATTCGGGAAATTAAAGAGTTCCGGAAAAATAAGGACATCAAAGCGATCATTGTAAGGATAAATTCACCCGGCGGAGGGATTGGTCCGTCCCAGGAAATTTACAGGGAGATAGAAAAAACCAGGGCTCAGAAAAAAATCATTACATCCATGGGCTCGGTTGCTGCATCAGGCGGATATTATATTGCATCAGCAACCCATGGGATTATAGCAAATCCCGGAACCATTACCGGCTCCATCGGTGTGATCATGGAATATACCAATCTCATGGAAATTGCAAAAAAGATCGGAATTTCTCCTGTGGTTATCAAGAGTGGAAAATTCAAGGATGCCGGCTCCCCGTTAAGAGAACTGGATGATTCAGAACGTCAATACTTCCAGTCTCTTGTGGATGAACTTCATCAGCAGTTTGTAACGGATGCGGCCAAAGCCAGAAAAATTCCTCTGGAAAAAATGGCTGCCCTGGCGGACGGAAGAGTGTTTACCGGACAGAAAGCATTGAGTCTTAAACTGATTGACCGCATCGGAAATCTCGATGATGCCGTTACCTGGGCAGGAGAACTGGCCGATATCAGGGAAGAATTAAAACCGGTTTATCCGCCGGAAGACAAAATGACCTTTATTAAACGGCTGACGGAAACCCTATTCAAAGATCTTAACATCACCGGCGCCGTATCGGATAATTTCAGGTACATCATCAATTAAAGAGATCACCGAGGACGGTGTGTTCTGAACAGGACCGCCGTCAATCACCACCTCAATAGAATGGATAAAATGATCGTGCAGCAACGAGGGATCTTCAAATACCGTGCCGTCAGGATGTGTGGCACTGGTTGAAATAATCGGGTGACCCAGCCCCCTTGCCAATGCCAGTGCAATTTGATTGTCCGGCACCCTGATTCCTGCGGTCCTTCTTTTGGTGAGCATCATCTTGGGCACCTGTTTTGAACCGGAAAGAACAAAGGTATACGGCCCCGGCAGCAGGCGTTTCATATTTCGATAAGCAAAATTTGAAATCTTGGCATATTTTGAAATATCTTTTAAATCCGGACAGATAAAACTGAACGGTTTGGTCTTGTTTCTTTGCTTTAAGGCATATAC
This sequence comes from Desulfobacteraceae bacterium, assembly GCA_050293905.1. Classification (GTDB taxonomy): domain Bacteria; phylum Desulfobacterota; class Desulfobacteria; order Desulfobacterales; family Desulfobacteraceae; genus Desulfobacula. Next base: position 11,312 of record JBNKNP010000137.1, on the reverse strand, counting down.
CCGTTCAATGGCCTTTTTATTCATGATATCACATCCGATACCATAAAAGGTGTCTGTGGGATAGACCACAACACCGCCCTTTTTAAGAATATCCACCACACGGGCAATCTGGCGTTCCTGGGGATTTTCACCGTTGATTTTTAAAAGCATGCCCTTGTTATTTCCTGTCTGGCCCGATCATTTTTGTTAAACACACCCTTCGATTTTCAATCGACCAGAGGACAAATTAGCCGGAAAATTAATCCGTGTCAATCCATTCTTATTAAATTAACGTTTAAAGCTTTTCCGATTGCTTAAAGGCAAAGGCAATGACATCAAATTGACATCCATCCACACACGTACCGCAGAGGATGCACTCGGCATTTTCCATTTTATTCTGACGGATCATATTTTCAACAGGAAGGCTCATCGGGCAGTTATTAACACAAGCATGACAATGGCTGCATTTTTCAGAATCAGAAATCAGCCTCAGTGACGGCCAGTTTAATCGATTCCTTATTTTTCTGCCGATGATCATAAATTCTGCCATCCAGCACAGATGATGGCAGAAAGACCGTTTTCCAAAAATAAAGCATGGAATGACAATTAGAATGAATAAGACCATATAATACGTGATCAGTGCCTGGATATTTCCAATGAAAAGGCCATGGACTGTTTCAAAGAAAAAATCAATTTTGTGATAGCCGCCGGCTTTAAATGCAAGAATAATGATCGCACCAATCCAGGGAAACCAGATAACCCATTTTATATAATCACCTTTTCCGACGTTTTTATCTCTTGATAAAAAAATGGCCTCCTGGCAGCCGGCAGCAGGGCAGACCCATCCGCAATAGGCTCTGCCAAAAACAAGGGAAATAAGAAACAAGGAAATAAATACGATAAAGCTGCCGTTAACTATACCGTTTGAAGCTGCACGGATAATAAGTACAGGAGACAGATAATAAAAAAGGGCAGGGAATAAAAAAAAAGAAACCAGAATCATGCCGTTTCTGATTTTCTGTCTGAGTTTCATCCTGTGTCTACGCCTCCTGCACCACTGTGTTTTCCAGACAACCGATTTTCTCGATTTTTGTCTCAAGCCGGTCACCGGGCTTTAAAAACACCGGGGGTTCCCTTGTAAATCCGACACCGCCCGGTGTTCCGGTAAGAATAATCGTTCCGGGCAGCAACGTGGTGGACTGCGACAGATAGGAGATAATTTCAGCCACAGAAAAAATCATGTCACTGGTATTGCTTTTCTGCATGGTTTTCCCGTTCAGGATACACTCGATATCAAGATGATCAGGATCATTTATTTCATCAGGTGTTACAATCACCGGGCCGAACGGGCAGAAGGTATCAAAGCTTTTCCCCCGTATCCACTGGCCGCCGCCTGAATGCATCTGCCAGGTTCTTGCAGAAACATCATTGGCACAGGTATAGCCGAGTACTGCATCACCGGCCTGGGATGGCAATATATTTTTGATTTTCCTTTTTATAATGACTGCCAGTTCAGCCTCATAATCGACTTCAGGTTTTTCAGTACAGACCGCCGGGATAAGGATATCACTGCAGTGCCCTGTGGCTGCTCCAAGGTTTTTCATAAAAAGAACCGGATATTCAGGAAGCTGCAGCCCTGTTTCCCTGGCGTGCATTTTGTAATTTAACCCGATACAGAAAATAACTGCCGGAGAAATCGGGGGCAGAAACCGGCACACCGTTTTTCGTTCTGAAGTTTCTGAAAATTTAGAAAAAATATCCCCGTCAATCACTGCGGCTGTTGTGCCGTCAAAGTCGCATCCAGTATAAATTTTATTATCATCGCTTTTAAACCGAAGGATCTTCATTTTGTTCTCCTTATAAGTTCAGGATATTATTCATTTCTTTTTTGCAAAAGGATGTGCTGATACCGGCCAAGATCCCTAAAGGGCAGCTTTCTTGAAAACTCCAGTTCCAGCTTCACAACGACATCAGGATGGCGGTCCTTGTCCTCAAGGTTTAGAATATAATCGTGGAAGACCCGCATGCCGGAATGACACAACAAGGTTAACCCATGGTTTTCAAACCAGTTTAAAACTGTTTCAGGTTTTAATGGATGCGTTGGCGTAAGGCTCCCGGCCCAGCCGGTATATTTTTGATTAAGAATTTTTTTATAATTGGTCCGCAGCAGGTTTTTAAAAACCATCCCGTTTAAATTATAGAAGGTCACGGACAGAATTCCGCCCGGGTTTAAATGATCAAGCAGGTGCACGATTATCTCCTGTGGATCGTCCACCCATTCCAGCACAGCATGGCACAGGACCATATCATAACTGCCGGTTTGGCTTTTTCCCAACGTCTGGATCGGCTCATGAATAATGGTTGTTCTGGAATGAAGATGATATTTATCAATTTCCTGCCGGGCAAGGTCAAGCATATTTGCTGAAATATCACACAAGGTCACATGGTGGCCAAGCTGTGCAAGAAAAAGAGAAAACGGACCGTGACCACTGCCGGCATCCAGAATGCGCAGCCGTGTCAGGCAGTTTTTATCCAGGATGTCAGGAAAAAACTCTGTCAGATCTCTTTTAAGGACTTCCAGACGGATGCGGCCTTTTAAATTGCCATAGACTTTTCTTTTAAATTTATGGGCCAGGTCGTCAAAATTTTTGTCCGGTTCGTGCGGTGGTTTGCTTCTTTGTGTATTCATTTTAATTTTTTGTATTATCTTTTTTTGACCTGAAAAGAAACCCTATTCTTATTGTGTGCGACAATGTGGTAAAATTATCAGCAATATATCTTGCTATAAACAGCAAGTTTTGGTAAAAGAACGTGTTTATATACTTATTTGATTTTTTTCAAAAAAGACCGCCGGTTTAAACCCCTATTTAATCAGGCCGATGAAAAAGTATAAATAAACAATTTCCTTTCTGGAGGCAAACTTATGTCCAATATTTTATCCGAACAGGGACTCTCTTTTGATGATGTTCTTTTAATTCCCGACTACTCTGCAATTCTGCCGGACGAAGTCAAAACCAAAACCCGGCTGACCCGTGAGCTTGAGCTGAACATCCCAATTGTCAGTGCGGCCATGGACACGGTGACCGAGGCGCTTACAGCCATTTCAATGGCCAGGTGCGGCGGCCTGGGATTTATTCATCGGAACCTTTCCATTGAAGAACAGACCATTGAAGTGGATAGAGTTAAAAAATCAGAAAGCGGAATGATTGTCGATCCCATAACCATACATCCGGATGTCTCGATTTCAGAAGTACTTAAAATTATGGCAAAGTACCGGATTTCAGGCATTCCGGTAACAGAAGGGGATAAACTTGTAGGGATTGTGACCAACAGGGACCTGCGGTTTGAAACCCAGCTTGAAAAACCGGCCAGGGAAGTGATGACCAGTGAGAATCTGGTCACTGTCCCTGAAAAATGCACGCTTGAAGAATCAAAGGTCATGCTGCACAAGCACAGGATTGAAAAATTACTGGTAGTGGACAATAGCGGCAAGCTCAAAGGGCTGATTACCATCAAAGATATTGAGAAAATAAAAAAATATCCAAATGCCTGCAAAGATTCTTTTGGACGGCTGCGGGCCGGGGCTGCCATTGGTGTTGGCAGCGATATGATGGAAAGGGTTCAGGCTCTGTTAAAAGCCGGTACGGATGCCCTGGTTATTGATACCTCCCACGGCCATTCCAAAAATGTTATTACAGCCGTTCAAAAGATAAAGGCTGCATATCCGGACTGCCAGCTTGTGGCCGGCAATGTGGGGACCGAAGCCGGGGCCAAAGCTTTGATTGATGCCGGTGTTGATGCCGTGAAAATCGGTATTGGCCCGGGGTCCATCTGTACCACCCGAATTGTTGCTGGTGTAGGGGTTCCCCAGTTGACCGCCATCCAGAACTGTAAAGAGATTTCAAAGGCCAAAGATGTTCCGATTATAGCTGACGGCGGGATAAAATTTTCAGGGGATATCCCCAAAGCACTGGGTGCCGGAGCGGATTCGGTCATGCTGGGAAGTCTTCTGGCCGGAACCAAAGAAAGCCCGGGTGAAATCGTCATCTACCAGGGCAGGTCTTACAAAGCCTACCGCGGGATGGGCTCTGTGGAAGCCATGAGAAAAGGCAGCTCAGACCGGTATTACCAGAAAGATACCGGAGAAGATGAAGAACTTGTTCCTGAAGGTATCGTTGGCAGAATTCCCTACCGGGGAACAGTAAAAGAGAACATTGTCCAGATGATCGGCGGCCTCAAGGCAGGTATGGGATATCTGGGTGCTGCTGATATTCAGGAACTCAAAGAGAAAGCAAGATTTGTCAGGATCACATCGGCCGGTCTCAAGGAGAGCCATGTTCATGATGTCATTATTACCAAAGAGGCTCCCAATTACCGGGTTGAAAGCAAATAAATAACGAATGAGTCAATTATCATCTCCTTTTTACCACCTGCACCTGCATACGGAGTATTCACTGCTGGATGGTGCCATCCGACTCGATTCTCTTTTTAAACAATGCAAAGCCTTTGGCATGGATGCCGTATCCATGACGGATCACGGCACCATGTTCGGTGTCGCTCCTTTTTATGAAAAAGCAAAAAAAGCCTCTGTCAAGCCGGTAATCGGCTGTGAGGTCTATGTTGCGCCAAGGACCCTGAATGACAGAACCCAGATAGACCGGGAAGGAATGACGCACCTGGTTCTTCTTGCCAAAGACAGGCAGGGATACGCAAATCTGTGCAAAATGGTGTCCATTGCCCAGTTAAAGGGATTTTATTACAAACCCAGAATTGACAAAGAACTTCTGGCCAGTCACTCCAAAGGCCTTATCGGCCTGTCTGCCTGCCTCAAAGGTCAGGTAGCCCAGAATATCATCAAAAACAATATGGATGGTGCCGATGAGTCGGCACGATTTTACCGGAATATTTTCGGTGAGGATAATTATTTTCTGGAAATCCAGGAAAACGGCATGGCTGTCCAGCACAAAGTCAATGAAGGACTGCTTGACATCAGCAAGCGGTTGTCCATACCTCTTGTGGCTACCAATGACTGCCATTACCTGTCCAAGGGCGATAATACAGCACATGAAATCCTGCTGTGCATCCAGACCGGGGACACCTTTAACAATCAGAACCGGTTCAGGTTTGATTCTGACCAGCTTTATTTTAAGTCTGCCGATGAAATGGTTCAGACGTTTTCGGATTTCCCAGGCGCCATTGACAATACACGGGAGGTGATTTCCCGGTGCAATGTTGAATTTGACTCCAAAACCTATCATTTCCCGCGGTTTGCCGTAACCAAAGAAGAATCTGAAGATGAATTATTCAAACAAAAAGCAATAAAAGGCTTTGAGGAAAGACTTAACCTCATTAAGAAAACCAATCCGGATGTGGATGAAACGCTTTACCGAGAACGGCTTGACTATGAAATCGGGGTGATCCTGGATATGGGATTTCCCGGTTATTTTTTGATCGTTGCTGATTTTATCGAACATTCGAACAAAATCGGGGTGCCGGTGGGGCCGGGCAGGGGGTCTGCTGCCGGATCCATGGTGGCATACGCCATGGGCATTACTGCGCTGGATCCCATTGAACACGGCCTTATTTTTGAACGCTTTCTCAATCCCTCCCGGATCAGCATGCCGGATATTGATGTGGATTTCTGTATTGAAGGCCGGGACCAGGTGTATAAATATGTGATTGACCGCTACGGCGGACCTGAATATGTCTGCCAGATCATTACCTTTGGAAAATTAAAGGCCAAGGCCGTAATACGGGATGTCGGCCGGGCCATAGGCGTTCTTCTCTCGGAAGTAGACGAGATCGCAAAAATGATTCCGGACAATGCCAAAAACCTGGCCAAAGCCATTGAAGAAGTTCCGGCCATCCGTAAAAAATGCGAAGAGACCCCGGAAAAGACCCAGATGCTTGAGGTGGCGCTGCTCCTTGAAGGACTGCCCAGGCATGCCTCCACCCATGCGGCAGGCGTTGTGGTCTCGGACAAACCGCTGAACGAATATCTGCCCTTGTATAAAGGAAAAGAAGGGGAGACATTGACCCAGTTTGACATGAATTATGTTGAGAAACTGGGACTGGTCAAATTTGATTTTCTCGGCTTAAGAAACCTTACCGTTATAAAAAACTGCATTGCCCTGATTAAACAGCAGGGTAAAACACCGCCGGATCTGCTCAACCTTGACTATTCAGATGAAAAAACATTTGAACTGCTCCAGAGAGCCGATACCACCGGTGTATTTCAGCTTGAAAGTTCAGGCATGAAAGATTTGATCCTCCGGTTGAAACCGGCCAGCTTTTCAGATATCGTCGCCCTGGTTGCCCTGTACCGGCCCGGACCTCTGGACTCTGGCATGGCCGACACCTATGTGGAGCGTAAAAACGGCAGGGAAGAAGTCTCTTATCTGTTTGAGGAGCTTGAGCCGGTTTTAAAAGAGACCTATGGTGTGATCCTGTACCAGGAGCAGGTCATGAAAATTGCCGGGGTCCTGGCCAACTATTCCATGGCTGACGCAGACGGCCTTCGAAAAGCCATGGGCAAAAAAATCGTCTCCATGATGGAAGAGCACCGGGCCTTGTTCATGAAAGGGGCAATAGAAAACAACCATGATCCGGAAAAGGCAAGTGAACTTTTTGATCTCATGGAAAAATTCGGCGGATACGGGTTCAATAAATCCCACTCAGCCGCCTATGCTCTGATTGCCTATCAGACAGCTTATTTGAAGGCCAATTTTGCCCTTGAATTCATTGCCGCACTCATGACCAGTGAACGGAATAATTCCGATGCCGTGATCAAATATATCGATGAATGCCGGACCCACGATATCATAGTTCTGCCGCCGGATGTGAACAAAAGTGACGCTCATTTCACCGTGTCTGACGGGTGTATCCGTTTTGGACTGGCAGCGGTTAAAAATGTGGGTGAAGCCGCCATTGAATCCATTGTTGAAGTAAGAAACGAGCAAGAGGGTGACTATGAGAGCCTGTATGATTTCTGCGAACGGGTCAATGTCAGCAAGGTTAATAAGAAAGTGCTTGAAGCGCTGATTAAATGCGGCGCATTTGACTCATGCAATACAAAAAGAAGCCAGATGATGGCCGTTCTCGAAGATGCACTGGAACATGGATCAAGAATCCAAAAGGAAAAGGCCGATTCCCAGCTGGATCTGTTTGCAGATTCAAATATGGGAGTAGAACTGCCAATCAGTACGCCCAGGATGCCGGATATTGAAGAATGGGATGACAATATGCTGCTGAGCCTGGAAAAGGAAGCCTTAGGATTTTATATTTCAGGTCACCCCCTGGACAAGTACAAGCAAACGATCCGCGATTTCACTTCGGTCAATTCACTGACCATCCAGGAAATGGATGATGAAAAGATCATCCGCATGGCCGGCAGCCTTAAAATTCTTAAAACACACAAGACCAAAAAAGGCGACATGATGGCATTTGCCGCGATTGAAGATCAATACGGCAGTATTGAAGTTGTTGTGTTTCCAAAGTTGTATGTAAAGGTTCACACTCTCCTGGCCAATGAGGAAATCGTCATCCTGGAAGGCGAGGTCCAGAAAAACGAGAACCAGGTCAAACTGATTGCCAATAAAATCGTTCCCATTGACCAGGCATCCCGGGAATGGACAAGCGGGGTTCTGATTCAGGTGGATGCTCAGACTCATTCCGTTCAGACCCTTGAAGAACTTAAAACTCTCATTGAAATGTATCCAGGTGACTGCACGGCTTTTTTAAAGATTACACTGGACGATGATACATCTCCGGTTCTGGTGAAACTTTCAGATGAGTTTGATACCAGTTCAAATCCGCAGTTTTTTTCCCAGGTGGAAAAGATAACCGGGCAGGGCACTGTTGAAACCCGGTGCGCCCCGATCAAGGCAAAACAGAAAAAAAACAAACCCTGGCTGAAAAATAACAAGAATAAAACTAGTTAACTCAGGTTTGGGAACATCAGTTTCCCACTGACAGATTGTCTATAATCCTTCGATTCCCGGCTGTTTTGTGAACAATATACAATACGTCGTTTTTTTCCTTATGGGATGATAAAATGCCGGTAAGGCTTACCACGCCGTTGACCGTATCCACATCCACGTTATTTGAATGAACCCCTTTGGCTTTTATCAGCTCTGCTTTTATTTTGCTGGTCAATACGGAATCATCCAGTATCGTTCCCGGACTCGTTTCTCCGATAGACAGCTGGTTGTGAACCTGTCTGACACCGTCAACACCCCTTGCGATGTCGCCGGCCATTCGTTTCTGGGAGGATGATTCAACAACACCGATCAGATAGACCACACCATTGAGGACATCCACGTCAATATACCGGGCTTTGACAAAATCATCTGAAATCATCCGGGTTTTCACGGTGCTTGCAATAACGGAATCATCAATCATAGTCCCGATGGACCGTTCATCCGTTGCCGTCTTGTAGCCGGTTGCTCCGGCACTGCCAAGGGTAACTGCGGCGCAGCCGGATAAAATCCCGGGGAAAATACACAGCAGGCTTAAAAAAAATAATCTGCGATACATCATGCCTTTTTCCTTAATCAAAATCATCAAAATCCAGGTTGTCCAAATCGGAAAGATCCATATCCTTGAGCAGATCATCCTCATCCGGGACAATGTCGTCATTAACAATATCCAGGTCACTTTTCTGCTCAGGAACAGGTTCAGGCTCTTCTATAATTTCTCTTGCGAGGTATTTTTCTTTTAGTATCATTGCAATACTGAAGATAATGAATCCAATACCTCCGATATTCAGGACAATGATCAGAACACCTATGATTTTTCTAAGCAGCATAATCTTTCAAATCAGTTATGAGTTAATTGTTTGACGTCACCTGCATTCGTGTTTATATATATATTTTTTGAAATTGTTACAAGGATTTTGATAATATGTTTGAAAGGAAAACCAGATGAGCTGGCTGGGTAAAATGGTAGGCGGAACCATCGGATTTGCCTTGGGTGGTCCGATTGGAGCAGTAGCAGGTGCGGCATTCGGCCATGCGTTCGTTGATAAAAAAGAACAGGCATACCTGGAATCCCGACCAGGCATCAGCCAGACATTGTCATCTGTAGAACAGGCTCAACTTGTCTTTTTTACGGCAGCATTTTCCATGCTGGCAAAAATCTGCAAGGCAGACGGGCACGTCAGCCAGAAGGAAATCGATGTTGTACAGGTCTTTATGCAGCAGGACCTGCAGCTTGATTTTAACAGTCAGCAGACTGCCCAGAATATTTTCAGGCAGGCGGTTAACTCAAACGAAAGTTTTGATGCATTTGCCCTGCAGTTTTATTCAGTATTCAGAACCCAGCCGCATATCATTACATTAATGATGGATATCCTGCTGCGGGTATCTGCGGCCGATGGGAACATCTCTCAATCAGAAGAAATGCTGCTGAAGTCTGCGGCTGGAATTTTTCATATCTCCGGTTCTGATTATGAACGGTTTAAATCAAAATACGTCAGGCAGGCCAATAAATATTATGCTGTTTTGAATTGTGATGAAACCTCATCCAACGAAGAGATCAAAAAACAATACCGGAAGCTGGTTACGGAATACCACCCGGATAAAATTGAATCAAAAGGACTTCCTGAAGAATTTGTAAAATTTGCCACAGATAAATTCAAGGAGATCCAGGAAGCCTATGATGCCGTAAAAAAGGATAGAGGGCTTTAAAACAGCCCTTTTTCCCTGGCAATGGTGACATACAGTTCTTTTAGATCTTCAGGGGGATCTGTCTGCTGGGTTTGATCTTTTTTCACCAGGCAGGCAGCATCAAAGATACAGGCGGTTACACACAAACCGCACCCGATACACCTGTCCGGATCAACCACTGCCAGATGCTTTTTTTGGTTTATTCCGACAGCAGCCATGGGGCAGGCATCTTCACACCGCGAGCAGCCTGTACACTGTATTTCATCCACCGCAGCCTGAAACTTTGATGCCACCACTTTTGCCGGTGCTTTGAATGCTTTAATGTTTTTTAAAATCTGGCAGCAGCATGAACAGCACAGGCAGATATTTACCGGTCGTTTTGAATTGGAAGGCTGTGCTACCAACCCTTGCTTCACAGCTGTCTGAACAATATCCAGGGCTTCATCTTTTGAGATGATTCTGCCAATACCGCGGCTTTCATAAATCCGGGCACCTGTGCCGAAAATGAGGCAGGATTCCTTTATTTTGTCACATCCATGATCCATGATGGTGTGTTCTTTTCTGCAGATACAAGGGGCCACCAGTATCATGGATTGGGAATTGATAATCTCTTCCACCTGATCATATGCCATGACATTTAATTGAGAGGTCACGGATTTGTTTACCGGAACGACCCGGAGCTGCTGGGTTTTATTCTTATATTGGTTTTTAATCAGATACGGAATATATTCATTAAAATCTTTGATCAGCTCTTTGGTCAGCCGGTTGACCTGATATTCCCATATCCCGATAACAAACTGCAGCAGCATAAACGTGTCAATCCCGTCTTTTTTCAAATGGATGGCAATACCCTTAACCCCCATATCCATCAGCATATTCTTCACTGCTTTTGGATCTTTTTTCGCACGTCCGGCAATGACGTCTGCGGTTTGCGGCATCATCGTCAGGCACAGGGCAAGTTCAGCCTCATCCGGCGTAAACAGCTGTTTCAAGATTCGCAGCTCAACCCCGGATTGCGTTTCGGGAAACCCGCCCGGAGTGTTGTCTAAATGAGCAGCCAGTTTTTTATACACATCAGTCATACAAATCTCCAACAGATTAAATGCTTCAGACAACCCTTCCTTTAAGGACCAGGTTGTCATCGCAGTCTTCAATGACAAGCCGGATGATTTCACCTTTTAATCCAGGGGCAGGATCCAGCAGGACCGTTAAATAATTGGATGTCACAGCCTTGAGCATCCCGGTATGCGGATCAGTCTTATGCTGGATAAGCCCTTCGAGCACAGATCCGGCATTCAGCTCTATAAATGCTTTTCGTTTTTCTTTGTCCAGGATTCTCATAAACCGGGTGCGTTCTTTAATTTTTTTTGAATCCACCTTTGGCTTAAAATGAAAAGCAGGAGTGCCTTTTCTGGGCGAGAACGGAAAAATGTGCAGATAGGATATGGGCAGTTTTTCTATGAGTGCGCAGGTCTGTTCAAACCGGCGGTCCGACTCGGTTGGAAAGCCAACAAGGATATCCGCGCCAATACTCACATTGGGAAGCATTCCGGTTATGGTTTTTACTATGTTTTCAAACACATCTGCCGTATAGGGGCGTTTCATTTTCTTTAAAATGTCATCATCTCCGGACTGCAGGGGGATGTGAAAATGATTGCAAAGGATATG
>JBNKNP010000136.1:0-2403 GCA_050293905.1 Desulfobacteraceae bacterium | reverse complement strand
AATATGAGGTATAAAAATGAATGAACGATTTTATCTTCTGAAAATAGAGCTGCTTGATATCGAACCGGCAATCTGGCGACGTTTTGTGGTGCCCGCCGGCATTACACTGGACCGACTGCACGATGCTGTTCAGATTGTCATGGGCTGGACCGACAGCCATCTGCATGAGTTTACCATTGGGAAAAAGCGCTATACCGAATACCCGGAATTCAAAGAAGACGGTCTGGCCTGCGGCAGATACCGTCTTGGAGAGGTGATCAAACAGAAGGGCCGAATATTTAGTTACCTGTATGATTTTGGTGATGGCTGGGAGCATGAGCTTGTTCTCGAGGAAAGCCGCTATTTCAATCCGGAACAGAGAACAAAACTGGTCTGTCTTGAAGGTGAACGGGCCTGCCCTCCTGAAGATGTGGGAGGCGCATCCGGCTACTTTGAATTCTGCAACGCTCTGAAAGACCCGAGCCATGAAGAGCACGAAAGTTACATGGAATGGTCCGGTGGAGACTTTGACAGTGAGAGATTTGATTCCGACTCGGTGAACTTGGAATTGATGAAATACCTCCGCTGGTCCCGGGACAGGTATCAACACTGGGGAGGCGTTGAATGAAGAGAGATAAAAACAAGCAACTTCAGAAAGCCGGAAAAAAAGAGAGTTCAATTGTCCGCTCCTCGGCTGCTGAATACCTGACCTTTGTTGCGGCAACCGGGAAAGGTGGCGTCGAGGCAGTTTATGCCGATGAGAATATCTGGCTGACCCAGAAAATGATGGCCACACTCTATGACGTTGATGTCAGGACGGTTAACTATCATCTGAAAAAGATTTTCAGTGACAGCGAGTTAGAAGAAATTTCAGTTATCCGAAATTTTCGGATAACTGCCGCTGATGGTAAAAATTACAACACCAAGCATTACAATCTATCTGCCATTATAGCCGTCGGTTACAAGGTCAACTCGGAACGTGCCGTGCAGTTCCGCAAATGGGCAACTCAGATCATTCAGGAGTTCACCATCAAGGGATACACCATGGATGATGAACGTCTGAAAAATGATGGTACCGTCCTTGGGAAAAAGTACTTTGAAGAGCAGCTCGAACGTATCCGGGAAATACGCCTTTCCGAGCGCAAGTTTTACCAGAAGATCACCGATATCTACGCCACGTCCATCGACTATGATGTAACGGCTCAAGCCACCAAGCGATTTTTTGCTACGGTTCAGAATAAACTACATTGGGCCATTCATGGTCAAACGGCTGCCGAGGTGATTGTTGACCGGGCAGACCATCAGAAACAAAATATGGGGCTGACGACCTGGAAGGACGCTCCGAAAGGAAAAATCCAGAAGTTTGATGTCAGCATAGCCAAAAACTATCTGACCGAAAATGAAATGGCGCAACTGACAAGGCTTGTGAACGCCTATCTGGATATCGCGGAAGATATGGCTTTTCGCCGGATCCCTATGACCATGCAGGACTGGGAAACACGCTTGAATAAATTCATCGAAGCCACTGATCGGGAAATTCTGCAGGATGCAGGGAAAGTGACCGCAGAAATTGCAAAAGCACATGCAGAAAGTGAATTTGAGAAATACCGTATAGTTCAGGATCGGATCTTTGAAAGTGACTTCGACCGGCTGTTGAAACAGATTGAACACAAGGATGATGAATAACAAGTGTCCATCCACAAAAAGAAGTGATTGAAAGGAAGGAAATCAGAATATTAATGCAGAATAAACACATCAGGCGCAAACCGAAATATTCACTAACACAAAAACATGCTGACGGACAAGCCGCAGATGTTGGTGTTAAATTCGTGATGATGGGATGAGAACCCGGATAAATGGCACTGAGTCATTTAAATCTGCCCAAACTCTGCCACAGTGTGGAAATTGATCTGGACAAACGAAAACTGAAGACGTCACCCCCAAAAAAAATGGGTTGATGTATGCTTACAATGGTATTTTACCGTATGGTGACCAGATTCTGGTCGATATAAAAGAAGAAAAATACCTGATTGTAGACCAATTCTGCCTGCTGCCAAAGTGTAAATGCACGGACGCAACTCTGGATTTAGTACCTGCCGGGGAAGATGCAATGACGGCCGACCCCTGGTGCACCTTTCAACTGAAATATGCAAAAAGGCACTGGGCCGCGATATGATCCGAAAACGGGATTGGGCATATTCTGTCCTTGCATTTGGATGTCCAAAAGACAAACTTGAAGATTTAAAGACCGAGATTATCAAAAAGCACGGTAAGACATTTGAACTGATTGCTGATGAAAAACCCAAACAAAAAAACACAGCAGTTTTTTTTAACGCCCGGGGCAGTGCTGTGCATCCGGAAACAGTTAATAAAGCTGATAAATTATATCTATTGGGCAGGGTGTATTTTTAATATGTTATGTAA
>JBNKNP010000135.1:0-9835 GCA_050293905.1 Desulfobacteraceae bacterium | reverse complement strand
ACGCTTGCCGGGGGAATTGCCCATGACTTTAATAACATTCTGTCCGGGATTTTAGGGTATGCACAATTAGCTGAACTCAATATTTCCCAGCCGGTGAAAGCAAAAGGACATATCGCCCAGATATTGAAAGGAGCGAGACGGGCCGCGCGGCTGACCCAGCAGATTCTGACGTTCAGCCGTCAGCATGACTATGAAAAAACAGCTATTGAGCCGTGGCTGATCTTAAAAGAAGCGTTAAAGCTGCTTCGCTCGTCAATTCCCGTGACAATTAATATTGAGGAGGATATCCAGTCCAAAGCAAGGGTCTTTGCCGATCCAACCCAGATTCATCAGGTCATTATGAATCTTTGCACCAATGCGTATCACGCCATGGGAGAAACAGGCGGTGTCCTTACGGTAAACCTGAAGGAAAAACAGATTTTTCAGAATGTTGACTGCTTTGGACAGACCATGAAAAACGGAAACTATCTAGAATTTGAAATAACCGATACCGGTGTCGGCATGGATGAAGAGGTGATGGTTAAGGCGTTTGATCCATATTTCACCACCAAAGAAGTTGGAAAAGGAACCGGGTTTGGTCTGGCCCTTGTTCACGCGATTATTGATGCCCATGATGGATATATTAAGGTGAAAAGCCGCCCGGGTGAAGGCTCTACCTTCCGGATTTACCTTCCGATTATTAATCAGCCGGGGGGTGAATTACCCATGGAACCGGAATCGATCAGGATTGATCGTGGAACTGAGCGAATCATGGTGGTGGATGATGAAGAGGATATTCGGGTGATTGTAAAAGAATACCTGTCTTTCTGCGGATATACTGCCGATGTATTCAAAAATGGTATGGATGCACTGGCTGCCTTTGAAAAGGACCCGGGCTACTATGACCTGATCCTGAGTGATTTGACCATGCCGGAAATGACCGGTGATGAATTGAGCCGGAAGATATTGAATATCAGAAAAGATGTACCGATCATCCTGTGTACCGGTTACAGTGAAACTGTTTCTGAAGCCCAGGCCCTGGAGATCGGTATCCGAAGGTATGTTCATAAGCCATTGACCAATGAAGAGCTGGCATCGGTTGTCAGGGATGTGCTTGATAACAGGGAGATACCAAGAAAAGAAGATTTTTAAATGGTTTGAATGGAATTTATGGAGCATGAAATTTTATGAAGTTTCTTGAAAAATTTGCCCGGACGATTGACAGCCTGAGCGATAAAATAGGTTCCCTTGTCGGGTGGCTGACCACTTTAATGGTTCTGGTGGTCTTTTATGATACCCTGATGCGGTATGTCTTCAAAAAAGGAAGTGTCGGCCTGCAGGAGCTTGAATGGCATCTTTTTTCCATTGTTTTTCTCGTTGGGGCGGCTTACACCTTAAAGCAGGGTGCGCATGTCAGGGTGGATATCATTTTTCTGAATCTTTCAGATAAAACCAAGGCATGGATTGATTTTCTGGGCACCTTTGTTTTTCTCATTCCGTTCTCGGTCATGGTCATTCTTTCCACGAAAGGATTTATTGTTAATTCATGGGCAGTGGGTGAAGTTTCCCCGGACCCCGGCGGGCTTCCGGCAAGATATATTTTAAAAACAATGATTCCGATTGGGTTTTTCCTGCTGATTATACAGGGGCTTTCAGAAGCGGCAAAAAATCTGATGGTCATCACCGGCCATAAAAATCAGGGAAAAAAATAAAATGGAACTTATCAATGAATTCATGCCCCTGATCATGTTCACTGCTGTGTTTGGCCTGCTGCTGCTGGGATTTCCCGTCGCTTTTACCATTGGTGGTACTGCTTTATTTTTCGGCCTTTACGGATTCGGTCCCGGCTTTTTTGAGCTGCTTCCCTTAAGAATCTGGGGAACCATGACGAATTTTACGCTGCTTGCAGTCCCTTTGTTTATTTATATGGGGGTGATGCTTGAAAAATCAGGGCTTGCCGAAGAGTTGCTGGAGGCCATGGCCCTTGTTTTCGGAAAAATCCGGGGAGGGCTTGCGGTATCTGTTATTTTTGTGGGGGCACTCATGGGCGCTTCCACCGGCATTGTGGGAGCAACGGTTGTAACCATGGGGCTGCTATCCGTTCCCACCATGCTCAGGAACCGGTACAGCAAAAGTCTGACCACCGGTACGGTGGCAGCATCCGGAACACTGGGGCAGATTATCCCGCCCAGCATTGTCCTGGTTCTTTTGGGTGATATCATGAATGTCCCGGTGGGAGATCTTTTTATCGGAGCAGTGATCCCCGGCGGCATCCTTGTATTTCTTTATATGCTTTATGTTTTTATAATTGCCATTGTCAAACCCGAGTGGGCACCCCCCATTGATCCTGCAGTGCTGGCGGATATTTCCAGAAAAGAACTCTGGGGCAAGGTCTGCAAGGCATTGATTCCGCCCTTGTTTCTGATGGTTGCTGTCCTGGGATCGATCTTTGCCGGAATTGCATCTCCCACTGAAGCTGCATCTGTGGGTGCCGTCGGCGCAAGTCTGCTGACCGCACTGCACGGCCGGTTCAACCTGCAGATTGTCAGGGATGTCATGGACATGACCACCAAACTGACCTGCATGGTATTTGTTATCCTGGTGGGTGCGTCAACTCTGGGGCTTGTTTTCAGAGGGCTTGGCGGAGATACATTGGTCAGGGGGCTGATTGCTTCCCTTCCGTTTGGGAAATGGGGAGTCCTTCTCATTGTCATGACCATTATCTTTATTGCGGGCTTTTTCCTGGATTTTATTGAAATTACCTTTATCCATGTGCCGGTTCTGGCCCCGATCATGGTCAGCATGGGCGTTGATCCCCTGTGGCTGGCAGTCCTGATCGCCGTCAACCTTCAGACCTCTTTTCTGACCCCGCCCTTTGGGTTTTCCCTGTTTTATTTAAAAGGGGTGACCCCGCCAGAAATCAGAACAACCGATATCTATAAAGGCATTGTCCCTTTTGTTATTATCCAGATCATCGGTATCGCTGTTATCTGTCTGTTTCCAGAAAGTGTCACCTGGCTGCCCAGGGTGCTTTTATGAGAAAACAGGATCTGCAATAAAACAGGGGCCCAAAAATATGATTTTAAGCCCCTGTTGACGATACCTTAATCGACGGATCTAAAGATATTTCAATTTCTGATACGGTTCTTCTGTCAGCTTATTCCATTCAAAAACATTTTTCTGGAATTCAAGGAAGGAATCATAGGCTTTTTTGCTCATGGGATCAGACGCTGCCACTTCTTCCAGAACTTCCGTGGACAGTTTTTTCAGTTCTTTAAGGACAGGTTCAGGAAATTCTTTGAGCTGGACATTGTGTTCATTGACCAGTGTTTTGAGCGCGTCATTATTTTTTGCCTCAAATTCCGAAAGCATCCACATATTGGCCTTATAGGTAGCTGCTTCCACAATGGCTTTTAAATCGTCGGGCAGTGAATTCCAGGCATCCAGGTTGACCATTGCTTCAAGCCCGGTTCCGCATTCATGCCATCCGGGATAATAGTAATATTTGGCAGCTTTATAAAATCCCATTTTCAGATCATGGAAGGGGCCGACCCATTCCGTGGCGTCAATTACCCCCCGGTCAAGGTTGGTGTAAATCTCGCCGCCGGCAACCAGGACGGCATTTCCGCCGGCCTTGGCCAGAACTTTGCCGCCCAGGCCCGGGATTCTCATTTTAAGGCCTTTTAAATCGTCAATGGAATTGATTTCTTTATTAAACCAGCCACCCATCTGAACGCCCGTATTTCCCGCTATAAAGGGTTTTAAATTGAAATTGGCATAGACTTCTTCCCAGATTTCCATGCCGCCGCCCGAGTATAACCAGGCATTCAGGGACTGGGCATTAAATCCAAAGGGAACAGCAGCAAAAAACTGGACAGCCGGCGATTTTCCTGCCCAGTAATAGGCGGCGCCATGACCCATTTCAGCAGTTCCCTGGCTGACAGCATCAAAAACACCCAGGGGCGGAACCAGTTCGCCTCCGCCATAGACTGTGATTTTCAGTCTTCCATTACTCATTTCATCGATCCATTTGGCAAGATTGTCCGCCCCTTCACCCAGCATGGGGAAATGAGGCGGCCAGGTGGTCACCATTTTCCATTCAATGGGTTTGGCTTTTGGCGCTTCTTCTACTGCGGCCACCTCTTTTTTTTCCTGTTTGCAGGAACTTAATGCGCCCGCAAGACCGGCTGTACCCAAAGCAGCAGCTCCCAATCCAACGTTCTTGATAAATTGTCGCCTGTTGTTGTCTTTTTCCATACAAAATCTCCTTTTGTGAAAATTAACCGTACCGGGTTTCATTCATCGATCTTAAGTTCTCTGTAAAGAGGACCGGTTTGTTTTTCAAGTTAATGCCAGAATAGATATCGCCGACGTAATCAAACCCGTTTTAAGCTCTATTGAAGGCCCAAGTCAAGGGGTATTCCATGAATTTTTATAAGAAAAATAAAAATTATAATAGAATGGACAGCACCAGTCCTGCAAGAATCATCAGCCCGCCTGTGAAATGGTAGACAGCCAGCGTTTCACCCAGATATAGAAAGGCAATCACTGTTGTAAATACAGGCAGCAGATACGAAAAGATGGATGCTGCAGAAGCTCCCACGATTTTTACACCGTAATTCCAGCAGATATAAGATAAAATCGACGGGCAGATGCCAAGGTAAATAAAAATCGACAGTGTTTTTACGTTCAGATCACCCCCATTTAAAAACAGTATTTCCCATAGATAAAACGGAAAAATGCACAAGGTGCCGAAAAAGATAAGAACCGTCAGAAACAGAACCGCAGAAAGATCAACCTGTCGTTTTTTCAGCATCACGGAATAAAAGGCCCAGGATGTGATTGAAATGATGATGAGCAGATCGCCGGTGTTGAACGAAAAACGGGTAAGCACCTCCCAGGAACCCCTTGAAATGATAACCAGTACACCAAAAAGGGAAATCCCTACACCCAGGGCTTTGAGAGGAGCCGGGCGTTCATGATTGATCAGCCAGGAGAATATCAGGGTGATCACGGGCATGGCTGCCACAATGATGGAGATATTTGTGGCTGTCGTGTATTGTGCCCCTATATAAACAAAGGAATTATAAACAGCAACACTGGGAATGGCCAATAAAAACAGATACGGCCAGTGTTTTCTGACCAGCGGCCACTGGGATTTCAATTGCGAAACAGCAAAAGGGGATATAAAGATCAAGGCAAAAAGCCAGCGGTAAAACGACAGCGTCATGGGTCTGATTTCAAATGCTACCGCCCGGGCAATCACTGTGTTCAGCGCCCAGAAAAAAACGGCCAGGCAAAGACCTGTATAGGCTTTTAAAAATGGGTGTGAAGGAGAGTCGTTAATTTTCATATTCCCACAACGTAAATAGAGCGCGTTTAAAATTAAATTATAAGTCCTTTTTTGCCATACTTGCCTCTTAAAGGGTTTTGAAAACGACAGAATAAATAAACCAAAGTGGTGCAACCGGGTGAAAAATATCAGGCGGAAAATCAAAAAGCAAATAAAATATGGTCATGGCAGCAACCCGCTTGACCAGGAGTATTAAAATACTGTCCATTGGCAGAAAAATATCCTATACTCTTGAAAAAAAGCAGATGCACCACGGGGGGCGGCGGAGTCTTTTCAGAAAGACCGGCCATTGAATTCAAACAAAAAATTAAGGAATGTATCAATGGTATCATATGATTTTAACGCGGCAACAGCTGGTATGACAGCCCCGGTTAAAATCGGAATCAGTTCCTGTCTGCTTGGTAACAAGGTCCGTTATGACGGTTGCCACAGTCATGACCCATCTCTTATACAGGCATTTGGCGTGTTTGCGGAATTTGTGCCGGTCTGCCCTGAATTCGAGTGCGGCATGCCGGTACCCAGGGAGGCGATCCGTTTAGAAGGGGGGGCGGACAACCCCGTTCTGGTTACCCGGGAAACCGGCATTGATAAGACAGATATGATGAAAACCTGGATAGAAAAACGTTTAACGGAACTTGAAAAACAACATCTGTGCGGCTTTATTTTCAAAGGCAAATCACCCAGCTGCGGGCTTTCCCGGGTTAAAGTGTATGGAGATGACGGTAAAATGAGCAGAAGCGGAACCGGCCTTTTTGCCCGTGCCTTTGCCAGGCTCTTTCCCCGGGTACCGGTTAAAGAGGCGGAACAACTTCAGACTCCGGAACTCAGGGATGATTTTATACGGCAGGTTTTTTCATTTATGACATCTGACCGGTCCCGTGCTTCGTCAACCAGGATATAAAAAACACAGTTGCCTTTCACTTGATCGTCCCTTTTAATGCTGATATATTAGATTTAAATAATTTAAAAGGAGATCCAATGGACGATAACACATCCAACGATTTTGATGGGTTACAAAATGATCGTCAGCTCTCAATTATCAGAAAATCATTTCGCGTGCCGGTGGAAGACAACAGTATTCAGGTCGAAATCAGCGGAAAAACCTGTTCCGTGATTAATATCTGTCCGGAAGGGATCAGTATGGCCGGTGATGCCCATTCGGATTACAGTGTCGGGCAGACCATTGATCACTGCAGGCTGATTTTTCCGAAAGATAGCATTGACGGCCTTACAGCAAGGATTGTTCATATTTCAAGTGATGATGAAAAACGACGGCTGTGCGGCATTCAATGGGTTGATTTAAAAGATGAGGATCTGGCCTGGATATCTGCGGTCGTCTCGGATTTGAAAAAAAAATTACTGGCGGAACAGCACTATAATTCTGATGCAAAAAACGCTTGAGTTAAAAAAAGGGTAAGGCATTGTGCTTACCTTCGATTTTAGCGTGAAGCTGTTTTTTTATGTTCTCCTTCGTTATCAAGCACCGCTCTTGCTTTGGTGGCCAATGTCTGCATTGAAAATGGTTTTTGAATAAAATTGACGTCCTTGTCCAGTATGCCGTGATGAGCAATGACATCGTCGGAATATCCGGAAATGAACAAACATTTGATTCCCGGGTAAAGTGAGATGATCTTTTTTGCCAGTTCCTTGCCGTTGATCTCGGGCAGGATTACATCGGATATAAGCAGGTGGATTTCATTATTGTGCTCATTAGCAGCATGAATTGCCTCACTGGGTGTCGGTGCGGCCAGCACCTGATACCCGAACTTTTCAAGCATTGCTTTTACCACTTCCAGAATAGCGGCCTCGTCTTCCACCAGAAGGATGGTCTCCTGCCCAAAGGCGTCAGGAAGTTCAGGGATTTGTTCTGGTTCCTGTTGGGTTTCGTTTGAATGCCGGGGCAGGAAAATCCTGAACGTTGTGCCCTTTCCGGGTTCACTGTGCACCTTGATGAACCCGTTGTTCTGGCTGACAATGCCGTAAATCATGGATAGCCCGAGACCGGTACCTTTCCCCAATTCCTTGGTGGTAAAAAACGGTTCAAAAATATTGTCCATGGTGTCTTTGTTCATGCCGC
Source organism: Desulfobacteraceae bacterium (assembly GCA_050293905.1). GTDB lineage: Bacteria > Desulfobacterota > Desulfobacteria > Desulfobacterales > Desulfobacteraceae > Desulfobacula. The sequence goes on along the minus strand of JBNKNP010000135.1, from coordinate 2,426 downwards.
AGCCGTTGTCGCTGACCGCCAGCATCACATATTCTCCTGGAACGGTTTCTGCATGATCCGTGCAGTCCGCTTCATCGAAAACAACGTTTCCTGTTTCAATCGTAACTTTCCCCACTCCGGCGATGGCATCCCGGGCATTGACACAAAGGTTTGCCAGAATCTGATCGATCTGGGAGGGATCAACTTTGATTTGCCATATCTTGGAATCTCCCTGCCAGACAAGATTAATGTCCTCACCGATTAATCGTTTCAGCATTTTAAGCATGCCTTTCAGGGCAGTGTTTAGATCGATTACCTTGGGTTTGACCGTCTGTTTCCGGGCAAATGTCAGCAACTGCCGGATAAGGTTGGCAGAGCGTTCTACAGCTATCCGGATTTTTTCCAGGTGACGAAACGAAGGATCGGTCGGCGCCATCTGGGCGGATGCAAGTTCGGCATAGCCCATAATGATGCTCAGCATGTTATTGAAATCGTGGGCTACGCCACCGGCCAGCCGTCCCACTGATTCCATCTTCTGAGCCTGAATGAACTGGGTCTGCAGTCTCTCCCCTTCTGCTTCCGCCCGTTTGCGTGCCTGCTCCTGCAAATCCCTTTGGAGTCTTGCGTTCAGAATGGGTGAGATATAGCCGGTAATACTTTCCATCAATTCAACATCTTCATCTGTATAGCCGTTTTCTTTATTGGCCACAGTCAGCAGTCCAATGGTCTTTTTTCCAAAAACAACCGGTGCTGTTAGAAAGTGATTAATAGGAACATGACCTTCCGGAGTATGGAAGGGGCCGGTGGAATATAATGCTTTTTGTTCTTTGATCGCCTTGCCCCAAAGGCTGTCTCCCCATGTGTCTTCGGGAAAGACAATAGATTTTCCCGGAACCCGGCATCCATCCCATATTTTTTTGCTCATGCTTGGTATGATCAGGTCGCCGTTTGTCCCGATAAAGCCAAATAACCCGAACGCGCTTTCCATGGCCTGAAGCACTATGGTCAGAACCTCTGAGTACATATCTTGGTCGGAAACAGAAAGAAAAACGTTTGCGATCCGGTTCTGAATCGTTTTATAGTATTCCGACCGCCGCAATTTATCTTCAGCACGCTTTCGTTCGGTAATGTCCATGAACGTGCCCACAACTTTAACAACCCGGCCATGTTCACATACTGCGGCAGCAGAGGTCCGAATCCATTTCCGCCGGCCGTCAGCTGCAGAGATCCGGAATTCCAGATCATATCCTTCCCCCTGGTCCACACACCGTTGAAACGCTTCAAGAATGACGGGACGATCAGCCGGATCATAACACTTCAGGGAACGCTCAATGTGTTCGGATGAATCGGAATTGAAAATGTTTGGATCAAAACCGTGAATACGGTATGTTTCTTTTGTCCAGAAGGTTCTTTGCAACTCAACATCCCAGTCCCACCCTCCGATCATGGCCATCCGCTGGGTCTCATTGAGCAGTCTTTCACTTTGCCGCAGCGCTTCTTCGGCCTGCCTGCGTTCGATGAGTTCCCGCAGCAGCTTCTCATTGGCGTCATGCAGTTCCTGTGTCCGTTCATCGACCTTTTTTTCCAGATGCTCGGTCAGTTCCCGCAGGTAGAGATGAATCCGTACCCTGGCAAGGACTTCTTCGGGTTGAAACGGCTTTGTAATGTAATCCACTGCACCGGCCTGAAATCCTTTTACTTTATCGGTTTCATTTTCCAGGATAGTGATAAAAATAATGGGAATGGAATGTGTCTTTTCATCGGCTTTGAGCCGGCGGCAGACCTCAAAGCCGTCTATTCCCGGTAAACGGATATCCAGTAAAATCAGGTCGGGAAGGGTTGATTGAACAAATTCCAGGGCCAGTTCGCCGTCTGAGGCCGGATATACGGTATAGCCTTGCTCTGTCAGCAGATTCGTCAGAAGCTGAAGATTGGCGGTGGTATCATCCACCATAAGGATTTTGCCGAAACGTGAAGGTTTTATGTTTTTTTTGTTCATATTCCGTTCTCGGGATCAGTTTCTCCGGACGCACTTCGGATCATCTTTAAAACCCGGCCGAATTGAAGATCTTTAGCTACCTCTGCCAGGGTATCGGCTATGGATGGATGATGATCCCGAATTTCTTCAATTGTGTCATTCACGGCATCAATGTCCAGCCGGACAAGCGATAGTTTTAATTTGTTGAGCAATTCACCGGGCAGTCCGGCCAGGGTTTCCGCAGTCAGCTCCATTGGTGCATCCTCAAAAGCCGTGTCTTCCTCACAGGTAAATCGGACGTTAAGGTGTTTTGTCAGCGCATCAAGTATTTCAGCATCTTTATACGGTTTTCGGATAAAGTCGTCACAACCGGTTGCCATGATTTTTCGCCGTTCTTCTTCAAGGGCATGGGCAGTAATAGCCACAACTTTAGTTTGGGCTCCGGCATGGCTTGATTTGATCAGGCGGG
>JBNKNP010000134.1:0-1669 GCA_050293905.1 Desulfobacteraceae bacterium | reverse complement strand
ATTTTGAATTTGTCGTGAAGTAAAATGCTATGAATATAACCCGAGATGCACTGGACCGCTGGGGGCGGCCTTCGGCCAAACATACCCCCAGTTCCCTCCCTTCGGTCGGCGGCCCCTGAACTCCAACGTTAGGAAATTCTAAAATGAGGACATTTATCTCCATAATAGTTTTCTTTCTTTTCGGTAATATACTGTATGCAAATGAAATAGAATCCAGGTTCATTAATGCTGGACTCATTGATGTAAACAAAATCGATAAAAGCATTAAAGTCGATCTGGTTAATTCAGATCCTAAGAAAAATTATTTCCGTGAAAACTATTATTCTGGTTTACAAAAAGCATACCTAAAAAGGGCGGTTGTTATAAAACTTTCCAAAGCTCAAAAAATATTAAAGGCCAGCCATCCTAAATACACTCTGTTAATCCTTGATGCAGCAAGACCAAGAAGTGTATCTCAGAGAATGTATGATAAAATGAAAGGTACTAAGTTTGAAAAATTTGTTGCAAATCCAAAAAAGGGTTCTATGCACAACTATGGAATTGCTGTTGATATCACCATTGAAGATGAGAATGGTAAAGAACTGGATATGGGATTCACGCCTTTTCGGAAAAGCACGCTCAAACTGTATTGGCTGTATGCTAAAAAGAAATTCGGCAAACTTTCATCAAAGCAAAAAATTAATCGAAAACTTTTAGCTGATGTAATGACCAAGGCAGGCTTTATTCCTCTGAGTTTTGAATGGTGGCATTTCAATGGTATGCCAAAAGATGAAGTCAGAAAACGGTACAGAATCATTGAGTGATTTATAACCAACAGGTCAACTTGACAGCAAGGGGCGGTTTTTTTTAAAAATGGTGATGTAATATTATGAAATAAACTGAACCAACCCCTGGTTTGTTCAAGTGCTTTTAGGCTGCTTGGAGCCATAAGAAGGATGGATTAAAACTGGTCGGTATAGGCTTTGATATCTTCATTCTGCGCCAGGAACCGGTAAAGGGTTGCCCGGCCGACACCCAGGACCCTGGCTGCTTTGGATTTGTTTCCCCCGGTCTTCTTGATGGCTGCCTTTACGGTTTGTTCATTCAATTTTCCCCGGACAGGCAGAATCGGCTCCGGAATGGAGGGTCCGGTATCAGTGTCGATATCCCTGCCCTGGGTGATTTCAAGCGGCAGGTCTTTGGGCATGATATAGTTCCCTCTGGAACGGACAACGGAAAACTGGATTACATTCTTTAATTCCCTGACATTGCCGGGCCAGTGGTAATCCATCAAAAAATCCAGTGTCTGGCCTGCAAGCTTGGGCACAGGATGCTGACTTTCCTGTTCCGCTTCTTTTAAAAAATGGGCTGCCAGCAGCGGAATATCGCTCCTGCGCTCCTGTAGCCGGGGCAGGTGGATGGGAATGACATTGAGGCGGTAGAAAAGGTCTTCTCTGAACTGGCCTTTTTTGACGGCTTCCTTCAGGTCTTTATTGGTGGCGCTGATAATCCGGACATCCACTGATATTTTTTTTTCTCCCCCCACCTTTTCAAAAGAACCTTCCTGTAAAAAACGCAGTATCTTGACCTGGGTGCTTAACGGCAGTTCTGCCACTTCATCTAGAAAAAGCGTTCCCTGGTCAGCCAGTTCAAACCGGCCTTTCCGTTCTTTTACCGCTCCGGTAAACGA
>JBNKNP010000133.1:0-4611 GCA_050293905.1 Desulfobacteraceae bacterium | reverse complement strand
TCTGCATCATCATGAGCACCAAAGGTTAACCCGGCTGAAGACATCAGCCGGTGAAGCAGCATGGTCTGGATGGAAAAAGCGGAAGAGACCAGAATCACCCGGTCTTTAAAATCTGAGATTTTTCTGATATCTGATCCGGCTTTTTTTACAATCAGGGAGCCGGACCGGTGAGTGAACATTAATATTTTAATATCCACTCCTTTGGAAAAAAGATCCATGGCAAGGGGGGCCGGCATGAATGCGCCGTTAGTTTCGCCTGAAACCAGGCTGTCGGTCAGCTGTTCCCATGAATTCATGGCAAATGTTTCAAGGGTTCCGGCAGAAAGACGCTCAGTATCATTTTTTATGCAAAGACTGGTGATCCCTAAAATGAGGTGGCCGACAATTTTCAGATGCCCGATACGAATACAGGGAGCGTTATCCATTAAAATCCCATTTTAATTGATATTTTTAATATTAATATGCGCTATAAATCTGCTGTTGTATCAAGGTATTACTATTAACACAGAAGCCTTGACTGCGCAAGATTAAACAAAAAAACCGGCACGGCATTCGAATGTAACCCAGGTAAAACGCACCACTTTAACAAGGAAGGTATGGGAGGATTACGTCTGAGCTGATTACGGATCTTACAGACTCTAAATTTCGTTCCGCTTAAGGGAAAAAACTCACTGCGTTCAAACAGTTTTTCCTTTGTAACGCTCCACTGCATTAAGACTTTGTACAGATCCCTAATCTGATGCTCAGCCCGCAACCCTCCCATACTTCTTAAGCAAACCAGCAGCTGTTTGCCGGTCTTTCACGCAACTTAACTGCACTTGTATCCGATTAATAATCGTATAAATTAAATCGGATATTCTTTTTCCAAAATAAATGTATATTCCCTGGTGTAGCAAGAAAGAATCATGAGAAATTAGATCATTTCCCATCTTGATGCAAACTTTGATGGATTTTAAATAAACCGCAGCAGCCCGGACCGGGTCGGAGTTGGACAGCTTAATCCTTTTGCCGGGACAGGAATATCTGCTTTATAGTTTTAAAATCCGGCTGCTTGATATCACCGGCTTGATTCCAGAGGATAAATAGGGTAAGAGGGTAAAAAACAAACAGGCAAATGATAAACATATGTCAGCGCATTCCAATACACCCGTTACAAGGGATTATTTTTTAAAACCGGGATTCATCTATCTGCCGGCAAAGCCGACAGCGATTTCAACAGTACTCGGATCTTCAGTGGCAGTGTGCCTTTATGACCGCTCCCTTAGCATCGGCGGCATGAATCATTTCCTTTTTCCCTATGCTGAAACAAAGGAAAATGCCACAGCCCAATACGGTAATATTGCCATTTTGACCTTGATACAGATGCTGACGGCCAACGGCGTAAAATCCTCCAGGATGGAAGCTCAGATATTCGGTGGTGCATATAACGTTAACCGGTCGCAAAGGGATATCGGATCAGACAATTTTAAGGCTGCAAGAAGGATATTAAAAAATAAACGGATAAAAATTGTTTCAGAGGATGTCGGCGGTGAACTTGGCCGGAAAATTGTTTTTAATACCCATACCTGTGAAATTGTGATTTTGAAAGTGGGACGGTTAAGAAGTTCGGACTGGTACCCCTATCCTCCGGAAAGGTAAGCAAAGCGCTATAATCTGCCCTTTTGAATAATGGCAACGATCAGCCAGATTCCCATGACAGCCGCGGCAAGAAATCCTGCAATGCCGATCACGGAAACCCCGAAAATCATGGGGGGAACTTTAGAATTAATGACTATGGCAGATCCTAGAATCAACGCGGCAATGATGATGGAAAATGAGATCCGGTTAGAGGTCTGATCCTGGGTGTGGAGCATCCTGTCCAATCCCTTGATTCTGATGTTCAATGACAATTTCCCGGATTTGGTGAGCCGGATAATTTCAATGGCATCCAGGGGGAGGTTCTGGACCAGTTTATAGGATTCTCTGGCAAGTCCCATCATTTCCCGGGCGATGCGTGACGGATTGAATTGTTTGAGCTTTGCCGCCTTGACATAGGGGGTGGCATGCTCAATCATGTCAAACTCCGGGTCCAGTTTTTTGGCAAGGCCTTCAATGGTGATAAAGGCTTTTATCATAAGGAAAAAATCAGGTGGAATTCTTAAATTGTGCCGGGCGCATATTTCAAGAAGCCGGTTTACCATCTCCGTTGTATTGATATCCTTTAATACCTTTGAAAGATGAACCGTGACAAATAAAGACAAATCCTTCTCAAGACGGGCAAGATCAGGCAGGGTATCATATTCAGCCACATCGCATAAAAGCCGGGCCGTCTGCCTTAAATCCTGTGTGGCAATGGAATGAATCAGATCAACAAAGGTTTCCCGGGTGGCCTGGTCCACAAACCCGGTCATGCCGAAATCCACCAGGCAGATCCGGTTATCGTTTAACACAAAGAGATTTCCCGGATGGGGGTCTGCATGGAAAAAGCCGAATTCAAAGACCTGTCTCATAATAAAATCAGCCCCCCGGCAGATGATTTTTTTCCTGTCAAGCCCTGTCGATTCCAGCGCATGGATATCATCTGCTTTTATTCCCTGGATATATTCCATGGTCAGCACGCGGGGACTGGACTGGTCAGTATACACGGCCGGGATAAGAATGGTTTTATCTGCCTTGAATTGTTCGGCCATCTGTTCCATATTGGCGGCTTCAATCGTGTAATCCAGTTCTTTTTCAAGGGTTTTTGAAAATTCTTCAACAATTTTCACAGGTTTGAAAAAGGCGGCTTCTTTAATGTTATTCTCCATGATCGATGCCAGATGGAGAATGATTTCAAGGTCGGTTTCAATGATTTTCCGGATGCCGGGCCGCTGCACTTTTACAGCTACATGTTCGCCGGTTGGAAGCGTTGCCCGGTGAACCTGGCCGATGGACGCACTGGCAAAGGGCTTTTTTTCAAGGGAATCAAAAATCCGGGTATGGGGCATGCCGAATTCAGATTCAATAATGGATTGAACCTGGTCAAATTCAAAGGCCGGCACATGGTTCTGCAGCACGGTCAATTCGTTGAGCAGGTCTACTGGAATTAAATCCGGACGTGAAGAAAGCACCTGTCCCATTTTGATGAATGTGGGTCCCAGTTCTTCAAGCGCCATCCGGATTCGCCGGTTCCTTGAATACCGCTCAACCTTTTCATGGGGTTTGACAAATGGGATCAATTGAAGGCCGGATTCAATATACTGATCAATATTCATGGCATCAAGGATGTTCTCAAACCCGTACTTTAGAATGATGCCGATGATCTGTCTGTAACGGATCAGGTTACGGTAGCGCTTGGATACCCTGCCGATATTTTTAATACTGAGCATAGCAGACCTTGTGAAACAGGCTTATTTTTTTTCAGACAATTTTTTTGCCAGCATATCGATCCGCTCATTGAGCTGTTTAATATCCGACCGGGACGGCAGGTCCAGTTTCTGAAGAACTTTTTCAATGGTTTTTTCCACCCTTTGATCAAACCCGGTTTTTGCCTCTTCATATTTTTCCTGGCATTCTTTTAAAAATATTTTGGCTTCTTCCTGGTCCATTTTAGACTTTTCTGCAAAATCCTTTGCCAATTCCTCAATTTCATTTTTAGACCGCAACGCCAGCCCCACACCGGTCAGCAGCGTTTTTTTAAAATAATCCAACATGATCTTCCTCCTGATTAATAAAAAAATGTTTTCATTTTGAACCGAATGATGCCTCAACCATATCCTCAACACAGGTGGCACCTGTCTGTATGGCCTGTATTTTTCCAATCGTTGCCGGAAGAAGGGTCAAAATATAAAATCTTGCCGATTCCAGCTGGCCGGCATAAAATGCAGCATCCTTGTTTTTGGTTGCTTTTTCAATGATAATCGCTTTGTCCAGACTGCCGGCTTTCTTTTCAAGCTTGGGAACGGCAACGGCTGCCCGCCAAAGATGCATCCAGGCAAAAGTGATGTCACCTGCCACCTCAAGAAAGGGATGGGCAAAAGAAAATGCATTGGCTTTATTTTCAGACATCATCCGCTGGGCCATTTCCAGTGCCAGGGATTCAAACCGGGATACGGCATCAGATACCTGTTCAGCCAGTGGGGTGAGCAAAGATATTGTCTTTGCCTCATCAATGGTCTGTTTTATCCGGTCAATAAAATAGGAAAAACTCTTCCCGCTGTTCATCATGAGTTTTCTGCCGATCAGGTCAATGGCCTGGATGCCGTTAGTCCCTTCATAAATCATAAATATCCTGCAGTCCCGCATGAGCTGTTCCATGGGAAATTCACGTATGTAGCCATACCCGCCGTAGACCTGGATACCGTGGGAACAGACTTCCAGGGCTTTGTCCGTGATATAGCCTTTGACAATCGGGGTCAGCACTTCAATGAGCGCGGCTGTATTGGCTTTTAGCTGTTCATCATCCGTGGTGTGGACAAGATCCAGGCATTTGCCGTAATAATAGATGGCTGAGCGCATTCCTTCGGTGTAGACTTTCATGTTCAAAAGCTGCCGTTTGACATCCGGATGCTCAATGATCGGAACATTTTTTGATACAGGGTCTTTGCCCGTAGTTATCGAGCGTCCCTGTATCCGGTTTCTGGCATAATCAAG
>JBNKNP010000132.1:0-7499 GCA_050293905.1 Desulfobacteraceae bacterium | reverse complement strand
TGGGAAAACTGGACAACAGCGTAGCAGAAAAAATCGTCGTCGGCATTGCCAATGGCTGCAACCAGGCCGGATGCGCCCTGATCGGCGGTGAAACAGCCGAGATGCCGGGTCTTTATCAGCCCGGAGAATACGATCTGTCCGGATTCAGCGTAGGTCTTGTGGACAATGATAAAATTATTGACGGTTCCTATATCAGAAACGGCCACAAACTGATCGGTATTGCTTCCAGCGGAATTCACTCAAATGGCTTTTCCCTGGTCAGAAAAATATTTTTTGAAAAGTGCGGATACAAGGTTGATACCAAACTGAATGAACTTGACAGCACTCTGGGTGAAGAACTGTTAAGACCCACCACCATATATGTACCTACTATCTTAAGCCTGCTGCGGGATCTTCCGGTTCACGGTCTGGTGCACATCACCGGCGGCGGGATTGATGAAAATATCATCCGCGTCATTCCCGAAGCCTGTAAAGCCATCATCCACAAAGACGCATGGCAGCCCCCACCGATATTCAGCATTCTTCAGAAAGAAGGACATGTGCCGGATACAGAAATGCAGCGCACATTCAACAATGGTATCGGCATGGTGATTGTTGTGCCCGATGATTCAGCCCAGGAAGTCATGGACCGGCTTGGCGCCATGGATGAAAAAGCCTATTTCATCGGAGAAATTGAGTCCAGGGAAAATGATGAAATCCAGACCCAGTGGGTCTGATCCAGTCCGTCTGTAATGATTGTTCTCGGGATTGAATCTTCCTGCGATGAAACCGCCGCCGCTGTTGTTGAAGACGGATCACGCATTCTTTCCTCTGTTGTTGCTTCCCAGATAGATGTCCACCACAAGTATGGCGGTGTGGTACCGGAACTGGCATCACGCATGCACATCGAGGCCATCCGTCCGGTAGTGGATGAGGCTGTCAGCAAAGCCTGCATCCGTCTGGATGATATTGACGGTGTTGCCGCCACAAGGGGCCCCGGTTTAATCGGGGCGCTGCTGGTGGGATATAATTTCGCCAAATCATTTGCCTGGGCAAAGCGCCTTCCCTTTGCAGGGGTTAATCATCTTGAAGCCCATATTTATTCCCTGTTTTTGGCAGACCCGGCCCCTTCCCTGCCCTTTATTTCACTTGTTGTTTCCGGCGGACACACCAATATTTATTGTGTTACAACTAAAGATCAGTTTGAACTCATGGGACAGACCCGGGATGATGCAGCGGGTGAGGCCTTTGACAAAGTGGCCAAAATGCTGGGACTTGGGTATCCCGGAGGCCCTGTTATCGAAAAGCTCGCCAGGACAAAAAGCCCTGATACAATCTCATTTCCAAGGCCGATGCTTGAAAAAGACAGCTTTGATTTCAGTTTTTCCGGTATTAAATCATCCGTGGCCCGGTATATTCATGACAACAATATCGCAAGTATGGATGAAAAATCCCAGGTGGCCGCCTCATTTCAGCAGGCAGTCATTGATGTTTTGTCACATAAACTGATCCTTGCGGCCCAGGCCCGGAACTGTTGCAGAATCGGTGTTTCCGGAGGTGTTTCCGCCAATCGGACTTTTGTTGAATATTTATCCGCTCAGGCAAAATCAAAAGGAATATCTGTTTTTTCACCACCGGTTTCGCTTTGCGGGGATAATGCAGCCATGATAGCGGCCAGGGGATTTGCCATGATTCAACAGGGTCAGCTCAGTCGTCTTGACCATGATGTGTTTTCAAGAACACGGATCGATTGATTTTTTTTTAATAATAGTTGTCCAGATATTTTCTTTTAAAATTAACAATCCGTTCTACTGACTTTTGTCCTCTGTCATACAGGTCTGAATCGGCTTCTAATTGATGAAGGATTTCATTGACGGCGATGTCGATATTGGGCCCCTTGTGACAGATCAGCGCCATATCAATATCAGCCAGCAGAATCTGCCTGATACAGGTTTTCATATCATGACCAATTGCTTTCATATCCAGGTCGTCCGTCATCACCAGTCCGTCATAGCCAAGCTTTGCTCGCAGCAGATCATTGGCAATCACAGGGGAAAGGCTGGCCTGCCAGTGCTGGTCCAGTTGGGGATAAAAAATATGCGAAAGCATCATGCCTGACACATCAGTGTTCAAAGCGTCCACAAAAGGAACCAGATCTGACTGTTCGAGTGTTTCAAGAGAAACATCCAGGGTGGGAAGATGAAAATGTGAGTCCAGCACCGTTCTGCCGATACCCGGGAAATGCTTGGCCACGGCCATGATCCCTCTGCCCTGAAGAGTCTGAATAATTTTAATCCCAAGCGTTGAAACCGTTGAAGCGCCACCTTTAAAGACCCGGTCTTTCATGATACTGTCCACTCCATCCGGGGCAATATCCAGTACCGGGGCAAGATTCATATTAATACCGACAGTCCGCAATTCATCTGCGGTAATGGAAGCAAAACGCTGAGCCTCTTCTTTGGTGTGAATGGCCGGGTTACCTTCAAACCGGGTAAACCCCTTTTTAAGGCGTGCAACCGTGCCGCCCTCCTGGTCCACTGAAATAATCAACGGCAGGCCACCACACGCTTTGGCATAAGCCTGACTGTCATGACAGAGAGCCTTCAGCTGTTCAGGGCTCTCAATATTGCGTTGAAACAGGATAATACCCCCGGCCTTGAGATCATCAATAATGTATTTTAAATCATCATTGAGCACTGTGCCGTTGAACCCCAGCATCAAGCGCTGGCCGGCAAGCGTTCTCGTGGTATATTTTTTTTTTTTCATCCGGATGGCTGTGGATCTGAAATTATTTTACATGTTCGGTCATTTTGTAAATTTGGATCATTTTGTGAGCTCTGTCAGGGCCTGCTTCAAAAGCGCTGTCACCTGGTCTGAAACAGTTGCTGCTTCTTCAATTTTTTTTGCCACAACTGTCAGGCCTTTGTTTTCTGCCCTGGCAGCCCAGGTATGAAACGTCTCTTTATGACTGTCGTTGTGATCGATCCAGTGGCTGACAAGTTTTTCAAGTTTCTGTTCCAGCGTCAGTTGATCTGCATGGCTGTGCGCGTGAGAATGGCCGCTGTCCTTTGTCATAACAAAACTCCATTTAAATATTTTTCCATACTGACTGATTCAGGGGTGTACGGATAGACCGGCCGCCAGTAGACAGAGGAATTGAGTTCAATACCGTTGTAAATAATAGATACCGGCCGGTCTGATGATACCACCACCACAACGACCTTGCTGTGCTCGGCGGAAAACCGCAAAGCAGAATTATACCGGGCGCCGCGTGCCATATCTTCCCAGGGAATGGCGCGTCCGTCCAGAAGACAGCCGAAACCCACGACCTTTAGATCTGCAGTGATATGAACTGCACCGTCAATTTTCAGCAGGGAACAGACCAGGTTCATGTTCCTTGTTTCCAGCAGGCTCAAGGAAGGCTCAAGCACATGACCCGACAAAACGACCGGATGTTCATTGAGATCCACCACCAGGGTACAGCCGTGGCGATGGTCACCGGCATGATGAACCAGCGTTGAAATTAACTGGAACAATCGTGTGGAGGTTTCCGTGTCCAACGGGGAATCCAGAAGAATTTCTTCCAGTTCAACCATTTTCGCTTCACGGGTACTTGAATGAAAACTGCCGTCAAAAAAAGAGGCAATTTTTTCATTGCCCAATTTTAAAAAGCCGTAATCACCCATGAAGTCTGCAGCAATGGCATAATCCGGAATTTCGCTGTCCGTAATACCGACAATGGTACAGCTGTCGGATATCAGTTTACGATCTGAATTTTCAACGGCCAGCAATAATTTTCTGATATGTTTGGCATTGCTGATCAAGGGTCTTTCATGCCGTTGAATTTTGGTGATAAAAGAAATGTCCTTAAGACGCTTTGGATCTGTAAATATGAGCGTTCCCCTTGCCCAGGCGCCCTCCTCCCTTGTCCGGGAAATTCTTAAAATATCATTGAGTATGGGGGAAATCATAATCTTGCTGTCAAACCAGAGATTATTGCCCCGTTCATCCACGATATAGTCTGAAATCGCCTGGAGAGAATAATTTTTTAATACATAATCAGAAGAATTAATGGCTGCATTCTGTGAATTAAAATCCTGGGCCAGAAGATTGGCTGCCTGCTCCAGCCATCGTTCAGTGGGATGAATGGAGCACATGTCCGGATGATGCTCCGTTAACCACATCTGATAAAAAAAATCAGATGCACACCCGCCATATGAAATAAGGCCGTCTAATTCCAGATCATTTTCAGCGGCAATATATCCTTTTGGCTGCTTCTTGATTTTTTCAACGATGTTTTTAATCCATTGTTTCCTGTTATCGAAATAAACTTCTTTGAGCTTGGGTTCGTGACCCCTTAAGACATTCTGGGGGTCAAAGATATGGAGTGGATCATTTTGGTTTGCCGCATAAATAAAGGCCACCTTTGTGGGTCGGGAATACTTTGAAAGGCCTTCAACCACACCATTGAGTATATTGGCAATACATAACTTTTTATAAGATGACTGGTCCATTCCCACCTGAGTTCAAATAACAAAAACACCCTTTATAATGAAGTGATACTCTTGTTCGACATGACTTGGCAAGACTTTTTTATTGTAAAATAACCCAGGGATTGGTATTGAAACTAAAAAACTTGCGGAGGCAGTAAAATATGAAAAAATTTCTCTTTTGTCTAATCATGTGCTTAGTAACCATCTGCATCGTCCCACAACTTTTGATGGCTAAAACCGGATATGTTTCCGATATGCTGTTACTGACCTTCAGGGAGGGTCCCGGTGCGTCTTATTCCGTGGTCAAAACCTTAAAGAGCAACACACCGCTCACCATTCTCGATGAGCAGAACGGTTTTTATAAAGTCCAGCTTCAAACCAGGGAAATCGGCTGGGTGGATAAAAAATTCATTATTTTCGATATGCCCAACGCCTTAATTGTCAACCAACTGGAAAAAGAGAAAAAAAACCTGGAAGACAAAATATCCAACATGGAATCTGCACAGCAGGCGCTTAAAAATCAATTGAGTTCTTCAGAAGATGAAAATATCAGAAAGATTCAATCACTTGATGCTGCTTTAAAAGCAGCAGAAAATAAAAATAAGACACTGACCCGTTCGTTGTCCGAAATTAAAACCAAATACAACACCCTGATTCAAAATTCCAAAAACATCCAGGATATTGTGGCGGAAAACAAGACACTTAAAGAAACGAACCACACCCTTGCCGCCAACCTTGATATACTGAAAAAAAAGAATAAAAATGTATTTAAAACAGGGATGATTAAATGGTTCGCAGCCGGTGTTATCACCCTTCTTATCGGATGGACCCTGGGACGAAATATCTCATCAAGAAGACGATCCGGCCTGATGCTCGATTAACCCCATCCCCGGGCAGCCAGCCAAAGGAGAGAACACATGACAGATTCTGTGCTAAAAGAACGTGTTACTTTGGAGGGGCAGGAATATATTATCCATAATATCAGCCTGCTTGAAAAAAGAGGGCTGGCCGACATCAGTTCAATTCCATTTGCCGCGCGTGTGTTTATAGAAAACATGGCCAGAAACATGGCCGGCACCACTATCACCTGGGAAAATATACTTTCTGCAGCCAATTTTTACGGAACCGCAGACCAGCCGTCCGAGCTGGTGGCTTTTTATCCGTCAAGGGTTTTGATGCAGGATTTTACAGGGGTTCCGGCTGTCGTCGATTTCGCCGCCATGCGGGATGCCGTTAACGCTGCAGGTAAAAACCCGGAAAAAATCAATCCCCTGGTTCCGGTTGATCTGGTTATTGATCATTCCATCCAGGTGGATCATTTTAAGGAAAAAAATTCATTCTTTTTAAATGCTCAAAAAGAATATGAACGAAACAAAGAGCGCTATCAATTGTTAAAATGGGCCCAGAAAAGCTTTGACAATTTCAGGGTAGTGCCGCCTGAATCCGGTATCTGTCACCAGGTTAATTTAGAATACCTGGCCCAGGTCGTTGCCACCCGCCGGACGCCGGAGGGTCTCCAGGCGTTTCCGGACACACTGGTGGGAACCGATTCCCATACCACCATGATCAATGCACTCAGTGTCCTGGGCTGGGGAGTCGGCGGCATTGAAGCCGAGGCTGTCATGCTGGGCCAGCCGTATTATATGAATCTTCCCCGGATCATTGGTGTAAATTTTATCGGCAGACCCAGAAAAGAAATCACCTCCACGGACATTGCTCTTCATGTCACCCAATTATTAAGAAAAGAAAACGTGGTGGAAAAAATAGTGGAGTACACCGGGGAAGGGTTAAAATACCTGACTCTCCCTGACCGGGCCACCATATCGAATATGTCCCCGGAATATGGCGCTACTGCAGGATTTTTCCCGGTTGATGAACATACCCTGACCTATCTTAAAAAAACCAACCGGCCTGAAGTTGCCGCCCGGGTTGAAGCTTATTGCAAAACCTGCAATCTTTTTAACACCTATACCGGCGACATTAGATTTTCGAAAAAAATCGATGTGGATCTTTCCTTGATAAAACCATCGGTGGCCGGTCCTTCAAGGCCCCAGGACCGCATCAGCCTGTCAGAAGTCAAAAAAAGGACCGAAGATACATTCAATCTTGAACAAAGAGAAAAGATCACCATCAATCCCGACGGCCGTGAACATGCCCTGACAAACGGCAGTGTGGTCATTGCCGCCATCACCTCTTGCACCAATACATCCAACCCTTATACCATGATCGGGGCCGGCCTGGCTGCAAAAAATGCCGCTGAAAAAGGTCTTTGTATCCCCTGGTATGTAAAAACATCCCTGTCTCCGGGTTCCCGGGTGGTTCTGGATTATCTGAACAATTCAGGACTAATGACATATTTTGAACAGCTTGGCTTTAACAATACCGGATTCGGATGCATGACATGCATTGGAAACTCAGGGCCTTTGGATCCGTTCATCGAAGAATCGATTAAAAAACATGATCTGGATGTCATGTCTGTTCTATCCGGAAACCGGAATTTTGAAGCCAGAATTCATCAGGCTGTCAAAGGCAATTATCTGATGTCCCCCATCCTGGTTGTCATGTACGCCATAGCAGGAAAAATGGATATTAACCTTGAAACAGACCCTTTGGGATTTTCCAGCCAGGATCGACCGGTTTTCATGAAAGATATCTGGCCTGAGGCCGATCAGATCAACGAGTTCGTTCAAACCTACGTACATGAACGATTTTTCAAAGACCAGTATTCCCATATTTTTAAAGGAGACAAGCTCTGGCAGGAACTCAAGATCAAAGAAAGTACCACCTTTGCGTTTGATCCGGATTCCACCTACATTAAAAATCCGCCCTTTTTTGAAAGTTTTTCCCCTGAACCGCCAAAAGTGTCTGAGATTAAAAATGCAAGGGCTTTACTGGTGCTGGGGGATTCGGTCACCACAGATCATATCTCTCCGGCCGGTGCCATCCCTGTTGATTACCCGGCAGGAAAATATCTGATTAAAAACCAGGTTAAACCATGGGAGTTCAACTCATACGGGTCACGTCGTG
>JBNKNP010000131.1:0-20344 GCA_050293905.1 Desulfobacteraceae bacterium | reverse complement strand
CCCACCAGCCAGATTGTCGGTACCCAGACCGTGAACAATGTTCTTTTTGATACACCGGAAGAGCGCTATAAAATGGTAACTGCCCAGGTAAAGGATTTATGCTATGGCCTGTACGGCAAAACCAGCGTCCCAATCGATCCTGATGTTCAGAAAAAAGCATTGAAAGGCTATGAAAGAGGAGAAGAACCCATTAACTGCCGTCCGGCGGAAGTACTCGAACCGGAACTTGAAAAAGCCAAGCAGGAGATCGGCAGTCTGGCGGTTGATGATGAAGATCTGATTTTGTATGCTCTTTTTCCTGTGACCGGTAAAAAATATCTCATGCAGAAATATGGAAAAGAGCAGGTGCCCGACAGCCTGAAACCCATCACACTGGAAGATGTTGCCAGACAAAAAGAGATGATTTCCAAGGCTAAAAAGGGTGAATTGATCGAGAAATCAACATTAGCCAACCGGCCTGAAAAGAGTGAATATGCAAGGACCTTTAATGTTTTTGTTGAAGGTGAATATTTTGAGGTTGGCGTGGATGAAGTCGGGGGGGCACCGGTGATCAGCTATGCTGCTCCGGCTCCTGTGAATCCCGTTCCTGCGAATCCGGCTCCTGTTGCCCCGGCACCCGCACCGGCTGCACCTGCACCTGCACCCAAAAAAGCAGCTGCTCCGGCACCGGCGGCTGCTGTTGAAGGAACTCCACTGGCGGCACCCATGCCCGGGATGGTCATCAAATATGAAAAAAATGTGGGGGATTCCGTAGAAAAGGGAGATACTGTGGTGGTCATTGAAGCCATGAAAATGGAAAATTCACTGCCGGCCCCTGCGAGCGGTGTAATCAAAGCCATTAATTTCAACTCAGGCGATTCAGTGGCCAAGGGTGAAGTGCTGGCCCTTATCGGATAAGATCGGGCCGGTTTGAATTAAATCGCCCGGACCCGGCCGGGGTTTAATGCGTGCTGGGGATTGTTATCCTGGTGTGATTGACAACAGGATCATACTGCTTACTTTGGTAATCTGAAACCGTCAGATTACCAAAGGAGAAAGATATAATGGCGTTTGAAACAAAAGAAGAACTGCTTGAAAAATATTTAGGGATGGATAAACCTCTTTGTCCGCATTGCAACACGGATATGACCCTGTGGGAGGTGCCGCCCATCAATTTCAGTGATGGACTTGGTTGGGGCACCCCCTACTTGTTTGTCTGTTTTAACGACGAGTGTTCCAGCTATAAAAACGGCTGGGATCAGTTGGGGGAGACCATGGAGGCCCAGGCCTCTTTCAGGTGCTATGTAGAGCCCGGGCAAACCAATTTTGAGTATATGCCGGTGTTCAGCCCCATGGGCGCCCAGGGCGGAAAACTGGATGATGAAGTGCTGATCCGGCAGGAAGCCGAAAGAGAGCTTGCAAAACAGACCTTTTCCATTTTAACTGATTATTATATGTCAAAGGACTGGGATGAGATTTTAAAAATCTGCCTGAATCCCAAAATTCCGCCAAAGGCCAGGCTCAAAGCCGTGGAAATGGTTGGAGAGCTGGGCGGAAGTGAAGCCACCGAACATCTGATCAACCATAAATTCCCCTCTCCGGTCCTTCAGCAGGCCGCCCGGAAGGCTGTTGAGGACCTTCACGAACGGCATTTTACGCGGGAATGCCCGTATTGTGCTGAAATTATTAAAAAACGGGCTGCAGTGTGCAGATTCTGCGATAAATCAATTTCCAGGGCTTAAATTTAAATATTCACTCTTTCAAGGTTAAACGATCGATAGATAATCATTTCCCGTTCCCGTCTGTTTTCATCAAACACCGGGAATCCGATCGTTTCAATCTTGTCTGTCATCATCTGTTTTGATGGAACAGCCAAAAGACCGTTGCCCACGGTTTTGCCGGTGTGTGTATCCATGATCACCGCGTTGACGGCATCCGTGGACACGGCAAACGGGATCTGGTACGCATACACCAGCCGGGCACCGGCAAGAATTTCTCTCTCATAAGATCCAATGGAGCCGGCCACACAGGTGACGGCCATCACAGCTCTGCCGTCAACATGGACGATCAGGTCAATGGATGACACATAGTCTTCCCCTTTGAATTGGACTGTCAACGGTTCCGACACGCGAATATCTGTTTTCAAGTATCCTTTTTCTTCAACCAGAAATTTTTCAAAGACCTGTCGGCTGGCCTCAGGGCCTATATTTCTTACCGGCTGTCCGGTGATATAGTCTTCAATGATATAGTCCATGTTCATATCAAGGAAACTCCCGTCATTTCAGCGGGTTGATCAATTCCCATAATTTTAAGTATAGTGGGGGCAATATCCCCAAGGATACCGTTTCGTATGGGGATATCTTTGAATTGATTTCCGGCCAGGATAAGTCTGACCGGGTTCAGGGTATGGGCCGTGTGCGGGGTTCCGTCTTTTGCAATCATTTGCTCGCAATTGCCGTGATCAGCGGTTATCAAGGCGGTTCCTCCGGTTTTCCAGATGGCGTTGACCACCCGGTTGACACAGGTGTCAACAGTTTCGCATGCCTGGACAGCGGCATCTATAATCCCTGAATGACCGACCATATCCATGTTGGCAAAATTAAGAAGAATAAATTGAAATTCGTTTGATTGTATTTTTTCACATACCGTATCCGTGACCTGTACGGCACTCATTTCAGGTTTTTCATCATAGGTGGCCACATCCCGGGGAGAGGGGATCAGGATTCTTTTTTCAAGGTCAAAGACGGTTTCATCACCCCCATTGAAAAAGTAAGTCACATGGGCATATTTTTCAGTCTCAGCGATACGCAGTTGAGAGATCCTGTGTCTGCTTAAAACGTCTCCCAGAATATTATCCAGATGCTGCGGACCAAAGGCAGCCGGCAGGTCAAAGGTATCATCATACTGAGTCATGGTGACAAAGTGTGAAAGATTTACCTGACTTTTTCGGCCAAATTCGGTGAAATCTTTCTGGGTAAAGGCTCTGGTAATCTCTTTTGCACGATCCGCCCTGAAATTAAAAAAGACAACCGCATCTCCGTCACCAATCAAGCCGGAAGGATGTGCTGTTTTGTCCACCAGGCAGACAGGCTCGACAAATTCATCCGTTTTTCCGTTTTCATACGACCGGGCAATGGCGGTTTGGGCGGAATCAGAAAAAGTGCCTTCAGCCCTTGTATACAGGTCAAAGGCACGTTGAACCCGGTCCCACCGGGTATCCCGGTCCATGGCCCAGTAACGGCCGACAACAGAAGCGACGCTGCCGTACTCAAGTTCGGCTAAAAAATCTTCCAGCTGCTTTAGATAGGTTATCCCGCTTTTGGGCGGCGTATCCCTGCCGTCAAGAATAGGGTGGATAAACAGATTGTCTATGCCGTTGTCTTTGGCCATCCGGATGAGTGAAAACAAATGTGAAATGTGGCTGTGTACTCCGCCGTCCGACAAAAGCCCCATTAAATGAAGGCTTTTTTTCGTGGTTTTAACGGTGTCCATGGCCCGGGTCAGTGCAGTGTTGCTAAAAAAAGAACCATCTTTTATGGCTGTATTGATTCGAACAAAATCCTGGGGAACCACCCGTCCGGCGCCAATATTCATATGGCCGACTTCAGAGTTGCCCATGGTGCCTTCCGGAAGCCCAACAGCCAGGCCCGAACAATTCAGGCGGCAGCTTGGAAAATCCGCAAGAAGTCCATCTAAAAACGGCGTGTCCGCCTGGGCAAAAGCATTGCCGTTCGTATCATCATTGATTCCCCAGCCGTCAAGAATCATCAGAATATGAACAGGATTTTTATTCATGACTCTCCTCCTGGAATCCATAGTGTTGTTTTAATTGGGAAAGATCGATCCGGGGTGCGTCTGCCCACAATCCTTCAAGGTTGAAAAAAGATTTTGCATCAGGCTCAAACACATGAATAATCACATCACCGTAATCCAGCAGTGCCCATTCTCCGTCTCTAATACCCTCTTTACCAAGAGCGTTGATTTTTTTTGTTTTAAGTTCTTTTACAATGTATTCTGCCATGGAAGAGACCTGGCGACGGGAGGTTCCTTCAATGATGACGATGGTGTCGGTATACGAGGTCAGCTCCCTGACATCAATCGCCTCAATTGATACGGCTTTGCGTTTGAATGCCGGGGCAAGATAGGTTTCCAGTGTGTGTTCTGGAACAGCAGATGTGTTCATGTATATAATTCCTTTTGTTTAATCATCCGGGCAACACTGTCTGGAACAAGGTCATGGATGGACTGGTTTTGGTGTACCCGCTCACGGATTTTTGTGGAAGAAATATCGATCCTTGGGACTCTGCAGATGAAAATTTCCTGTTTGGTCTTGTGAGAAAAAGTATTGCCGCAACTGTTATAGCAATATCCTTTTGAGATGTTTTCGTCAATAAAAGAGCTGATTTCCCTGGTGTCTTTCCAGTCACCCCGCAGCATGATGATGATGTTAACTATATCAAAAAATTCATCGGGTTTTTTCCAGGTCGTGATGTCCAGAAAAGCATCAGAACCCATTAACAGGAAAAATTGTGTTTTTACGTGATAGGCCCGCTTGAAAGAATGAATCGTATCAATGGTGTAAGACGGGCCTTCCCGGATAAGTTCCCTGTCTGAAACGCTAAGGTGCGGATATGGTGCTAAACTTGTTTTAACCATCTCAAAGCGGTCATCGGCAGACGCCAGGTTGGTATCTGGTTTATGGGGTGGGCTGGCAGATGGAATAAAAAAGATTTTGTCAAGGCCGAATTCCTTTAATACATGCAGGCAGATATGGATATGCCCGTTGTGGACCGGGTTGAAGGTTCCGCCAAACAGGCCGATCTTCATTTGTCCCTTCTTTCCAATAAGGTGGCTGATAAATGGTTTACCAGTTCTTTGACCCCCTGGGTCGTGGCTGCGGAAATTTCAAAAACCTGCAAATCCTGTGCTGCGGTTTTAAATGCTGAAATTTGTTCCGTGGTATCTGACAGATCAATCTTATTGAGTACTACAATCTGGGTTTTTTTTGACAGGGTCTCGCTGTATTGGCAAAGCTCATTATTGATCAGGTTGAATGCGTGCAGGGGACGATCCGGATCAATCAGGGAGACATCAATCAGATGCACCAGAATGCCGGTCCTTTCAATATGTTTTAAAAAGCTGATGCCAAGACCGGTTCCCTGGTGGGCTCCTTCAATCAGCCCGGGAATATCTGCCACGGCAAAGGGTTCGCCGAACGATGGCTCAACCATGCCAAGATTGGGCGTTAATGTGGTAAACGGGTAATCGGCTATTTTAGGCCGGGCCGCAGATATCGCACTGATCAGGGTCGATTTTCCGGCATTTGGCAGGCCGACAAGACCAACATCTGCCAGCAGTTTGAGTTCCAGTTTAAGCTTAAGTTCAACGCCGGGCATTCCGGGCTGGTGGTGACGTGGTGCCCGGTTGGTGGATGTGGCAAACCGTTTGTTCCCCCGGCCGCCCTGGCCGCCTCTTGCGATGATATAATCCTGATGTTTGCGGGTTAAATCAACTATGATTTCATGGGTGTCTGCATTGGAAACGATGGTCCCGCAGGGAAGGGATAAGGTAATGCTTGAACCGTTTTTGCCATGTTTCTGCCTGCCCTGGCCGGGCGCGCCGTTTTTGGCTTTGAGCAATTTTTGACGGCGGTAATCGTAAAGCGTCCGTTTCCCGGGGTCCGCTTTCAGTATAACATGGCCGCCGTCGCCGCCGTCTCCACCGTCAGGTCCGCCCCGCTCAATATACCGTTCCCTTCGAAAACTGGTACATCCGGAGCCGCCATCCCCCGATTTGACGGTGATAATTGCTTCATCTACAAATTTCACGCTTCATAAACGCTGACTTTTTTCCTGTCCCGGCCTTTTCTTTCATAGGCAACAACACCATCAATTTTTGCAAAAAGAGTATAGTCTTTTCCCATGCCGACATTGTTTCCAGGATGAATCTTGGTTCCCACCTGTCTGACAATGATATTCCCGGCAACAACAGCTTCTCCGCCGAATTTTTTAACACCGCGCCGCTGGGCGTTTGAATCGCGACCATTTTTTGAACTACCGGCTGCTTTTTTATGTGACATTTTTGAATATCTCCTTAGTAATCAAGCCTTTTAAGATTTCAGGCTGTAATGGAATCTATTTTTATTTCAGTAAAACATTGTCTGTGGCCTCTCATTTTGCGATAGCCCTTCCGACGTTTATACTTGAAAACCAATTGTTTTTTTCCTCTTCCCTGCTCAAGGACATGAGCTTTGACGGAGGCGTTTTCAACGACAGGGGTTCCAAGGGTAATGGTTTCACCATCCGATACCATGAGAACGTCATCAAATTCAATTTGAGAACCTTCGGTTCCGTCAAGTTTTTCCACTTTCAGGATCTGTTCTTCTTGAACCTTATATTGTTTTCCGCCGGTTCTGATAACTGCGTACATGTTTAAACTCTCCTTATCATTTCAATACGTTTCGCAATTTTAAAAACTCTGCATAATATACTGAATTCAAATGAATGTCAAGATAAATTCAGGAAGAATGGGAGGGCTATTATACACAGGTTTAGGGAATGGTTTTGGTTTTTAAAAAGAATAGGAAAGACTGGGATGGGCAGATAACACAAGCCATTGGCATTCCTTGAAAACCAGGTTTTCCCTGATTGACAAACTATTTTCCCCTTGCTATGAAATCATTACAGAAGAAAGAACCCTGTAACATCTTTCCTGACTTAATCCATCAATTTGAGTCCGGACAGGGCCGGGATCTGGTTTGTTTTCCATGCCTGGCATGAAAATATCATGGTAAATGGAAAACATGGGTATCTATTCGTTCCAAGAGTATGGGGAATTGCCATTTTTTTTTAGATCTATTCGGTTTAATGAATGGAATGAAATCGATAGTTGTTAAGGGGCGTCAACTGAAAGCCGTTGGGTTTAAAATTTAGGATCAAATTAAAAATTGGGATTGAGGAAAAAAAATGCGGTTACAATTGGTTGAACCGGAAGAGGTACGCTCAATTCCATTCAAGTCTGCCTGAATACAAATTGCCTGAAAGGTATCGAAAACTGATTAGCCTTGCTGTATCACAATTTAATGATTGCTCGTATTGTATCGCCTTGCATACCTCTACTGCTGTTGACGGGGGGATTCTTACAAAAGAGGAGTGCATCGAGGCAAGGCAGATGAAATCGGCAAATCCAAAGGATAATGCAATTTTAAGATTCACAAGGGCAATATTGGAAAAGCATGGAAAAGTTGATAACAGCGAACTTTTGGATGTTAAAAGCCAGGGTTTCGATGATCAGCAGATTGTAGAGATTATTGCCATGATTTCTTTTATTACCCTGGCTAATTTAACGGCAAATGTCGGGGAACCGGACCTTGATTTTCTTGAACCGCCTCTGATCAAGTAAACGGTGAATATGGAAAATTGTTAAAAGTGATTTGCTGCTGGTAGGCTTTGTTTTCAGGCTTTGATAAATGCATCGGTGATGGGGTCATACATTGCTTTAAAGGTGTGAATGAAGTCTGAAATTTTTTTTGATTCTCTGTTGGTTAGAATCAGGATCATGCAGTGCCGAAAGATTTGAAAGTCATCCATATCGGGATTTAAAATATTCTCTTTGACCGGATAATTTTTGAATAGGGTTTTTTGCCGGTGGTTTTTGCTCATCTCCTTTTTGATCAGGTGTTTTAAGATGATTAGTTTTTCCGGGTGGTTTATCCGGTAATTACGGACAGAATTTAAAAAAAAGGAGATGGCATACAGCTTTAATTCGAGGCAATATTCTTTTTTGGAAAAATTGATATGATGGGCAAGTTTTTTTTGATAGACGGCTTTTTCCTGCTTGTCTAAATTTTTAAATGGCCTTCCGGAAAGATACTCGGCTTTCAAATGCCTGATGGCAGTGAGGGACAAATTTTTGCGCCGGGTCCTTGCCGGCTCGTCAAAAATGGAGAAGTATTCTTTAAGACTTCTCATGCCCGGTGGTGTCAGTTCATATTTCCCGCTGTCCAGAATAATGGATTCCACCTGTACATCCAGAAGGTGATCCAGGCAGCTGGGATTTTTTTGGAGGTCCATTCCTTTTAACGGTTTAAAATAATCAACTAAAAGCGCATGACGGCCGGTCTTTTTCTCCGGGAAAAAGCAGATGTTTTTTGTGACGGGTATTTTTTGATGACCAAAAGGGTGAAGGGCACTTGTAAAGGTGGGGATGATTATAAATGCTCCGTCCGGAGTAATTTCAGTACCGTATCCGTCTGTGATGGAGGGCTTGACCGTGGTAAAATCTTCATCCAGACCTGCCGGAATGAGCAGATCATCGGTCTCATGCTGTTTGTACAAGGGGCCCTGGATGTCTGCTTCTAATTTTTGTATCCTTTTTTTATTTTTTGATGTGACTGAAACAGAAAGGTTGGCATTGGATTTAACCAGGCTGTTGAGCAGTTCTTTTTTTCCTTTTGGAACTTTGGATAACAGGCTGTATTTGATCGGCAGAGATCGGATATGCCCAAGGATATCCAGAAGCGTTTTGTCTCCATGTTCCCAGTCCATGGGGTCTGAGGCACCATACAGGGATATGTCGGGATTGCCCTGGGCAGCCATGTGATCGAGAATAGCCTGAACGGCACTGAATGAGAAATGAGACCGGACCCCGGGCAGGGCCCACTCATTGCACCGCCGGCAGAAATGGCTGCATCCGGAAGTTAACTGGAAGGTCATGGCGGTCTTAAAAATGAGATTCCTTGCTTGGTCGCTGATGTTTAATTTTTGTTTCCACTGGGAAAAACGTACATGTGCAGCAACGTGCCGCCGGGCTCTGACCTGTTTTATAACGTTGGCTTTTAATTCTGCGCAGATAATGTCGATATCAGGCGGCCAACTGCCGGTCACTGACTTGCCATCCTCCAATTCACCAACCGAAAACTGATCTGGTAATGCGGACGATTGATTGGGCAGCGGACGGGAAAAGACGGATTTAAACCGTTTGACTATGGTAAGGATCTGATGGATGGTTTTTTCATCGTTTTCATTAAACTCGTCAAGCTGGTTTGCATGGACGAGAACCTGGGAGAGCACCTGCCGGACAGCTGATCCGTCCTGTGTATAAACAGCAATGAGCAGTTCATTTTTTTTCGCGGTTAAAAATGAATCGCTGTTGTCAAAACAGGTTCGGATGTCTGTGGGCATATGTTTTATATCCGTGTGACCACCCATTTGTCAGTCAAAGGAATAAATAAAACAGGGGAACTCCCGGTATTGGAAGTTCCCCTGACGATTTGTCCGGATTTTTTTAAATCCAGTATTTTTTAACCGTTGACCTCTTCTTTTACCTGGGTTGCCAGTTTGTAAAGGATTGTCAATACAAGGAATCCTGTGGCATACACAGCCAGTGTAATCATGATTTCCTTGCCGGTGGGTGCATACTCCGTGACATGGTGCAATGGAGAGGGAACAAACCCGCCTGAGATCATACCCAGACCTTTGTCAATCCAGGCGCCAAAGAAAATCATGGCGCAACTGACCGGCAACAGGGTTTTATTGCTTCTCAGTTTTGGAATAATTAAAAAGACGGCGCCGGTCACCATCAGGATCAAACCGGTCCACATCCATGGAACAAGGGCGTGATAACCATGGTATCCGAACAACAGATACGAAATGTGAGCTTTATGTCCCGGAATATTGGAATAGTAAACCACAAAACATTCACACAAAAAGAAGAACAGGTTGGCAATAATTGCCCAGCAGACAATTTTAGAGAGTGTCTGCATGGCCTCCCAGCCCGGATCAAATTTGGTGAATTTTTTAATCAGATAACATAAAATGATTAAAAAAGCAGGGCCTGCCGCAAATGCTGATGCCAGAAACCGGGGTGCCAGAATTGCAGTGAGCCAGTAGCCGCGGCCGGGAAGACCGCAGTACAGATACGCGGTTACCGTATGGATACCAATGGCAAAGGGGATGGAAATATATACCAGCGGTTTTGTCCACCACTCGGGTTCAACCTGGTTTCTTTCCGCTTCCAGCACCTTCCAGCCAACCACAATGTTCAAAAACAGATAACCGTTAAGAACGATCATGTCATAGAACAACATGGAGTGGGGGGTGGGGTACAAAAGTACATTTAGCATTCTTATGGGCTGGCCTAAGTCCACAATAATGAAAAGCAGACACATGACCAGAGAAGCTACTGCTAAAAATTCTCCTAAAATGGTGATCCTGTGAAATTTTTCATAATCGTGAAGATAATAGGGAATAACCACCATAACCCCTCCTGCGGCAACACCCACAAGAAAGGTGAAATTGGCAATGTAAAATCCCCAGGATACATCCCGGCTCATGCCGGTTATCATCAGACCGTTTGTCCACTGGTCAAGATATGTAACCGCTCCTATTCCTATTACCAGGAGCAGGAAGCCTATCCATAACCAGTAATTTCTACTTCCTTTAATAGCTATTTCAAGCATAATCGCTCCTTTTACATGATGTAGTAAACAGATGGCTCGGTGCCCAGAGACTGTTTACGTCTAATTGTATAATGTTCATCCAGCAGAGCCCTGATGTCTGATTCTTTATCTTCAAGGTCTCCGACAACAATGGCACCTTCACTGGCTTCCACGCAATGGGGTTGTTCTCCTTTGGCCAGCCGTTCCGCACACAGGTTGCATTTTTCCACCACACCTTTGGTCCGGGTGGGGAAATTGGGGTTGATTTCTTCGATAAAGGGACGGGGATCCCTGAAGTTAAAACTTCTGGATCCGAACGGGCAGGCTGCCATGCAGAACCGGCAGCCGATGCAGCGATGGTAATCCATTAAAACGATTCCGTCTTCTCTTTTGAAGGTCGCCTGGGTCGGACAGGCCTGGGTACAGGGGGCTGCCTTGCAATGGTTGCACAAAACGAGAAACGGAAGATCGTGGTATTTTTCAGCCAGGAACTCATCCTCTTTGTCCGGAAATGCATTATGGAAATGTTCTTCCCAGATCCATTTGATTTCCTGTTTCAGATTCACCGGCCGGATATCCGGATATTTATCCTCATCCGCTCCCTTGTGAAAATCCGGAACATTATGCGCTTTGTGGCAGGCTTCCATGGCCTTTTCCGCCACTTCGGGTGTTAATTTATTGGTATCAATGACCATGCCCCAGCGGTGGGCTGTCAGGGCTTCATGGTTTTTGCTTTTCACCGCCTGGGCCGTACCATGAGAATCAGATGCAGCAAAGTTCATTGCCGGAGCAGCACCTAACCCAATGGCAGCAATCCCTGCTACTTTAAGAAAGCTTCTTCTGCTCTTTTTCATCGTTCAATCTCCTTGGGGTCTGTGTGACATTCCCAGCAATAGGGTGCTACCGAAGCATAGGTATGACAGCTGTCACAAAATTTTGCTTTGTCTTCATGACATCCAAGACATGAATTTTCACCGGTGGAAAGGCTCATGCCGAAGGTATGGCCGTTAGCGCCTTTATATACCCGGTCCGCTTTTCTGACCACGGAGTCTCTCCATTCATCCAAGAGCGACATATGGTTGGCTCTCATTTCATATTTATCAAGGACGCATTTTTTTGCAGCCTTTGCTTTTTCTGAAAGTTCCGGCTCAGGCGCTGCCTGGGTTGTTGTGATAATATTAAACCAGAACGGTGAAAGCACGGCCAGAACAAAAATGACAAGGCCCGTGATGATCATGTTTTTATTCATCGTCTTCCTCCTCAACGCCTGGTAACGGTTCAAATCTTAAATCTTCAGTTCGTTTCTTTTCACCCGGCAGGATCAATGCATTGCCCACAAGTTCATGAACACCGCAGACTTCGACATCAGGCACCCAGTATTCACACAGGGTGGAAAGCGCTGCCCTGTCAATGGCGCAAACCGTACCCAGGGTGTTCACATTGTATTTATCATGAACTGATTTTAATGCAGTGGCCCTGGGAAGGGCGCCGGCCATGCGAAGTTCCATGTTTTCACCGGCATTCAGACCGGAACCGGAACCACAGCAGAAAGTCTGTTCCCGGATGGTATTCGGGGGCATTTCATAGAATTGATCAACACAATTCTGGATCACATATCTTGGCTCGTCCAGAAGTCCCATACCCCGGGATGTATTGCATGAATCATGGTAGGTCATGATTCTGTTGGCATTTCTGCTCTTATCCAGTTCGAGCTTGCCGTGTTTGATTAAGTCAGCGGTAAATTCAGTGATATGAACCATCTTGGTGGACGCTGCATTTTCAAAAACCGTCCCTGTGATGGGATTTTTCGGCACTTCAAGGAAATCGGCAGGGCCGTTCATTGTATCCATGTACTGGTGGATGACCCGCCACATGTGCCCGCACTCGCCGCCAAGGATCCATTTGACGCCAAGCCGTCTGGCTTCGGCATACATTTTGGCGTTCAAGCGTTTCATTGTTTCATGGGAGGTGAAAAAACCAAAGTTCCCGCCTTCTGAAGCATAAGTGCTCCAGGTGACATCCAGGCCGTATTTATCCTTCAAATATTGAAACAGGATCAGATAGCCCTGACAGGTATAGGTTCCCGGATCGGCAAACACATCGCCGGAAGGGGTGATAAATAAAATATCCGCACCCTTTTTCTGGAACTGGGGTGTACAGTCCACACCGGTAATATCCTCGATATCTTCGACAAAAAATTCGAGCATGTCTTTAAAGGCATGGGGCTGAATACCCAGATGGTTACCTGTCTGGAAACAATTGGATACCGGAGTGGCAATCCAGTCAATATTCAAGCCCAGCAGGTTGAAAATTTCCCTGGCCATGATAGTGATCTCGGCTGTGTCAATGCCATAGGGGCAGAAGACTGAACAGCGCCGGCACTCTGTGCACTGGAAAAAATAGTACCACCATTCCTTGAGTACATCCATGGTCATGGGCCGTGCTCCGGCCAGCGCCTTACCGCCCGGTATTTTGCTTAAGATTCTGGAAGCGGCTGAAAAGTCATTCCTGTAGACACTTCTTAACAGCTCGGCCCTTAAGACCGGCATGTTTTTCGGATCCCCGGTGCCAAGGAAAAAATGACACTTGTCGGCACAGGCGCCGCAGCGGACACAGATGTCCATGAAAACCTTGAATGTCCTGAAACGGTCCAGACGGTCTTTCAATCCCTGGAAAACAATTTCCTGCCAGTTGTCCGGCAGTTTCCAGTCCTCGTCCAGAGGATTCCATGGTCTGGCATTGGGAAGGCTGAGTGTTTCAACGCTTTCAGGTTTGGCAGCATAGCAGTACATGCCCGGCCTGATCTGAACATTTTTCGTTGTATGCATCCAATTGCCTGACTTGTCACTGGACTTGGTGCCATAGTCAATTTTATCTACTAATTCATTGGGTGTTATTTCGTCAGACATTGATTACTCCTTCTTATCCACCGGCAGGCCGGCTTCAATCATTTTTTCTCTGAAGTGGTCTTCATACTGTTCATAGGTATGGGTTTCCACATCATAGTTCCAGGGGTTAACATGTCTTTTTGCACGCGTATTGTTTGCCATATTTCTGGTCGGGCTCAGGAAGATACCCCCCAGATGCATCAGTTTGCTGGCAGGGAAATATGCTAAAAGAACGCATACTAAAAACAGGTGGGCATAAAAAATACCGCTAACCCCTTCCGGAATGGTCCAGTGGAAGGTGACAATACCCATGGTGAGTGTTTTAACGCCGATAATATCAACTTTAGTGAAATATCTCATGGCAAGGCCCGATGCTGCAATCCCGATAATCAAAAACAAAGGGAAATAGTCTGCAGCCTGTGAAATATAAGAAACTTTGGAGTCAAATATTCTTCTTGCCAGTAAAAACAGGGTTGCCGCGAGCAGAACCACACCGGAGAGCATAATGCCGGGCAATCCTAGCTGGACAATCCCGTCTATTTTTTCAAGCAGCTGGATACAGGAAGGCACAGGAGCGGTAAAAAATCTGAAATGCCTGAGTATGGTAACCAGAAAGGCATAGTGAAATGCAAGGGCGCCGGCCCACAAAAAGATCTCAAAAGAATAAGTTATCCTGTTGGATGCATTTTTATTAAATGCCGCTTTTGTGTTTCTGAACAGGGATCTGAAAGCAAATATTTCAAGAACCATGCGGATGAACACACCTGCTGACGTATCAGGGTTGTCAATGGAGTTTTGTTTTATCCAGGCAAGGGATTTCTGCTGCCCGCAGGTTGTGGGGATCCGGAATGGAACCGCAGAGGCTGCCCAACCCAATACCTTGCGTACAAAACCGACAAGGAAGACTATGATCGCCAGGTAGGGGATAAAATAGCCAAAGAATCCACGAAGCCCTGCTCCCTCAACGCCTGTGTATGCTATTAGAAACAGCAGAAAAACAGTTGCTAAGGGGATCAAGTACTTTTGATTCATAATTATAACCACCTCATTCGTTATAGTATGGCAAACCTAAATTTTGGCATACCTGTTTAAGATTTATGAGAGCCGACAAGTTCTTCTTCTGACAGCTCAGCCACTAAACCTGCCCTTTCAAATGCCCTGTGAATACGTCGTTTACTCTCAGTGGCCTTTAAAAGGAATATTTCTTCTTTGCATTTCATCAAACGGTTGAATGCAGCCAGGGCAACCTGGTCTACCAGCCGATGAAATTCAATAATCAAGTCCTGATCAAGGAGCTGCTCTCCGATTGTTTTTAACGAAAAGACAAAAGCGACTGCTTCGGATGCTGAAAAAGACTGCACCGCCCGGATCCGGATAATGGGATCCAGCTTTTTTTCAAGGGATTGGGACGTGAATTCCCCTGTAATATGGTTGAATACATCTTCAAGCGTTTCACGGGTTACTGATCCGACAGGGTTGTCAAACCGGTCTGCATCCTTGCCCAGTACCCGTGCGGTTTCCTTTGGATATGTGTTGATTGTTGCCTGAAACCACTGCGTGATAAATATATTTTTCTTTTCTGTAAGCGTCTGTTTTAAAAGCATCTTTATTGAAACATTTTTATAAAAATAAAATGGACTCCTTAATATAATTTTTTTGAATGGTATAAACTTCCTTCCCTTTTATGTCAAGGATTATTGCGTTGAAAACAGCATTAGAATCATGTTTTCCCCTGAATGCATTTCAAGTTTTACTTGAATAAAACCACAGGTTAAATTAAAAGAGTATGGTGATAAAAAACAGCAGTCAAAATTAAACTTCAGCAGTCCTTAAATTAGGAAAAAAGATGATAAAAACAGCAATACTTTTCATGGCAGGTTTGATGCTGATATATGGCACAGCCATGGCGGATTCGTCCGGATATGGACTTTCCTTCGGCTATGGACAGGCAGATCCTGATATCGATATATACCGGGTGGGCATAAAAAAAGATTTTCCGGCCAAATGGTTTAAAACCCGGGTGGGCTATGCATCCGGATATTTTGAGCTGTCCTTCAACCATTGGGAATATAATAACCAGGATATCAATGCCCTAGCCATTTCACCGGTGTTTGCCTATTTTTTCGGCGATGAAGACAATTTTATCCGGCCCTATATCGAAGGGGGAATCGGGGGTGCCTATCTGGATGACTACCGCATTGCCGATCGGAATCTGTCCAGCAACCTGCAGTTTGAAGACCGGATCGGGGCAGGTGCCAGAATTGGTTTTGTCGATTTGAATTTTAGATACATGCATTATTCCAATGCATCCCTTAAGCAGCCCAATCACGGTATTGATATTTTAATATTTACCACGGCCATTCAATTTTAAACCCCATGTTTGAATTACTTAAAAAAATGATCAGCAGCGGCGCTGGCAAAACCAAACTCACGGACCAGGATATGCTGACGGCTCATTTTGCGTTGACTGTGCTGCTGCTTGAGGCGGCATATGCA
This sequence comes from Desulfobacteraceae bacterium, assembly GCA_050293905.1. Taxonomy (GTDB): domain Bacteria; phylum Desulfobacterota; class Desulfobacteria; order Desulfobacterales; family Desulfobacteraceae; genus Desulfobacula. Next base: position 4,543 of record JBNKNP010000131.1, on the reverse strand, counting down.
GACGGCGAGTGCAGCCAGGAAGAAAAAGAACATCTTGCTCAAACACTTGTCACTGTTTTTGGAATATCCCGGCAGGAAATTGATGCCCTGCTGGCAGACGGGGATAAAAAACACAAAGAGTCTGTTGATCTGTTTCAGTATACGCGTTTTATCAATGAGAATTTCTCTGAAGAACAAAAGATCGGTATTATGGAATCTGTCTGGCGCATAATTTTGCTGGACAACCGTCTTGAAGCTCATGAAGATCACTTTGCTCACAAGCTTGCCAATCTTCTGGGCTTAAATCACAGCGAGTTGATCGATGCCAAACTGAAAGCAAGAAAACAACTGCTTGAAAAATAGAAAAGCCACTGTAATTACAGCAGCTTTTATTATTTGTGGCGGAGAAGGAGAGATTCGAACTCTCGGTACAAGTTTCCCCGTACACTCGCTTAGCAGGCGAGCACCTTCAGCCGGCTCGGTCACTTCTCCGTGTCTTTTTTTTAATGGCGGAGGAGGTAGGATTCGAACCCACGGAGCCTCTCGACTCAACGGTTTTCAAGACCGCCACTTTCGGCCACTCAGTCACTCCTCCGAAAATAATCCGAATTTTATATCATCTTGTCCTAAACAGGTCAAGATAAAACTTGTGTTGAAAAATGCAGAATGCTTTATGATGCTGCTTTTTCAAAGAAGCCCTGAGTTGTATTGAGATGACAAAATTATTCCTGGTTTATGACCATTGGAAATGGTATCATTTCCACTAATTGATCCTGCTGTTGTACATTGTTTTCTCAGAACCAGGAGAATATGAATCTATGAGAATTTTTCTGCATTATCTTTTTGCTGCTTTTGTATTAAGCTTTTACGGCGGTCAGGTCTGACCGCTTCTGGAAAAAATGCCCCCCGGGATGTTGGGGGCTTCGACCATTATCGGGTTCATCGTTGTTTTTGCGACCCGGTTTTTTGTGGTTCAGGGGGTTGTTGATTCATCGCCACTGATCGAGCAGGCAAAAAGACAATTTTTTATTGAGTATGCAATGGTCCTGCTGGCCGGTGGGGTGATCATTGTTTTAAATTATATATATTTCAGCATTCCGTTTATGAACGGGATTGTATTTTTTATCGGATTTATATCATTTGGATTTTTTGTGGCCATTGACATGTCCCTTGAAAAAGAACGCCAGGTCATTGAGGTCTCATCAAAAACACCGGGCGGAGTGGTATCTGCCCAACGGTTTTATCCATTGACCCGGAAGTTCTTTATCGTGGCCCTGGTGACCAATGTCATGGTGATGGTCATTATCATGCTGATGATAGCCAGGGATATGGCCTGGCTGGCCGGTATGGATTTAACCCAGATGAACCTGATGATGGGTACAATGACAACAACTATTTTTAAAGAAATTTTATTTGTTATTGTTATTTTATTAATACAGGTAATCAATATTTTATATTCATATTCGAAAAATTTGAATCTGCTTTTTAACCTGGAGACCACGGTACTGGATTCGGTCACCAACGGCGATCTGTCAAAGCTGGTTCCGGTTTCCACCCGGGATGAATTCGGCGTGATTGCCACCAATACCAATAAAATGATTCACGGGTTACGGGACCGAATCAGGATTTTATCCAGGCTGAGTGTCGCAAAAGAGGTGCAGAAAAATCTGCTGCCGGGCAAGGCACCTGATTTTCCCGGTCTTGATTTGTATGGTTCCAGTATGTATTGCGAGGAAGTCGGGGGAGATTATTATGATTATTTCCAATTTCCGGACAATAAGGTCGGTATTATTCTGACCGATTCTTCCGGCCACGGAGTGGGTGCCGGCCTGCACATGACCACGATTCGTGCGTTTCTGCACTATGGCGCCAGGGAATATCCGGGAGCTGTTCAGTTGATTGAAGCGGTGAACCGTCACCTGACCCGGGACAGCTTTGAGACCGGCCGGTTTACCACAGCCTTTTTTGTGGAAATTGATCTGAAAACCAGGGACATGAAATGGATCCGCGCAGGTCATGAACCCGCACTTTTTTTTACACCGAGTTCCGGGAAATGCAGGAAACTGGTGGGCAAGGGGATGGCCCTTGGGGTTGATGCATCAGCAAAAATATACGAAAATCAGCTTTCGGGTATTGAAAAAGGATGCGTTCTGGTGATTTATTCCGATGGCATAAAAGAGAGCCGAAATGGCGATAATCAGATGTATGGCGAGAAAAGAATCATTGATCTCATTGAAAAGAATGCAGTATTATCTGCCCGGGAATTGGAAAAAGCTATCCGCAGGGATCTGAAAAACTTTACCGGAGATCTCCCGCTTGAAGATGATATCACCCTTGTGATTGTAAAGTTTCTGTGAATTGCAAATAAATCTGTTTTCCAAATGAAAAGAAAGGGTTTATACGTGTAAAATGGCAGTGAATATACAGGAAGATAATAAAAAGAAGACCGCTGATATTCCCATTGTAAAACGGACCCTGTCTTCATGGATTCTGGATGGCAATATAAAGCTTCAAAGCCTTCTGGTTGTCGTGATTCTGATTACGGTAGCCATCCGTGTGGTACCGCTTGAAATGCAGAAGCGCATTGTTAATGACGCCATTAACCTGCGGAAAATTGATCTGCTGATAACATATTGCGCGATTTATCTTGCTGCTGTTGTCTCGGCCTCTGTCCTTAAAATGGTGATCAATGTCATTCAGACCAAGATCAGTGAAAAAGCCACTGCCGGGATGCGAAAAGAGCTGTATCACCATATTTTGAACATGCCGTTGAATTTTTTCAGACATACACAGCCGGGATCTGTTGTAAATTCATTGATCAATGAATTGACGATTCCGGGGAATTTTGTGGGCATGGCAGTTGCCGTTCCCCTGATTAATATCGTGACACTTTTGGCCTTTTTCGGATATCTGGTGATCTTGAATCCGCTTCTGGCTGTTCTTTCTTTTTCCATCTATCCGGTGATGCTCTATCTTATCCCGATTCTCCAGAAACGGGTAAACCGGGATAATAAAAAACGGGTAAATACTTCAAGAAAATTATCTTCCAAAATCGTTGAATCCATTTCAGGCATCCATGAAGTCCAGGCCAACGGAGCGTTTGAAATTGAGAACAATAAATATGATTCCATTGTGGATCATTTGATGGGTATTCGTATCAAATGGAGTATTTTTAAATACCTGGTTAAAGTGGTTTCCAATCTGTTTGTCAATTTAGGGCCGTTTCTGGTTTTTATTATCGGTGGCTACCTTGCCATTAACGGTCAGCTGGGTCTGGGCTCCCTGGTTGCATTTTTGTCGGCCCAGGAAAAACTATATGACCCGTGGAAGGAGTTGATTACGTTTTACCAGGTATACCAGGACGGCAAGGTGAATTATTACAAAACCATGAGTTTTTTTGATGTTGAAATTGAAAGCCGTATCAAATCCGATGACCGTGATCCCTTTGAACTTAAGCTAGATATCAATGTGAACCGTATCAGCCTTGAAACCCAGGAAGGGGTAAAACTTCTCAATGATGTCAGTATAGATATTGCGCCTGGTGAGCATGTGGCTCTCGTGGGATTTTCCGGATCCGGGAAAAGCACGCTGGCGCTTTGCCTGGCCCAGTTGTACAAGTATACTTCAGGCAATGCAACCATCGGCAACAAGGAAATCTCCGAATTGACCCGTGCGGATATCACAAGAAATATCGGTCTGGTTTCCCAGAGCCCTTTTATATTTGACGGAACCATCAAGGATAACCTGATGTATTCCTATACCTCCCTTTACGGAGAAGAATGTGTTTATGAAGGACCGTGCACCCCTGAACTGGACGATCTGATTCATGTGTTGCAGCAATCAGGACTTTTTGTGGATGTCCTGCGGTTTGGCCTTAATGCAGTGATTGACGAAGAACATGAAGAATATAAACCGGTTATCGTCAAAATGAGAGAAAATTTTCAAACTGATTTTGGTGAGTCTGTAAAAGACTGGATTGAGTTCTTTGAAGAGCGGCAGTTTTTATCCTATGCCAGTATTGCCGATAATATTATTTTCGGCGCAGCTGTTTCAAATGCGTATAAAAATGAAAACCTGGTGAAAAATCAGAATTTTTTAAACTTTCTGGACGATGCCGACCTGACCCGGCCGCTGCTGACCCTGGGAAGGGAGATTGCCGATCAGACCGTGGATATCCTGAAAAACGTCAAGTATGATAAAGTGTTTTTTGAGCAGAATCCTATCCAGCCCGAGGAATTTGAAGACTATGAAGCACTGGTCAACCAGATACGAAACAAAAATCTTCACCAGATCAATAAAGAACAGACAACCAAACTGCTGGAACTGGCGTTGCGGTTTTCGCCGGGGATGCACCGGGTTGCAGTACTCCCTGAATTTATTTCCAATTTGATCCTGGAAGGCCGCTACCTGTTCAAAGAACAGATAATGAAAAAGGATCCTGATGCTGTGACCTTTTTTAAAACCGATCAATATATTCAAACCCAGACTATATTTAACAATATTCTTTTCGGTGTCCTGAAAGGGACGAGTCCCGCGGACCAGGACAGGATTAATAAATATCTGG
>JBNKNP010000130.1:0-3863 GCA_050293905.1 Desulfobacteraceae bacterium | reverse complement strand
CTTTGATGTTCCCCATCAAAGCACCTCTTTATCAAAGAAATTAAGATGGACGCGAGGAGGAGGAGGAAAAACCTCGCGCCATCTTCCCATGGAATCATCGTTAAACGAAGATCATCTGCAAACATTTCATGATAAAATATTAGCTTTTCGATATAAACAGGGGGATATGGAAGACAAAAAAAAGGCCACGATAACAACCCTGCCGTTTATTAACGATGAATTGCCTTCGTGGCAAATTTTATTATGGATACTTTATTCTGCGTATTGTTTCAATACAATACGATTGTAGATGGCTGAATCTATGACGGTCAGGTGACTTTGTCAAGAAAGAATTAACAATATCAAAGATTCACGCAATAACGCCATGGTGCCATATCTTTAAATGTCGGCAACTGTCTTGATAAGATGGTCTTTCTCTGTTATGAAGTAATCCGGTGTCGCTGATGCCTGTTCAACATTGAAAGGCAGATAAAATATAAATGTATTAACCTGGTTGCATTATTTTTCCGAGGCAACCGGACCGAATAAAACCGAAGACGATTGAATTAAAAAATCGCCGGTAAAACGGGCGAAAGTGTATCGTAAAACATTGAATGGAGTGTGACTATGAAAAACTGTTTCCTTATTTTTACCCTTTGTCTCTGGTGCCTGGCAATAATTCCCACGGTCGGGCATAGTTCATCTAAAGTTGAAAAAATCGATCCATGCAGCCTTATTGCCTCGGAAAAGGTGTTTGCAGCGTTCCCTGTGCTGCAAAAAGTAGAAAAACAAAAAGTCGGACCAACCACTGTCTGCAACTATCTTGACAAAATCGGCATCCCGGCCCTGATTGTTTCTGTCAGCCAGGCAGCAGCTCATGTTCGAGACTCACTTTCCCTGCTTGACCCGGGGTATGTGATTGAAGATGTCCCCGGCCTCGGAGAGGAGGCAGCCATTGCGATTCAGCAGGCAAATCCAAAATTTGGCCTGAAGGAAGGGGTTGCTGCGATGCATATCAAAAAGGGAAAGCTGTCTTTGAATTTGTCGTTTACGCGCATTGATATTCCGGCAAAGGGGGCTGGGTTAGACAAAGTAAAAAAATTAGCGGCCCAGATGCTGGAGAATTTATAACATTGTCAATGGAAACATCAAAACGATATTGGAAATCATTATTCCATAATTAATTGAAAACGGTATGGAACATACGGTTTTGGAAGACAGCGCATAACTTGTGCCGTTTGATTAATTGCAGTGTACAAAAAGGCAGCCAACCGTGGGAAAATGTAAAAAACATCCGCATAGGAAAACATCTTACCGGTGTGCCAAATACGAATTTTATCTTTGCAGGGAATGCCTGGCCTGCAAAGACCGCAAATTGTATTGCAAGCACCGGGAATCGTGCCCAATCTATTTTATCACTGAAAAAGGATTCGATCCCCAGGAAGGCTGATCATGAAAAAAGACACGCACAGGTTCATCCATGACTATACAGGGATCGGAGCCATGGGCCTTGGCCGGAAAACCGATGAACAGACCCTGATGTATTATCTTCAAAAATTTTCCGAGGATACTTTTTTATCCCTGCTGCTCCCCCGGCTGTCCGACAAAGAAATTTCAGAACTCTATGAAATGATAAACAAAAAACTCAGACAGCATTTATCTGAAAATGAATATCACCAGGTGTTCTTAAAAGACAAATAAGGTTTGTTGTTATTTTTAGTGTGTTTTAGTTATTTTTATTAAAAATTTAATCATTTTTTCACTATGTTATTGACTCCGGCCAAATATTAACATATCCCTCCCATTGTTAACCACAAATTAAACGGAGATTGAAAATGATTAAAAAGACAACTTACTTCTTCCTTGCTGCCCTTGTCACCCTGATTTTTGCATTCAGCGCACAGGCCGGAAGCAAGGCCCTGATGATGGCAACCACCACAAGTACGGACGGCACAGGCCTTCTGGATTATTTAAAACCCTACTTTGAAAAAGAAATCGGCGTTGAGCTCAAATGGACTCCCACAGGAACCGGTAAAGCACTGAAACTGGGTCAGAACTGTGATGTTGATGTCCTTTTGGTTCATGCCCCCCCTGCTGAAAAAAAATACATTGAGGCCGGATACGGTCTGGACAGAAGAGAAATCATGTACAATGATTTTGTAATTATCGGCCCGGCCGGAGACCCTGCCGGTATCAAGGGAAAAAGTGTTTCAGAGGCATTGACGGAAATCAAGCACCAGCACGCCAAATTCATCAGCCGGGGCGACGATTCAGGAACAAATAAAAAAGAAAAGATCCTGTGGAAAAACGCCGGCATCACACTGCCTGAAAAAGAAGCCTGGTATATTCAGACCGGCCAGGGCATGGGAGCCACCATTAATGTTGCCCAGGAAAGAGACGGCTACACCATGGCTGACAGGGGATCTTTTATCAAATATCAATCTGCAAAAGGCGACCATGCCACCCTGGTCATCCTGGTTGAAGGAGATAAGATTCTGCTCAACCAATACAGTGTAATCACCCTTGATCCCAAACACTGTCCCCATGCTGATTATAAACTGGCAATGCAGTTTTCCAACTGGATGGCGTCTTCAAGCACCCAGAAACTGATAAAAGACTTCAGACTTCTCGGGAAAGCATTGTTTATTCCCAATGCACAATAAAAGAAAGTAAGACAACCCAGAATAAAACAACAGGTGTTCCGGCATTAAAATTGCTGGAACACCTGTTATTTTAATGTTATAAGACAGAATTTCAATGAACAGGGCATAGATTGTAATGGACTATATTGTTGCAGGATTTTTTAAGGCCATTGGGCTTTTATTCCATGGTGATGAATCCACATGGTCTGCCATTTTTGCCACAATAAAAGTTTCCTCCTGGTCCATGCTGCTCAGCATCAGTGCCGGGCTGCCGTTCGGTTTCCTGGTCGGATATTTCAATTTTAAAGGCAAAAAACAACTCAGAACTGTTCTTGACACCCTGCTTGCTCTTCCAACTGTTTTTATCGGGCTGCTGGTATATGCGGTGATTTCCCGCCAGGGCCCCCTGGGTGAATTCGGGATGTTGTTTACCCTGACAGGGATCGCCATTGGACAGGCCATCCTTGCATTTCCCATTGTCGCGGCCATAACTGCATCCACCATTGAAAGCATTGACCAGGATCTGAAACTCACTCTGGCCACGCTGGGAGCCGGCAAGCGTAACATCATGGCCACCTGCCTGTGGGAAGTACGGTACGCTATACTTGTGGCCTGCGTCACTGCATACGGCCGGGTTCTGACGGAAGTAGGAATTTCAATGATTGTCGGGGGGAACGTCAAGTATCACACCCGGACCATCACAACCGCCATTGCACTGGAAACCAACAAAGGAATGTTTGCCGACGGTATAGCTTTAGGTCTGGTACTGATTCTGCTGGCATTTTCAGTCAACCTAAGCTTAAGTTTTTTAAGAAAACAATGATGCCGGAAAATCCCATATATCAACTGATCAACATCCAGCACTATTACGGGGAAAAACAGGTGCTGGATATACATTCCCTTATCATCGGCAACGGTTCCATTACCGGTCTGGTCGGGCCCAACGGCAGCGGTAAAACAACCCTTCTAAAGCTGATGGCTTTTGCCATGAAACCCAGTTCCGGCAGCATCCTGTACAAAGGAGAAAAACAAGTTCCGTTTTCACCCGGCATCCGGTCAAAAGTAACCCTGCTGACCCAGAAGCCTTATCTGTTAAAACGGACTGTTTTCGACAATATTGTTTACGGGCTTAAAATCAGAAAAGATATAAAGGATATTGAGCAAAGAGTATCAAATGTCCTTGCCGCCGTCGGACTTGATTATGATACCTTTGCCCGGCGGATGTGGTACGAACTGTCCGGC
>JBNKNP010000129.1:0-1965 GCA_050293905.1 Desulfobacteraceae bacterium | reverse complement strand
GGGGTTTTATCCACGTAGCAGTAGTTGCCTTTGATGATTGTACTGAATGTCTGTATGCCGATGGGCAGCTTTTTCATGGTGTAACTATAGCAATTAGAAAATAAAATGAAAATACTTGTTTTTACATCCTTAAACCCGAGCCGGACTCACGCCTGATGATTGACTGAAAAGAGGTTTCTTTTATTGGATATCCTGTTACATAAAATTATGTTTGTATTAAATTTATTTTTTTGATATAAAACAAAATATGTTTTGTGTTATGTTTATTTGAAGGACAAATGCCATAATGGCCAAAGATGCCGCATCTGAAAAATTAAACCTGCTGGGTAAACGATTAAAAACCTTCAGGATAGAACGTAATGATCCTCAAAAGGAGTTTGCGTTTCGTATTGGTGTATCGATTCCTACATTACACAAAATGGAAAAAGGGGATCCCTCTGTCTCAATTGGGAAATGGATAAAGGCATTGTTTATTCTTGACCGGCTCGATGACCTAGATCATGTCCTGTCTTCCGGGCAATCCTTATTTGCAAGGGTTCGGGGTCAAACAAATTCAAAAGCCAGATCAAGGGTTAAAAGGCGGAGGAAACCTTGATCTGGCTTGATGTTTATATTACTTTTCCCGATGACAGCTCGATTAAATGCGGAGAGCTTATTGCAGAAGAACCGGATCATCGCGGAAAAATTAATGGGGCATTCCAATATTCTGAAGAATATCTGGGGCACCCTGATGCGTTTGCCCTGGACCCTGTAAATCTGCAGCTTAGCTCAAAGGAACTCCCGGCTTTAAGGACGGAAGGCATTCATGCTGTTTTTGAGGATGCACTTCCGGACGATTGGGGGAGGGGGATGCTGATCAGAAAGGCAAGCCTTTCCCGGACCGAGCAAAACCCGCCTCACTTATTAAAAGTGCTGGGAGCTGATGCTTTGGGGGCCTTGGTTTTTGCTCCGCATGAAAAACAAATTAAAAGAAATTGCGCGGCTGATAGGATTGATCTTCCTGATCTTTTGGACGCAGCCATGAAATACGACGAAGGCCTGCCTGTTGATGACTGGAAACTGAATCGCCTGTTCGCACATGGCAGTTCTCCCGGCGGTGCCCGGCCCAAAGTTGTTGTCCGAAATGAAACAGGGTCGGACTGGCTTGTGAAATTTCCACGAAACAAGGATAAAGTTGCTGTTGAATTGATTGAAGCCGGATGCCTTAATATGGCATCTCAATGTGGCTTGAACGTCCCTGATTTCATGGTTAAACCCATTGGAAAGACAGACGTTTTAATGATAAAGCGCTTTGATATCTCAAATGCCGGTGGCCGGTATCATATGATCAGTCTGCAGACGCTCTTAAATGCCGGCGGATTTTACCAGCACAGTTATGACGATATATTTCAAATCCTGCAGAAATACAGCTTTCAGCCATCGGTGGACATCCCATTGTTTTTTGGGCAAATGGTTTTCAATGTGGCCATTGGGAACACGGACGACCATCTGAAAAATTTTTGTCTGCTTCATAAGGAATCCGGGTTTTGTTTGTCACCGGTTTATGATGTGTTACCGGATATTAATGAGAAAAGAGAGCATGTTCTGTCTTTTCCGGTAACCGGATTGCATTTGGCCCCGGGAAAAGACATCCTTCTGAAAATTGGAAATCGGTATAATGTCCCGCATCCGGATCAAATTATTGATGATGTATGTACTGTTGTTACCGGGTGGAAAGAAACCTTTAGGGCGTTTGCCGTCCCTGATTCTGATATCAAAAAACTTGAATGGAGTATTGAAAAAAGATTGAGGGGGCTGCAAGGAAGATAGAGCGTTACGGGTTACTTGTGTTTATCATTTCTTTGACTTTATCGGCCTGCATTCCGAAAAAGTCTTGACTATTTCGGAATGAATGTCAAAATAGTCGCTATGAATCGATACCTGATAAAATATATTAAAGAAGATTTAGATAAAAAAATCATCTTG
>JBNKNP010000128.1:0-37968 GCA_050293905.1 Desulfobacteraceae bacterium | reverse complement strand
ATAAATAGTCCGGCCGGAAAATTTCCGCAAAGAGTGCGGCATGTCCCGGCCGGGAACAGATTAAAACAGTATTCCAACTGCCCTATACCACTTTGCCGTCCTTCCAGAAGGGTGACATCTGCCGGAGCCTTTCAATGACCGGGACCATGCTCTTTATAATATGATCCATATCTGCTTTGGTATTATAGTGGGACAATGAAAACCGGATGGATCCATGGGCGGATTTTAAGGGGACTTCCATGGCCATGAGAACATGGGACGGATCCAGAGATCCGGATGTGCATGCTGATCCGGATGAGGCGCAGATGCCGTCCCGGTCCAGCATTAAAAGAATGGATTCGCCTTCCACCGCATCAAAGCCGATGGAAACCGTATTGGGCAGCCTGTTATCAATATCTCCGTTCACAGATGAACCGGGAATTTTTTCAAGCAGCTGGTCTTGAAGGTAGTCCCTCAGCTCCCGGACCTGGGTGTCCATCAGCGGCAGGTGTTTCACAGCCAGCTCACAGGCTTTGCCAAGCCCGATAATGGAAACGGTATTTTCCGTACCGCCCCGCCGGCCTTTTTCCTGGTGGCCGCCGATCAGGTAGGGTGAAAATTTCACGCCTTTTTTAACATAGAGGACACCTATCCCCTTTGGCGCATGGATTTTATGTCCTGAAACAGACAGCATGTCCACATTTGCAGCTTTTACATCAACCGGAACCTTTCCCACAGCCTGGACAGCATCTGAATGAAACAGGATGCCTTTTTCTTTAATTTTTTTACCGATCTCTTCAATGGGGAAAAGAACCCCTGTCTCATTATTCGCCCACATCAAGGAGACCACGGCTGTCTGGTCGGTCAGACTGCCGTACAATTTATCCAGGTCCAGGTTCCCTTTTTTATCCACCGGCACAAACGTGACCTCATATCCCTTTTTCGCTTCAAGATACTGGAACAACTTATTAATGGCCGGATGCTCCACGTTTGAGGTAATGATATGCTTTTTTTCAGGAAAGGCGTTAATCGCCGAAAAAACAGCCGAATTGTCGCTTTCCGTGCCGCAGCTTGTAAAAACAATTTCATCCGGGTCCGCATTGATCATATCCGCCACCTGCTGCCTGGCCTGCTTTATTTTCTGGCCCACCTGTCCGCCAAAGGTGTGCATGGAAGAAGGATTACCATAGAATTCACCCAGATAGGGGAGCATTTCCTGAATAACTTCATCAGCTACTTTGGTTGTGGCATTGTTATCTGTATATACGAGGGTCATGATGTCGCTATCCTTGAGTCTGGGTGGTTTCAATCAAAGTTTCAATCTTTTCGATACACTGACCGCAGCCGCCGCCTGCTTTCAGGTAATTGGTAACCTCTTCCGTGGTTTTAAGGCCGTTTTTCTTTACCGCATCGATGATTTCAAGGTCGGTCACGTCAAAACATTCACAGACCATTTCACCGGGTTTTTCAAGGATCTGAATCCCTTTATAATCGGCAATGGCCTTTTTCAATGCCTGCTGCCCCATGACGGAACAATGCATTTTCTCTTTTGGAAGACCGTCCAGGTATTCAGAGATGTCATCATTGGTGAGCTTGGCCGCCTCATCAAGGGTCATTCCCTTGATGATTTCAGTCAGGGCGGAAGAAGAGGCCACAGCACTGGCACAGCCGAAAGTCATAAAGGAAGCATCCAGAATTCTTTCATTTTCATCAACTTTTAAAAACAGTTTCAGGGCGTCCCCGCAACTTAAGGAACCATGTTCCCCGACTGCATTTGCCCCTTCCATCTCCCCGGAATTTCTGGGGTTCAGGAAATGATCCTTAACCTTATCTGTATACTCCCACATAATCTATCTCCTTATAATCACACTGCCAAAACTTTAAAAAAAAGCGTCTATATATTTATGATAGGTCTAAAATACTACAGCGTAGTAGAATGTCAATTCATGGTACAACCTTTTTTTTATCCTGCCGTCAGGAAAGATCCACCGGAACGGCATTTCCCATGGCAATCGTCTGCAAAGTGATCCGTGTATCCCTTGTGATGATTTCCACGCCGTTTTCAACGGCTTTTCTCAATTTTTCACCATATACCCTGTCAATCCCGTCTGCCGGCTTAAACACCTGTGCGTCGGTCCGCTGGATCAGATAAAAGATCACTCCCCTGTGGCCGTCTGCCACAAGGGCTTCCAGCTCTTCAAGGTGCTTTTGCCCCCGGGTTGTAACGGCATCGGGAAACATGGCAACCCCGTTTTCCACCAGGGTACAGTTTTTAATTTCCACATAACAGGTTTGCCCGTCTTTTTTTTCCAGGGCCAGATCCAGCCGGGTGTGCTCGCTTGTTTTTACTTCTGATCTTATTATATCATACCCGGACAATTCGCTGATCAATCCCATTTCAACGGATTGTTTGACCAGCCGGTTCGGCACCAGGGTATTGATCCCGATAAAGGTTTCCGGCAGCTTGATCAACTCCCAGGTTAAGGGATATTTCCGTTTAGGATTGTCACTTTCAGACAACCATACCCTGGCACCGGAAACAGCACAGCCTTTCATGGAGCCGGAATTGGGGCAATGCGCGGTCACGGTCTCTTGGCTGTCCAGTTTCACATCAGCCAGAAAACGCTTATAGCGCTTAATCAACCGGCCGCTGATCAACGGCGGCAGGCGATAGCCATCTTCATCAGCCTGTTTTTTTCTGTCTGTTTTCAATGATAAACCTTTGCGCTTAAATCTTCAATGCTCAATTCATTTCGAATCCCGTACCGTGTCAGGCAAAAATCATATTTTACAGGATCATGGGGGACTATTTTTTGAAATCCCCGGGTAATTTCAAAGGCGGTTTTAGCATCTGCACTTTTCCGGTTTGTAAATCCCAGCAAGATACCTGCCCTGTGCATATGCCGGTCCAGGGGAATGACCAGGGAAGATGCTTTGACCTGATCCCATCCGCCCGGATCCACGCTGTCCTTTCTAACCATCCAGCGCAGAAACAAATGACTTCGTTTGCAGGCGCTCGTTTTTTGGGGATCTGCCAGAAGATGGCCGGTTCTGTTATCCGGATCCAGCCGGTTGTATAAATAGACAAGTCCGGGCAAAACTGTTCCATCCGAATCCGACCAGCCGGAATAAAAACAGTTTTCAAGGGAACCATACCGGGCAACAACCTGTTTAATCCCGCATAACAACCCGGCAAGATGGGACTGGTTTGCAAACCTGTATACAAATCCTTTAAAATCTTCGGCCATTGCACGTTCGGATCTTTCCAGAACATACGCATGTGGAGAAGGCCCCATATTTTCAAGCACGAAATTCACGGTCTTCATGATCTGCAGCACCTGACCATAGGCAAATGAAGCTGCAATGAGCCCTGCAATCTCCCGGTCTTTTTTATCGGAATATTTGTACAGGTACAGGAGCGGGTCAGGATCCACAAATTTTCTTTTATTGTATTCCTGGTATATGGAATCCAGTTTCTGCTTTAAATATCGGGGGGCCAAATACATTAAATTCCTATTAACGGTCTGGGTTCGCCTGTTTTTATCCCATTGTGCTGAATAATACCATAAGCAATTTCAGGACCAGCCCATCCCCATTGCCATAATTTATCTTGACTATCCCTTTTCCAGCGGCATAATATAAGCTCTTTAATTTTCAAACACAATTAATAAAGGAGCATGATACAATGCTGCAGAACAAAAAAATCGGATTTATCGGCAGCGGAAACATGGCCGAGGCCCTGGTGAGCGGCCTGGTACTTTCCAAGGCAGCAAAACCTAAAAATATTCTCTGCTCAGATGTTGCTGAAGACCTGTTAATAGAAATAAACAAAAAATACAAGGTCAATACGACCCAGGACAACTGCGAAGTAGCCCGGCAATCTGAAATCGTCATTTATGCGGTCAAGCCCCAGATCCTTGGGAAGGTGCTAAAGGAAACTGCAGGTGCACTGGACACATCCAAGCTGATTATCTCCATTGCTGCCGGTGTTCCCCTGGCCGCCATTGCCTCCGGCCTTCACAAGGAACTGCGTCTGATCCGGGTGATGCCCAATATCTGTGCCTTTGTTAAAGAAAGCGCCACAGCCATTGCTGCGGGAGAATATGCCACCAAAGATGATGTCGCCCTTGCCCGGGCTATTTTTGATTCAGTGGGGAAAACTGTGTTTATCCAGGAAAATATCCTCATGGATGCCTTTACCGGCCTTTCCGGTTCCGGCCCTGCCTATATTTTTACCATTGTGGATGCCATGGCAGATGCCGGAGTAAAAATGGGTCTTTCCAGAAAAGATTCCCTGTTTTTATCCTCCCAGACCGTTCTGGGGGCTGCTAAAATGCTGCTGGAATCCAAAGAGCACCCCGGACAGCTCAAAGACAGGGTGGCTTCTCCCGGCGGAACTGCCATTGCCGGTATCCATACCCTTGAACAGGGCGGATTAAGAACAACCCTGATTAATGCGGTGGAGGCGGCAAGCAACCGGTCCAGAGAACTGGGAGAATTGATGGTAAAAGACTTTATGGAAAACAATAAATAAAAATACGTCCGGCCCGGATAAAGGTTTATCCGGGCTGGACGCAGGTGTCTGCCTAACGCTTAGCAGAAAATCCGGATGGACCGTTTATACTTCAAGTTCTTTTTTCAGCCAGTCTCTGACCTTTCCTTCCACGGCATAAACCCCTTTATATTTTCCAATGCCGCTCATGAACTCCTGCTCAAGATTATCCGGCAGGTCAAAATTGCCCAGTTCTTCAGAATCGAACCCCTTGCGCCTGACCAGGGACAAAATCGGACGTTTTTTCCAAGTATTAATCACAAAATAGACGGTTTCATTGTCATTGTCCCGTGAATTATAATAGGCCTGAGACCGCAGCGGACCCCATTCAAGATGGAGTGCAATGGCTTCTTCAGGCGTCATGTCCCAGTCCACGGAATTTATAAGGTCATAATTTTTTTTAATTTCACCAATTTTCATATGATCCTCCAGCATTAATGGTTTATCATCTGGTTGTAAAACCATTAACAGCAAATACCGTGCCGAAATCAATATCATCCATTTAACCAATTGTTTTAAAAGGTTTTTAAAACAAAGCCGGACAAAAATAAATTACATTTTGATACAATAGTGAAACACATAATATGATACAAAACCGACTCACAAGCAGCTAAAATATCACATCACCAGTTTTCACACAGCAGCTCAAAAAAACCCGTGGGTTTTACACAGGCCGGGCATTTGTCAGGTGCGGTTTTTCCTTTGTGGATATACCCGCAGCTCAGGCACCGCCAGACCCGCTCCTCATCTTTTTGAAATACCCGGTCTTTTTCAATATTGTCCGCCAGCCCAAGAAACAATTTTTCATGATGCCGCTCAGACACAATAATATTTAAAAACGTATCCTTGGCACGCTCATATCCTTCCTCATCAGCCTCCTTTGCAAACCGGGCATACATATCCTCACTGACATATTTTTCCAGGGCGGCTGACGACAGAAGATTGGCACGGGTGCTTTCAATCACACCCGTGGGGAAAGGCCATTTGATTTCCAGCTCTCCGCCGTTAAAAAATTTAAAAAACCGCAGGGCGTGCTCATATTCCTGGTTTGCGGTTTCATCAAACAATTTGGCAATCTGCATGTACCCTTCATCCCGGGCCTTGGCGGCAAAAAAATTATACCGGGTCCTGGCCTGGGCTTCGGCAGCAAATGAAGTATGAAGGTTTTTTGCCGTCCGGCTCTCCCTGAATTTCATGTGTCGACCTTTCATGTTTCATACACCAGGGCTATCGGATGCAAGCCCGGCAAACTGATCGTGTTGCCCGCCAGCCTCATCCGACACCCCTGATTAAGACATCTTGATTTATTCTTCTACAACAATTGCCTCAGCACCGCACTCTGCAGCAGCCTGGCGTACCTTATCCCTGAATTGTTCGGGAATCGTGTCAAATTTAATGGTGGATTTAAGCTGATCTTCATCATATTCAAACACTTCCGGACAAAGGTCATTGCAGTTTCGATCTCCCATGCACATTTTGGTAATGGTTACTTTCATTTTCGCATCATCCTCCTGTTTTAAGTTTATAAACAATTAAAATCCATCTGTGTTTTCTCATTCATTCCAGCATAAAAAAACAAGCAGGTTATGTCCGCATCCATGTGTGATATTTTTTCACCCATGCCAGAAGTTTTTCAGGCGCATGTTCCCTTTTCCACAATCCTGCCGCATATTTATTGGCTTCCGACATGGTGGGATAGATATGAATCGTACCCAAAATCTTGTTCAATCCAAGTCCGTGCTTCATGGCAAGCACAAATTCAGTGAGCATGTCTGCGGCATGGCTTCCCACAATGGCAGCTCCTAATATTTTATCTTTTCCCGGCACGGTCAGCACCTTTACAAAGCCATGATCTTCAGAATCTGCTATGGCCCTGTCCAGGTCGTTAATATCATATTTAACCACTTCATATTCAATACCGGCCGCACCAGCCTCGGTTTCACTCAAGCCTACCCGCGCCACTTCAGGATCTGTAAATGTGGTCCACGGAATCACCCGGTAATCCGCCCTGAACTTTTTTAACCCGCCGAACAGGGCATTCACACTGGCATACCAGGATTCATGGGCTGCGGTATGGGTAAACTGGTAGCGGCCGTGGACATCGCCGCAGCAATAGATATTGGGAAAATTGGTCTGTAAAAAATCATTGGTTTCAATATTATTTCTCTCCCCCAGAACCACGCCGATATCTTCCAGGCCGAATCCTTTCACATTGGGAACTCTGCCCAGAGCCAGCAGTATCCTGTCAAACGGCACCGCAACTTCCTGCCCGTCATGATCGCAGATCAGTGTTTTTATTCCATTGGAATTCTCCACCCGCAAGGCAGAATGATTCACCAGCAGACAAATCCCATCCTGCCTGAACCGGTCAGCCACAATGGCGGCCGCATCAGGATCTTCCCTTGCCATGATCCGCGGCCCTCTCTGGACCAGGGTCACATGAGACCCCAGCCGCGCAAAAGCCTGGGCCATTTCACAGCCGATAGGTCCGGCACCCAGGACAACGAGCTTACCCGGCTGTTCCCGGATATCCCAGATGGTGTCGGAGGTTAAAAAATCCACCTGGTCCAGCCCGGGGATATCAGGCACAAAAGGCCGGGCTCCGGTGGCCACGATGATATTTTTAGCTGTCAGTGTCCGGCCGTTGATATCAACCTCAAACGGAGAAAGAATCCTTGCTTTGCCGGTAAAGCACTCCACCCCGAGGCTCTGGTATCTTTCAATGGAATCATGGGGGGCTATGGTTTGAATTTTGGACTGCACCCGCTCCATGATGGTTGAAAAATCATAGGACAGGGAGCCGCTGTCAAACCCGAATTCTTCAGCCCGTTTCACATGGGATAAAAGTTTTGCACTGGCAATGAGAGACTTGCTGGGCACACACCCGGTGTTCAGGCAGTCACCCCCCATTCGGTTCGCTTCAACCAGGGCCACTTTTGCCTTGACCGCCGAAGCGATATAAGACGCCACAAGGCCGGCAGATCCGGCCCCGATCACGACCAGGTTATAGTCAAATTCCTTGGGCTTTGAAAATTTTGAATAGACTTTCTGTTTCCGGATATATTCTGTGAACCGTTTGGCGATAAACGGAAAAATCCCCAGCAGGGCAAAAGAAAAAACAATATTGAAAGATAAAATACCTGAAACAGATTCCAGTTTTGCAAGCTGGGTACCGGCATTGACATAGACAAGGGTGCCGGGCAGCATGCCTGCCTGGCTGACCAGGTAAAAAACAACAGTCTTAATGGGGGTCAGGCCCATGACAAGGTTGATGACAAAAAACGGAAAAACAGGCACCAGGCGAAGGGTGAACAGGTAAAAGCCGCCTTCCTGTTCAACACCCTTATTAACGGCTGACAATTTGGATGAAAATTTTTTCTGAACCCAGTCCTTGAATAAAAACCGGGAAAATAAAAATGCCAGGGTAGCGCCGATACTACTGGCAAAAGAGACCAGAACAGTACCAAAGACCAGTCCGAATACGGCACCACCGGCCAGGGTCATAATAACAGCACCGGGCAGGGACAGTGCAGTAACCAGGATATACACCCCCAGATAAACTCCCATGGTCAGCATGCGGTGGCGGCCGTAATAATCCTGGAACCCGGCCAGTTGTCCCTTTAAACTTGACAGGGAAAGATATCTGCCCAGATCAAAATAAAAAAAAGAGAACAGCAGAACAATGATCAGCAGCACCAGCACCAGTTTAACAGCAAATCCTTTTTTCACCCGGTCATCTCCCTATATTTTTTTTTCAAATGCCTGAAATTTTGTCATGAATTTCCGGTCAATATAATCTTTGATCCAAAAAGCCGTCTTGCCGCCAAACACCAGCCATTTTTTCTTTAACACGCCCAAACCGCTTCCGGCATTAAAAATCAGAAGATATTCAGGTCCCGGGTCAAACGGCTGCAACGCCCGGTTGTCAATGCGTGCCATAAGATTGTATAACAGGACCGGATTCTGGCGGACAGCGTAAACCCCGACTTTGTCCAATGGTTGATTTTCAAAACAAATGCAGTCTCCACCGCCGAAAATATCCGGATACTTTACCGACTGAAGAAAAGTGTTGACCAACAGGCCTTTATCCTGTCCCACAGGCAGACCGGAAGATTCAAAGATGGTGGACGGCTGAACCCCCAGTGCCATGAAAATAAAATCCGTTTCAATTGTCCTGCCGGATTCAAGTACAATGCTACCGGGATTCACCTGACTGACATAGCCGGTTTCATCGATTTGAATCCCCTTGCCTGATAGATACTTTCTCATTCGACTGTGGACCCGTGTGTCAAACCGGGCCATAAATTTATTGCCGGCAAAGATGGTAATATCGGGCAGGTAGGAGTTTACCCGGTTTGCCAGCTGCCATACATTTCCAGCCACTTCTGCCGAACTGGGGCCGCCTCCGACGATACCGACATGGATCTTTTTTTCTTTGAACAGGGCTTTTAATTTATCCGCAGCCTCCATGAGGCGCTCAATGGGTTTGACCGGATAAATATTGCCGGATTCTTCTTTAACCGATGTCATGGGCACATAACTTCCGGCATTAAAGGAAAGCAGATCATACCTTATTTCCCGCCCGGAATCCGTATAGACCTGTTTTTCATCCGGATCGATCCGGCTGACCCGGTCTTTGATAAAGATCCCGCCCTGGTATTCAACCACTTCCTTTGTGGCGAACCGGATATCAGACGGCATATAGGTTCCCCCGAGCATCCCCGGTCCCATGCCTGAATAATAATGATATTCCGAGGGTCCGATCACGGTGACGGTCACCCCTTTATTCACAAATTCGCTGATATTTTCAAGAATCATCATATGGGCATGGCCGCCGCCCACTAAAACAAGATCCTGTTTCATCTAAAGCTTCTCCATCAGGTCCCCCAGACTTGCCAGGTGCATTTTTTCCTCATTGGCGATTTTTTCAATGATCTGCCTGGATTCCTGGTTTTCTATTTTATCTGTGACCCTGAGGTAAAGGTCCAGTGCCTGTGCTTCGATGGACATGGCAAGGGATACCACATCAAAAGCAGATTCCAGATCCGGCTCAAACAGATCCAGATATTCCCGGGTGGACATCCCGCCTTCCATTGATTTTACTTCAACCTGTTTTTCAAACTCATCTTTGCTGATCTTCTCAGGATAGATATCACAATAGGCCAGATAGACAGCCATCTGATGCTTGACTTCAATATCCGACAACCTGGCAAACAAATCTTTTACCTGCTCATTTTGTGCCTGTGCTTCCATGGACACGTAAAATTCGCGTAACCCCTGTTCAAGGGAATAGGCCACTTTAAGGACATCCAGAGGCGATTCACTGCCGTCAAACAGATCAATTCCAAGATCCTGCGGACCAACAGCAACCTCGTCCAGCCAGGCATTAATTCCGCCTGACACATTGAAGACCTTTTTAAAGCCTCTGGCCTGAAGCATCTGGGCAGCGACACGGCTGCGCCCTCCCATGGCTCAGTACACAAGAGTCGTTTTGCCCGGATCAAGCTCAGACATCCGGTCCGGCAGCTCCGGCAGCGGTATAAGCGTGGCACCGGGGATATGACTTTCTTCATACTCCTTTGGTTGCCGGACATCCAGGATGGTCACCGCCCTTGCGGGATTTCTTGCAATATAGTCATTTGTTTCTTTAAAATCCATAGACTTAGCTGGGGTGATAAACTGCAGCCATTTCATATCGCACTCCTTATCACAAAAAGTTCAGGACATCGTGAATCTGTTCAGGCCTTAATTTTCAAAACTTATCCCAATGATTTAAATGCTCTGGTTGTTGCTCCGCATATCGGACATCGCCAGTCATCGGGCAGATCTTCAAATTTTGTATTTTTTGGAATTTTTCCTTTTCTATCGCCTTTGTCCGGGTTGTAAATATAACCGCAATTGGTCGTCTGGCACTGGTACATTTCATTTGGCTCTGCCATTCATCATCCTTTCCTTAATTTAAAATATGACAAGCCAACAGGCTGTCATTAAACGGATACTCCTGAAAAAACCGGCAACATGTATCACAAAAAGCAACGCCGGTCCAAACAATACAGATTTGTCTCAACTAATAATGGTTTCATACAATCCCGGACAGGCTTACAATTCATCCTGTCCCTTGATCTGGGGATCATTGGGAATACCTGCGCAATCCGGTGTATAACAGGAATTATCCACATAAGAACACTCGCTCTTACACGAGGAACAGACCTCAGGCGGGGCATCTGCTTCAAGTGTATATCCGCATTTATTGCATATCCAGCTGACCATAGTTTTTCTCCTTTATTCATTGATATGTTGTATTTTTACATACTGACGGGCCAGGGAGCAGACTCCGGCAAATCCATACAAACCGTCTTAAAATTGTATCAATACAAATATATCAATCAAAAAACATGCCATCTTTATATAGATATTTTTTTTTAATCATCTTATACCATATAAGGCAAAAACAACCGGCAAACAGATTCTGATTATTTACCAGGAAGATTCAATGCAGAGTAAAAAGAACAATGTTTTTTATAACACAGATGAAACACGGGATAAAATGAATTATCCCTTAAAAAGAAAATTTGTCTTTGGGGTAATTATCATTATTGTTCCTGTTCTGGGGCTCTTGTTTACCTGGATTGGATTCCGGCTTTCCGGGCAGGCCCGGCTGGAGACCCTTGAAAAAGCAAGGGTCATTGCAGATCAAGTTATCCTGACCCGCCAGTGGATCACCAACTGCATGGGCGGGGTATATGTCAATATCCAGAGTCCGGGTGCCCAAAATGTGATTTTTGCCACCAAAGACCGGATAACAAATGGTTCAAATACCTATCAATTATTCACACCTTCCATGGTTACCCAGAAACTGAGCCAGCATTCGTTTGAAAAAAAGGCATACCATTTCCGTCTGTCCAGTCTTACACCGCTGAATACGGCCAATCAGCCCGATCGTTTTGAAAAAACCGCACTCCACCATTTTCAAAATAAAAAAATCACGGAATTCTTTAATTACACAGACGAGACGTTTGAATATATGGTCCCCTTAAAACAGACCAAGGGATGCATCAAATGTCATACCCAACAGGCCGGCAGTAAGACGACGGTGATCGGCGGACTCAGAATTACCATTCCCTATAAGGCGGTCAAACAGGCTGCTCAAAAGAATATTCTTCTTCTGGCCGGTGCGGGGATCGGTATCACCCTTGTGACCATCCTGGTGCTTGTCTTTTTGATCCACACCCTGGTGTTAAAACCCATCAGCAAACTTGAAGATAACAGCCGCAGGCTTTCTGAAGGGAATCTATCCACACGGATCACGCTGAAAACCAATGATGAACTTGAAAAACTTGGAGACAGCTTCAACCTCATGGCCGAAAGCCTGATGCGCAACCAGGACAATCTGGAAGAAAAAGTATCGCAAGCCACCCGGGATCTGGGCCGGGCCAACCAGGAATTGCTAAAGCTGAACAAACTTAAATCCGATTTCCTGGCCAACATGTCCCATGAACTCCGCACACCTCTCACAGCAGTTAAAGGCAGTGTCAACTACCTGGAAAGAACCGTGACCCAGCCTGAACAAAAAGAGTTCATCCAGATCATTGGAAAAAATATTTCCAGGGTAACCCGGCTGATATCCAACCTGTTTGATTTTACAAAACTTGAGGCCGGAGCCATTGAATGGGAATTTCAACGGGAGGATGTCTCCCAGCTGGTCAAGGAAGTCATTGAAATCGTCTCACCCCTGGCACTGGAAAAAGGATTAACCCTGTCACTTGAATGCGGGGAAAAAATTTATGCGGTCATTGACCTGGAGCGGATGGAACAGGTATTGGTCAACATTTTAGACAATGCCATTAAATTTTCCAATAGCGGAGAGCAGATCAGGATCAGGATCATCTCCCTGGACAGGGAAGTTGAAATTGCGATAACGGATCATGGGCCGGGTATTCCGCCGGAACATATTGAAACCATATTTAAAAAATTTTATACTGCCGCAGGCGACTCCAGCCGGAAAAATCAAGGTGCCGGCATGGGACTTGCCATTGCCAAGGCTATTGTGACCGCCCACAACGGGACGCTCGGGGTTGAGAGCAAAGAAGGAGAGTTCACCACTTTTTATATTCGTCTTCCCCAAAATTAAAGGAATCTTCATGACAACTGCCGGTAAAACCATCCTGATCATTGATGACGATAAAGATATTGTCCAGACCATCAAAAGCAACCTGGTTCTTGACGGCTACACTGTAATTTCCGCCCATCTGGGTCGTGAGGGCATAGACCTTGCCCGAAAAAAACGACCTGATCTGATCCTCCTGGATCTCAATCTGCCGGATGTGGACGGTATCGTGGTATGCGATGTGTTAAGAAAATCCCTGGATTTGCCCATTATCATGCTCACGGCCAGGGATTCTCTGTCGGATAAGGTCCTGGGGCTGAAATCAGGGGCGGATGATTATATTGTAAAACCGTTTGAACATCTGGAACTGTCAGCAAGGATCACAGCTGTTTTCAACCGGATGGACCGCTCCATGCTCCGTGAAAAACAACAGGTCAAAGGCCTGGAGATAAACTACAGGACCCGACGGGTAACAATCAAAGGTCAAACAGTCAAACTGACACAAACCGAATTTCAGCTGCTGGAATTATTCATCACCCATCCGGATAAAAGCCTTTCAAGGGATTTTATTGAAAAACAGATCTGGTGGGACTCAAAACTCTATTCTCATTCCAGGGCACTGGATGTCCATATCCAGCGTCTGAGAAAAAAAATAGAGCCCGCGCCTGAAACCCCCAGCATGATTGTGACGATTTCTGGTGTGGGGTACAAATTCAATACCCGGTGAATCCTGCCAAGGCACGCTATTTATAAAATTTTGTTTTATATTCATTGGGCTTCAGGCCGGTGTGTTTAATAAACACCTTTCGAAAGGAACTGCTGTCCTCATACCCAACCGTATACGTTATTTCATCAAATGTCTGAAGACCGGTCTCAAGCATCTGTTTTGCTGCTTCAACCCTGCTGCGCTGCAGGTAAAAAGTAGGGGTATTGCCGGTGGCTTTTTTGAAACGGCGCTCAAATGTCCGACGGCTCATTCCATAATCATCGGCAAACTGTTCCGGGTTAAAAGGACTTGAATAATTTTCTTCTATCTGCTTTTGGGCCTCCAGAATCTGGGCATCGTTATGGTCTCTGCAGTACTGAAAAACGATATACGGAGACTGGGAAGACCTGGCAAAATCATGCAGCATCGTTTTTGAGCATTGAAGTGCCACATTCCGGCCGCAAAATTTTTCAACCAGGTATACAGAAAGATCCACATAGGAGTTGCACCCGCCCGAACTCAGCAGAGTGCCTTCATCGGTAATCAGTTTTTCCGGCTGTAATTTTACTTTTGGAAACCGCTTCCTGAATTCCTGCACAAATCCCCAGTGAGTGGTTGCCGTTTTCCCGTCAAGAAGTCCTGTCTGCGCCAGAAAGAATGTCCCGTTACAGATACTCCCGATGGTGGCACCTTTATGGTATTGTTCTTTTACCCATGCACCGGCATCACTGCAGGAGGTCAGGGCTGAAAAATCCAGAAAGGAAGAAATCAGCAGCAGATCGGTGTGCGCAACATCATTAATGCCGCAATGCGGATGGATCTTAATATCATTAAAGCATTGAACCGGGCTGCCGTCCCGGGTGGCTATTTTCACATCAAAATAAGGAGTTGGTTCATATCCCATCAGACAATTATAAGTATATCCGGCCTGGCTGAATATATCCATGGTTCCCATGACCGATGCCGACATTGAGTTGTCCAGGGCCAGTATGGTGACTTTTTTCATTTTTTCCTCGGGAAAATGACGCTATACACTTTTTTTTGTCGTTATTACCACTTTCAAATTGTCCTGGCAAGAGGTATAAAACCATCAACAGTAAATAATTTAGTTTGCGTGAATGGAAGAAAACACGTAAAAGCTATATCAAAATCATAGGATTTAAAACATATCTGAATGAAGGATGATATAAATAATGAAACCTGAATTGGACAATGCAGAAACCTTGATGAGATCAGTTATCGATGCCTGCACAGATTGTGACAGCTGCCGGTATATCATGGACACCTCCTGCCTTTTTTTCCCCAGAATATATGAATTATGGGACAGAGAACAGGAAACAGGGGAGGACATCACCCCGGAAGAATTGCGTCATCTGGCTGATCTTTGCAACTATTGTGCGTTATGTCCCTGCACCAATATCCGAAAGGACATCATGGCCGCAAAAACCCTTTTTATTGACCGGGACGGCCTGGCTCCTTATATCCGGACACTGGAAGATGTTGAACGGGTGGGAAAATTATGCGGCACAATGCCGAAACTTTCTAATTTTATCATTCAAAACAAGGTTACCGGCAATATGATTAAAAAATCCGCCGGAATCCATTCCAAACGAAAGCTTCCCCTCTTCCCGGAAACTAACTTTCCATCCTGGGCCAGACAGCGAAACCTTCATAAAAAATCATCTTCTCAAACCAAACACAAAATTGCCTATTTTGCCGGATGTACTGCGCGATACTTGTTCCCGGACGTACCTAAAGCTGCAGTCAATGTTTTTGAAAACAACAATATATCTGTCTACTATCCCGAACAGAACTGCTGCGGCATGCCCAGCATGCTGGAAGGGGACCGGAAAGTTACGCTGTCCTTTGCCGGAAAAACAATCGACCACCTGGCTGAAGTAGTGGCAGACGGATATCAGATTGTCAGCTCATGCCCCACCTGCGGATATATGATCAAAACAGCCCTCCTGGAAGGGGCTTATTATTCAGATGCTTACCAGGATCTTGTGGGCGGCAGTGAAGACATTTTGAAAGTTCCGGGGAAAATGACATCCGGAGGAGCTAAAAGCAAGGAAGGGTGCATCCCCTCCCAGTTAAAAGCCACCTTTGGAGGGCACCACATGACCACCGAGACGGTGGCGGTAAAAGATGCGGTTACCGGCTCTGTCAAAGAAGAACAATTCAGGATGCTGGATAAATCCATTTATGGCAGACTCCTGAAGGACAACGGATATTTTTCAAGCATTGACCCGCTGAAACGCATTCGAGTCGCTGAAAACACTTATGACATGGGAGAATATTTGCTGGATATGCACCATAATGGTGAATTCAAGGTTCCACAGGGTCCCATTCCCGGAAAAATGGTCTACTATCCACCTTGCCACCAGCGGGAACAGGACATTGGAAAACCCTATATTGATCTGATGGCCCTGATCCCGGGCATTTCACTAGAATCATTGGAAACCGCCATGTACTGCTGCGGCATCGCCGGAATCATGGGCTTTAAAAAGGATTTTCATAAGGCGTCCATGCAGATGGGAAGCAGGCTTATGGGAAAAATAAAACAACTGGCTCCTGATCTTCTGGTCACTGACTGTTTAAGCTGCAGGCTCCAGTTCAACCAGATGACTCCGTATCCGGTTGCCCACCCCATTGAAGTGCTCAGCCAATCTTATGATCAATAATTAAGCAGCAAGGATTCAGCAGGGGGAAAAATTGGTTTTCTCCCTGTCTGTAATCCAATCAGTGGAGCAGGCATAATGCGCCAGCGGAAGGTAGATTTCAAAGCGGTTTCCTTTGCCATTTTTACTTGAATAGCAGAAGATACCACCATATTCTTTTACAATACCGGAGATAACATTCAAGCGCTGCCCTGTTCCGTTTTCTTTTCCTTTTATTATAACATCTGGTCTAAATATTTTGTTTTTAATAGATTTATCAACATCCCTGCCCGTATCTGAAACGCTCAAGCGAACATATTTTCCCGGGGACAGACCTAACTCTTCACTGACTTTTCCGGAAAGATCAATTTCCTTTACCATCACATCAAGCACACCTCCATTCTGTTTCATGACATGGAATGCATACGTGATAAGGTTAATAGCGATCTGACAAATATGAGCGGGATCAGCCATGACCGGAGGGCAGTCCTTGTCTATGGCTTTAAAAATTTTAATGTTTGCCGGCTGGATAGAACGGCCCAGTTCAATTACTTCCTGCAGTACATTCTGAACACTGACCGGGCATACTGCGGAATATGCCTGACGGCCTGAACCAGACATTTTACCTGCCAGAGTTTTTGCCCGTCTGCAGGCTGTCAAAATATTTTGCAGAGAAAAATGAATTTCACTGTCTTCGGGCAAGTTTTTTATCAGGATTTCCAGGTGGCCGATAATCGGGTAAAATATCGTATTGAAATCATAGGCGATTTCACATGAAGACTCACGGTTTGCTTCCGTTTCCCGTACATATCTGAGTTGTTGCCTGAGCTCTGAATTTTCCTTTTCAACCTGCTTATACTCAGTGATGTCATGAAAGATAAGTTCTTTCATTCCGCCGGCGGCCTCGAGCTCTTTGTCATCAGAAAAAAAAAACCTTGCCCACATCCGCTTTTTTCCACTGTCCAGTCGGATATCAACAGGCGAAGCCGGCCAGTCTGAAGGATCGGCATTCTCTTTTCCGAACATTTTTTGATCATCCTGATAGACAAATCGGATAAAGCTGGTACCGATTAAGTCGGCTTTTTCAATGTCCATCATGCCGGCCGCTGAGATATTGGCGTTTATTATCCGCCCGTTTCCATTCAGCAACAGGTATCCAAACGGCAGGTTGTCATAAGATCCGGCAGGATCAATCCTGAGAAAGTCACAAAAATCTTTTTCCCTGATCCGATTTTTTTCTGTCTGTTCCTTTTTATCATTGGTGCTAAATGTTTTATTCGCATTTTCTTCCATAGATTCCGGGTGTTCCATTGTCAGAGATACGTTATTTTTCATTTATCCTGCCTGCTGTTTGTTAAAAGCCTATTTACCCTGCAAACAGAAATGGCAATAATTGTGCCAGCAGGCATCGTCCCAAACATCTGATTTAACATTCTGAATTTACAGAAAAAAATCATCTTTTGATTTTAAAAAAAATTCGTCTTGAGTTACTGAAGTTGCACAAAATCAAGGGCTCGATATTTTTCGTTTTCCCTAATTAAAATCGTAACTATTTGAAATATTAGAAGAAATTTGTGTGCATTAAAATTAACACAATCTGCACATAAAACTGTGCAGCTCACCGGCCCTACTACTGATAAAATCCTACTTAGTATAGAATTAAAAGGCATCATTCCCTTGATTTTTTCCTACCCGGATGCACAAAAACATGTGCAGCAAGCAAAAATAATCCTATTATCCCTACAGCACACAACTTTAAAATATAATAGATATTTCAATTGGTTATAAAAAACTTTCACTTCAAACGGGAATTGGTCTCTGCTTTGCTATATAGAGAATTAAAATGATTGGAGTGAGTTCTTTTTAACGCATCAGAAAAAGGAGATTTTTATGAAAAATTTAATGATTTCAGCATTTGTTATTGGCATGTTAGTCGCCGGTTATGCTCTTCCGGTTCTTGCTTGTGGCGGCGGCGGGCCAGGCTAATCGTCAAACAGATTGTGTCTATTGGATAAAAACTAAAAACACGGTGGAAATACTGCCGTGTTTTTAGTTTTTCCCGTCTTTAATCTTCATTTACCGGCAGCCGCTTTTAAAAACAAGCTGTTATATTTTTCATCCGCTTGCCTAACCCTTTCCTATGTGGTAAATTTTTTTTCTTTGATGACCAGCCCTGAAAAGGAGAAAAAATGAACCGAGTTGTCCTGTCCTGTACCTTTTTTATCTGCCTTTTCTTTCCCAGTCTGATTTTTCTGTCCGGCTGTTCCGACCAGGATAAAAGCGAAAAGACAATTCCCGTTCACGGCGGCATTTACAGGGCGCCTCTCAGGAGCAATCCGGTAACGCTTGATCCGGTATATGTTCAAGACAAATACGGTGTGTCCATAGTGAAACAGCTTTTTGAAGGACTTGTAAAGTTTGATTCTTTTCTAACCATTCTCCCGGCCCTGGCTGAAACATGGCAGGTAGAAGAAGAAGGAAAGGTCTACCGATTTACTTTGAGAAAAAATATAAAATTCCACAACCAGGAACCTGTCCGGTCATCGGATGTGATTTTCTCCATCAAACGGCTTTTACGAACCGATCCCGCACCCGCAGTCCTGCCCCACCTGCTTAAAATTGCCGGGGCAGAAGCGTACAGAAAAAAGGACGCGGAAGATGTTTCCGGCCTGGAAATTGAAACCGACACCATATTTAAGATTCATCTTCTTCAATCCCACGTTCCTTTTCTGACTGCACTGGGGATGTACCAGGCTGCCATTGTTCCTGAAAAAGAGGTCAGGAAAAGGAAAGAAGAATTCGGGAAACATCCTGTTGGAAGCGGCCCGTTCCGTTTTGTTTCCTGGGATGATGAAAAAGAGATCCGTTTAGCCCGGTTTAAGGATTATTATGCCGGCCCGGCACTTCTGGACGGTATATATTATAAAATTTATCCAGGCGGACAGGACCCGATGATCTTTGAGGATTTTAAAAACAGACGCCTTGAAGAGATGGCGGTTTACGGGGATGTTAGAAAAAAATTGGGCGGCATCAACGGCCTCCAATGGATTCACCGGCCGTCGCTGAGCCTGTTCTTCTACGGTATGAACACCAAACATCCCAATCTTAATGATCCGGATCTGAGAAAAACGCTGTCCGCTGCCATTGATCGGGCCGCATTTGTCAATGAGATTTATAACGGCCAGTTTGATGCTGCAACAACCATTCTTCCGCCGGGCATGCCGGGATATAATCCTGAAAACAGGATAAAAGACGACCCTGCGGATCGTTCACAGGCAGCATTATCCCTGTCAGATGTTAAGATGGATGAACGTTTCCCTGAACTTGAAATCGTTTCCGCCATCAAAACCCCAAGGGTGGAATCGGAAATGGCTATGATTAAAGGTTTCTGGGATGAACTGGGCCTGCATGTCCGGGTAAAATACATTACGGACTGGAAAAAGTTTGAAGCATATTTACGATCCGACAAGGTTCAAATATACCGGTATGCATGGTTTGCAGACATGCCCGACCCGGACAGTTTCTTATATTCCCTTTTTGCTTCTGAATCTCCGAATAATTTCATGAAATTCCAAAATAACAACATAGACCGGATGCTGTTGGAGGCCAGAGGAATTGTCGACCCGGTGGACCGGGCAAAAACGTACCAGAAAATTGAATCCATAATAATGGACAATACCCCGCTGATCCCGCTTTTTTACATGAGTGTGGACCAAATATATCAATCGTACGTAAAATCGGTTTCTGTGAATGCGCTTGGGGCGCATACCATGCAGCTCAACCACATATGGCTGGACAACTCAGTTCAAAATGACTAACGGACTGCAAATACAATCCATTGAGTTGGAAAAATGCAGGGACAGCGCACCTGTTAACGCTGACCCTTCTTTAAAAAAATCCAGGTTTGTTCCGTTGCGTTACCGGTTCATCCTGATCACTTCGATCATGCTCCTTTTGCTGCTCACCACCCTGGCCCTGGTTCTGGGTATCCTTCAAAAGCAGACCCTGAGAAAAAGGATTGAAAAGCAAGGGCTGATCATTGCAAAAAACCTTGCCGCCATTTCAGTCGACCACCTGATTACTTACAACTATGTTGCCCTGGAAAAACTGGCCAACCAGGCGGTCAATAATCCGGATATCATTTATGTCATTATCCATGATAAAGAGGGCAGGGTTGCCGGATACAGCAGGCGGCCGGACCTGCAGAACAAGGTATTAACAGACACCCTGAGCCTGAGCGCCGTCGAGGCGGCAGATCCCCTGGTTGCCGTCCATACACCTGAATCCGGAAGTTCCCCGGTAATGGATGTAGCCGTACCTGTTCTGCTGCCCGGTTCCCGTGACCGATGGGGGACCATTCGCGTCTGCCTGTCCCTTGAATTGATGTACCAGCAGTTCCGCCAGACAATTTTGAGCATTCTTCTGCTAGGAGCCGTTGCACTGACCATAGGCATCCTGATGTCCAACTGGGTGGCCCAGCGGGTGACCCGGCCTTTGGAAACATTAGTAAAGGCAAGTGTTGAAGCATCCCGGGGAAATCTGAATCCTGATATTTCAATTCATACCCGGGATGAGGTGGAAATTCTTGCCTCAAACTTTTCATATATGATACAGGAAATCCTTACCCAAAAGCAGCAGTTGGAACATCAGCTCAAAGAGATTAAGCACTTGCAGCAATATGCTGAAAAAATACTGGCCACGATGAGTGACGGGCTTCTGGCAATTGATATGGACGGCTTTGTTACTGCCGTAAATCCGGCTGCCCGGCATATCCTTGATATCGCCGGAGACGATGTTGTAAAGGGCTGTCATGTGTCCACGCTCATCCATCCTGAAAGCCGGTTTGCCGCCTTTCTTTCCCAATCTCTTGATCATCAATCCAATGGAATCCCGTGCGAAATCCATCTTAAAAAAGGCGAAAAGAACCGGATGCTCCTGGTCGGGGCAAGCCTGCTTGATTCAGATAAAAAAACACCCAGACAAATGATATTTAATCTACATGATATTACCCAGCTTAAAGAACTTGAAACCGAAATCCGTCAGAATCAGCGGTTAGCGGACCTGGGCACCCTTGCAGCCGGCATGGCCCATGAAATAAGAAATCCTTTGTCCGCCATCAAAACCTTTGTGGCGCTGCTGCCGCAGAAAATTAAAAAACCTGGATTTCTGGATAAATTCCAAACAACGGTTCAAAGAGAAATCAATCGCCTCAACGCACTGATTGAGGAGCTTCTGGAATTGGCAAGGCCCCCGAAATATAATTTCAAACCGGCCAGCATTGTTCAATTGATCGAGCAGAGTATTGATTTAATGGAAGCAGATATGAACGAAAGAGGGATTGAGATTAAACAGTCGTTTTCAGGCGACCTGCCACCTGTCATGGCAGATGCAGACCAGCTTGAAAAAGTATTTATCAATCTTATTCAAAACAGTGCCCAGGCCATGCCCCATGGTGGTGACATCAGCATTCGTGCTGAATTAAAAGACGCACAGGTATTCATCACTTTCAAAGACACCGGCCCCGGATTCTCACAGGAACTGGCCGCCAATATTTTTAATCCCTTTTTTACGACAAAGGCGAGCGGAACCGGCCTGGGACTGGCAATTTCCCATAAAGTGATCTGTGAACACAAAGGACAGATAAACGCCATAAGCCGGGACGGTCAAGGAGCTTGTTTTTCAATCTGCATCCCGGCTTTGCAGGACTGACATACAGGCTCAATCGTCATGTTTATCCCGCCCGAGGTTCATTGTTTTCATTTTTTGAATCAGCGTATTCCTGTGAATACCTAAAAGATCTGCCGCCCGGGTCTGGTTCCACCTGCAATTTTGGAGTGCCCGCAGGATATAAAGCCGCTCAAAAGACTGCCGGGCCGGGATCAATCCTTTATTTTCACCGCTGCCCTGCCCGGCTCCTTTTATGGATTCCTTATGGAACAGAAGATCAAACGGGAGATCTTTTTCTTCAATTAACCGGTTTTCCGGACCCATAACAACCATTCGTTCAACCAGATTTTCCAGCTCACGAATATTGCCGGGCCAGGGATATGCGTCCAGAACCGCAATGGCTCCGGGTGAAAAGCCTTTTATTTTTTTATTCATCCTTCGGCCGAATTTCTCCAGGAAAAAATCAGCCAGAAGCCGGACATCCCCTTTTCGGTTTCGAAGAGGCGGCAGCAGTATCGGCACGACATCAAGCCGGAAATACAGGTCTTCCCGGAATGTCTTCTCCTTTACCATATCATCAAGACTGGTATTGGTTGCCGCAATAATTCTCACATCCAGTTTGATGGTTTGATGACTGCCCACGCGTGTAAATTCCCGTTCCTGGATGAATCGCAGTAATTTAGCCTGGAATTCAAGCTTCAGGCTGGAAATTTCATCCAGCAGGATCGTGCCCTGGTGAGCGTATTCAAATTTTCCAATGGTTTGCTTATGCGCTCCTGTAAATGCACCCTTTTCATGGCCGAACAATTCCGCTTCCATAAGTTCAGCCGGAATAGCGGCACAATTGATGGCAACAAACGGATTATTCTTTCGCGGACTTGCATTATGAATGGCCTTTGCAATTAATTCTTTTCCAGTACCGCTCTCCCCTGTGATCAATACATTACTGGGTGTTCCGGCTACTTTTTCGACCAGCTCAAGAACATTTGCCATTTTTTTGGATCTGGTGACAATTTTATTCTGCCAGGACTCAGACGCTGCATGGGATCTATGGAATCTAACCTCTCTGTCCAGCTTGCGCTTTAAAAGAACTTTTTCCAATCGGTTCAATATGATTTCATGATCAAACGGTTTAGTGATATAGTCATAGGCACCATACTTAATGGAGTCTGTCGCTTCCTGGGCGCGGTCAACAGCTGAAATCATAATAACATCTATATTTTTGTCATGGGCTTTAATTCGTTTCAGCGTTTCAATGCCATCCATTTCAGGCATGACGATATCTAAAAAAATCAGATCGAACACCTGCTTTTTGACCTGTTCAACAGCCTTTTGCCCCCGGTCGACACTGACAACATCATAATCGTCTTCAAGAATCAGTTTCAATGCATCCCGGATTGCTTCATCATCATCTGCAACCAGAATTCGAGCCTTCATCAAACTCATATTATTTTCAACCAAAAATGCTCCACCTTTTTTTGATCGTTATGTCCTTTTCGCACTGGCATTATCCTATTCGATACTACAGATTTGAATCTTTTTCCATAGTATTGGAAGTATTTTCCACAAAAGGGGAATAAACTGAAAACAAGTAAAGGGGTTTACATAATTTATTTCTGCCCCCATATTAAAGAAAACCTTTTAGTCATTATCAAAAAAAGGATCTTGCATGTCATGAAACGGTTTTCCTTTTTGGTATTTATTTTTTTGGGACTGGGGGCGGCATACTGTCCGGGAGCATTGTCTTCCCTGGCTGCTTCAGAGCATTCCACCCGTGTTCTTATCATTGGGGATTCAATTTCCGCAGGCTTGGGAGTGGAAATTGAACAGGCCTATCCGTCGGTTCTTCAGAATCTGCTTGAACAAAAAGAGATCCGGAAAGTGATTGTCAACAATGCGAGTATCAGCGGTTCTACCAGCGCGAGTGCTGTTTCCCGGCTCAGATGGTTTCTCCGGGTTAAACCGGATATTCTGCTCCTGGCCCTGGGTGCAAATGACGGTTTGCGGGGTCTTTCCACTGCAGAAATGTCAAGAAATCTTAATAACGCCATTATCCTTGCAGAAAAAAACAACATCCGGATCATTCTGGCCGGTATGGAACTCCCCCCCAATTACGGGCCGGAATATACAAAACGGTTCAGGAACGTTTTTTCTTCCCTGGCAGAAAAGCACAACCTGACCTTTATTCCCTTTTTATTAAAAAATGTCGCAGGCCATGCTTCTCTTAACCAGGCCGACGGCATCCATCCCAATCCGGCCGGGCATAAAATCATTGCAGCCACTGTTCTTCCCTATATCCTGGAGTTACTATGATACTTGAAATTAAACACCTTTCCAAATCCTTTCAACAGCCCGGAGCCGGTACGCTGGACGTCCTGAAAAACATCGGCTTCAGTCTGGATGCAGGTCAGACCTGCGCCGTCAACGGTCAGTCAGGCAGCGGAAAAACTACGCTGCTTTCTCTGATCGCGGGCCTGGACAGCCCGGATAACGGCCAGGTGTTTTTAGATGGAAAAGATCTTTGCGCCATGACCGAACAAAGACTGTCCCGATACCGCGCCCGAAAGATCGGAATTGTATTTCAAAAATTTCATTTAATGCCCCACCTGACTGCAGAGGAAAACATCAGCCTTCCCCTGGAAATTCTTAAAATGAACCGGATAAAGCAGCAGACAGATGACATGCTCGAGAAAGTCGGCCTCCAGGAGCGCCGGCATCATTTGCCCGGAGAACTCAGCGGCGGGGAATGTCAGCGGGTAGCCATTGCCAGGGCTCTGGTCATCAAACCGGCCCTGCTCCTGGCAGACGAACCCACCGGCAATCTCGACACCGAGACAGGGGAGAAGGTGACAAGACTGTTATTTGACCTGGTGGAAAATGAAAATAAAACCCTTATTCTGGTCACTCATAACATTGGTCTTGCCGGGAAATGCAAAAAAATCATGAGGCTTGAAAACGGAAGGCTGATCTGATGCTCTGGATACGTCTTTCTTTAAAGGATCTGATAAACAACAAGGGATTTGCCCTGTTTTTTATCATAAACCTGTCCATAGGACTGGCCGGGTTTACCGCCATCCAGTCTTTCAGTCGATCCTTGATTCGCTATCTGGATGAAAATTTAAAGCAGATGCTGACAGCAGACCTGGTATTGTCGGCCAATGCTTCTTTAACGGCTGAAGAACTGGCCCTTGCAGATAATGTCCTGGGCCCTCAAAACACATCGGCCAGGCTTATCCGGTTCTATACCATGGTGAGGGCCAAAGACCGGTCCCGCCTGGTTCAGGTAATGGCCGTTGATGAAGATTACCCGTTGTACGGAACCTTCCTGCTTAAAAAAGGACATTCCGGCCGGGATCTGCAGAATACGTCTGGAGTATTCATGTCCCGGGATACCGCCCTTGCCCTTGGCATAAAAGACACCGATGCTCCGGATATCCGCCTTGCCCTTGGGGAAAAAACCTTTCATGTTCTGGATATCTTTGCTGCCGATCCGGACCAATCCCTTCTTTCCGTTGAATTCGCCCCGAAACTCTATATGGGGATAAATCAAATACAAGATACAGGTCTTATCAAATTCGGCAGCAGGATCCGGTATCGTTACTATTACCGGCTGAACCGGGAGGTGGATATCCCGCAACTGGCCCAAAGACTCAGGGCTGAATTTTTTAAACGGTCCGGCGGACAACCCCGGGTAAATATCCGGAGCGCAATGGATGTAAATCAGCGGCTGGGCCGCGTGACAGGATATTTTACCAGATATATGGGACTTGTCAGTGTTGTGGCGCTTTTTCTGGCAGGGATCGCCACAGCCTACCTCTTCCGTGGCTTTCTAAATAAAAAACAGCATGAAATTGCTGTTTTAATGAGCCTTGGCGCAAAACACGGTGAAATCTATTTTTATATGAGCTTTCAACTGGTACTGCTCGGATTTCTGGCATCCTGCCTGGCCGTGTGCATGGCTTTTTTTCTGGTTCCGGTCTTTCCTGTTATTTTCCAAGGCCTGATCCCGCCCCATGTCAAAATTATTTTTGATCCGACAACGGTCATTCCTGCAGCCGCCATGGGCATCGGCGGCAGCCTGATTTTCTGCCTTCCGGTCTTTATCCGGATTTTCAGATTAAAACCCTTAATTCTGTTAAGCAGCAGCCGGACCATTGGACGGAAACCGGTCTTGCAATGGCTTTTCCAGGCAGCCGGATTCCTGCCCGGGTTAACGGCCTTTTATCTTATTTCTGTCCGGGTGGCAGGTTCTGTTGAGGCAGGATCTGTTTTTGCGGGCGGATTTGCCCTGGCCCTGGTCTTTTTATCCGGCATGGGATGGCTGATATTTTCTGGCTGCAGGCTTCTTTCCGCCACCCGGAACACAGTGGGAAAAATTGCTTTCCGCAATTTATTCCGGAACAAGTGGGCCTCGCTGTCCTGTTTTGTCACCATTGCCATGGGCACTTTTTTAATTTCCATTGTTCCCCAGATTCAAAACGGATTGCAAACCGAAATCATGCAGCCTAAAGGCCTTAAAATCCCGGTATTTTTTCTTACAGACATCCAGGAAGAACAGAAAAGCGAACTTGTTGAATTTATCAACCTAAATAAGGCCGGACTGGTGAATATCTCTCCCATGGTCAGGGGACGGATCCTGACCGTAAACGATCAGCCCTTTTACAACCGCAGGCAAAAGACCGGTTCCGATACATCTGAAACGGAAAACACCGGTCGCCGGCGGCGGCTGGAATTTAATTTTTCCCACCGCAAAACACTGGATGTTTCAGAAACCATCATCAGAGGCGCCCCGCTATCAAAAACGCCCTGGACATTCGAATCCAACACCCTGTTTGGTATTTCCGTAGAATCTTCATTTGCCGAGCGCCATCACCTTGCAATGGGCGACCGTATGGAATTTGAGATCCAGGGCATCCCCATGACCGGACAGATTAAAAACCTGCGCAAGGTCAGATGGAACAGTTTTCAACCCAATTTTTTTCTGCTTTTCCAGGACGGGGTGTTAAATGACGCGCCCAAGACTTATCTTGCTGCTGTATCCCGGGTGCCGATTCAAAACAGGCAGCAATTTAAAAATGAAATTGTAAAACGCTTTCCCAATATCGTTGTTATTGATGTCAGCCGGATGGTCACAATACTGCTCTCCCTGACGGACAGACTTTCCCTGTCCATAAGGTTCATGGCGTGGCTGGCTGTTGCCGCCGGTCTGGTCTCCATTTTTTCCATTGCCCGGCAGGAAGCAAGGAAAAATGAAAACCAGATCAACCTGTTAAAAGTGCTGGGAGCTGAATTTAAAACAATTCAAGCTATCCTGCTTGTGGAATTCGGATTTATCGGATTCACGGCCGCCCTGCTGGCCATCCTGCTGAGTTTTGCTTTTTCATGGGCCTTTTCCGGGTATTTTTTTGACCACCTCTGGCAGATCAATTTTAAGACCTGTGCGGCCATCCTCTGCGTTACCACACTTATCTGTATGGTGACGCCAGCTGCCGCGTCCCGGAAGATCATGAACTCAAAACCTGCAAAACTTCTTACAACCACCTGAAAAGAACTACTGAAGTTCTCTCATTTCCTGTCCCATTCTGACCATTGCTTCCTGCACCTTGCTGTCCTGCATATAGCCGGCCACCTTCATCAT
This sequence comes from Desulfobacteraceae bacterium, assembly GCA_050293905.1. Lineage (GTDB taxonomy): Bacteria > Desulfobacterota > Desulfobacteria > Desulfobacterales > Desulfobacteraceae > Desulfobacula. The sequence continues at coordinate 10,659 of JBNKNP010000128.1, read as the reverse complement.
TGCCTGGGGTATTTTTTCAGACAATGCCTTTATTCGCTCGACATCAGCCTGTACTGCCTCGGGCATTTTTCCCTGCTGGAACTCCGGATGGTTTTTCTGAAATTCCTTGAGTTCCGGAATCAGCTTTTTCATGCTTTCGGTATATTGTTCGATGACTTTAACCACATCATCAGAATCTTGTGCACCTTCAAGGCCGTTCACGTAGTTTTCAGTAATATCGGCCTGCTTGTTCATAATTGATTTGACTTCATTACTGCCGTCTGAACTGCAGCCATAAATAAAAAAAGCTGTGAAAAAGACAGTGGCCAGAACTGCGTAAATACGTGTCATGAGTGGTTCTCCTTTTAATTTTCCATTAAGACATAAAAATTGACGAAAGGCTTCTATATACCCTAAACCCGTCATGATAACAACTATTACAAAAAAATAAAGACACCCGGGTCAAGCATGCCTGCATCGTCAGACCGGCGTTTTTCCCCTATTGACACTCAAAACGAATTTTCCTATTAATGACAGTGTCCTTAAAATCAGGAAAGATGCATCTTTAAACTGGAATAATGCCCTTTGACCCTCCGGACCATTGATAAATATCAGATCAACGCTTTTCTGGGCAGCGGTACCATGGGACGTGTCTATAAAGTCACCATACCTGTCTTGAAGAAAACCGCAGCACTGAAACTCTTCAAACCAAACCCGGCGCTGATCAGGAAAGCCGGAATGGAATGGCTTAAAGAAAACTTTATAAGAGAAGCTGCCGTTATCGCAAATATCCGGCACCCCAATGTCGTAGACATCTGGAGCCTGGAAGATACAAAATCCGGCCTTTTTTATTTAATGGAATACTATTGCCGTAATTTAGGAAACCTGATGGGTGAAACCTACTGGGCAGACAGGCCATCCAGGATTGTACCGCCTGAAAAAGCCTGTCACTATATGTTCCAGATTCTGGAGGGTCTTGGCCGGCTCCATCAGGCCGACATTATTCACCGGGATATCAAGCCCTTTAACATCATGCTGACCGATATGGGAACAGTTAGAATCGTTGATTTCGGTCTGTCCGGCCGAAGGGGAGAAATCCCGGTCGCTCCGGATGAAAAAATGATGATCGGAACACCGTTTTACACAGCTCCCGAACAGATAAAGTCACCGGACCAGGTGGATCACAAAGCGGATTTATACGCTGCCGGTGTCATTTTTTACAGGATGCTGACCGGCAGACTGCCCCAAACCGACAATCCGCTGCCCGGCACTCTGCAGCCGGGTCTGGGAACCGTCTGGGATAAATTTACCTGCAAGGCCCTGGCCCCTGATCCCGATGACCGGTTCCGGACAGCAGCACATATGGCCATTGAACTGAAAAAAAGTTTACAGGATCACCAGGAACACATTCGGAAAGAATGTACGGCTTTACCTGACGATTTCCCGGAAACAGTGGGGCAGGAGACGGGTCTGGTGCAGGAACAAAAGAAAATCATGCTGCGGGCCCGGCCAGAGAGGATTCTTGCCAAACGGGCCAAATCTATTTTTCAGCTCAATGAGCTTCACCAGCCAAAAATCCATATTCAAAATAAATTTTCAGAGCAAAAAGATATTATTATAGACCACGCAACCAACCTTGCCTGGCAGAAATCCGGCTCTGCCTTCCCGCTGCAATGGCACCGGGCCCAGGCATATATTGAAAAACTGGCCGGAGCCAAAGCAGGAGGATTCATAAACTGGCGGCTGCCCACAGTCAATGAACTTATGTCCCTGCTGGACCCGCCGTCCCAGGAGCCTGTCTGCCTGGCATCAAAATTTTCTTCCACCCAGAAATGGATCTGGAGTGCCGACACCCGTTCCAAAAAAGCAGCCTGGATAATTGATGTAGAGATGGGCTTTGTTGCGTCCTCTGATGTGCTGGATTATTATTTTGTCAAAGGAGTCTGCTCCCTTTGAACACACAGGAAAAAATCGATAAAACCAGATGGTTTATTATCGGCGCAGCCCTTCTTGCACTTTTTTTAGGTGCTTTGGATGCCCTGGTCATGACGGCGGCCATGCCCACCATCATTGCAGATCTGGGCGGTCTCCACCTCTATGCCTGGGCCTATTCCTCCTATTTTCTGGCCAGAGCCGTTTCACTGCCGGTCTTTGGAAAACTTTCCGATCTCTTTGCCGTTAAAAAACTGTTTTTATTCTCAATCACATTGTTCATTGCAGCTTCTCTTGCGGCCGGCGCATCACCTGCCATGGAATTTCTGGTGATCACCCGAATTTTCCAGGGTATCGGAACCGGGGGAATTTTCGCATTGGTCTATGTGGTACTGTCTGATGTATCTCCTTTGGGACAGCGGCCGAAAGTGCTTTCCTTTGCCAGCTCAATCTGGGGAATCGCCAGCCTGATCGGACCGACCTTTGGCGGTTTTATCGTCACATTTTATTCCTGGCGGTGGATTTTCTACATTAATCTTCCGCTCGGACTGGCTTCCCTGGTCTGCATGGCCATATTTTTCAAAGAATTCAGGAAAAAGCCGGAGCAAGCCAGTCTGGACTGGCCCGGGACCTTGTTATTGTCCGGGTTGATCCTGTGTGTTTTAATCCTGGCCATGTCAGGCGGGCGGAACATTCCCTGGGCATCCCCCACAGCCCTTGGCCTCATGTTGTTTACTTTCCTGCTGGCAGGCGCGTTATATCATACCGAAAAAAAAGCCAAGGACCCCATCCTGGATTTTAAATTTTTCAAATACCCGGCATATGCCCTTGGCAATGCCATTGTTTTTTGCGCCAGTTTTTCCGTTTTTGCCCTGTTTGCCTATGCGCCGTTGTTTTTGCAGGCTGGTCTTGGTCTCTCCCCTCTGCATGTGGGATATGCCATGCTTTCGCTGAGCCTGGGATGGTCTGTGGGAGCATTTATCGTGGGCAGGATCGTTCACCGGTTCGGTCAAAAAAAGATAACCATCACAGGAGCGCTGCTCCTGGTGGCCGGCAGCGGCCTGACCCTGCAATTTTCAACTCTCACAACCATGACGGATTGTTTTTTGACCTTTCAGATCGTTGGCCTGGGCATGGGATTTATCAGCCTTTCCACTTTGCTCATTGTCCAGGACAGTATTGAAAATAAGGATCTTGGCATTGCCACCTCTTTTCATCAGTTTTCAAGGACATTGGGCGGGGCCGTCGGTGTCGGGGTCTGCGGCGGATTTGTCACGGCCCGTCTGATCAGCCTTCTGAAAAACAGCGGGAAAATCATTCCCCAGGAGATTCTCAATCAATTGCAGCACAGCATGGAACACCTGCTCCAGGCCGAATTCCAGGCGTCAATCCCTGAAGGAATTCATGCCATCCTGCAGAATGTCGTATTAGACAGCGTATTCAGTGTATTCACGATTGTTTTTGTGATTTCCCTGATGAACCTGGTGCTGGCCGTGTGCCTGCCTTCGGGAAGACTGACATCAGAACCTGTGTGAATTCTTTCTTTTGCTCGACAGGATGCCGTCCGGATTATTCCGGTGCGCTGACATCCCGGCTTATCTGATCCAGAAGAATCGCACCGGACAGCACCAGCCGGTGATCCAGCTTTCCTTCCTTTCCGTCTGCCTCCCGGATGACCCAGTCTTTGTCCACCAGAACCCTGTTGATTAATTTGGCGATTAGACCTTTTTTTTCCTTTGCCTTTGTATTTGAGTCTGGACGTTCCTCCCGGTCCATGGCTGCCAGAATCTTGCCGTTTGAAATAATGTCATACCGGTAAGGCAGGCTGCCGCCCATAAAAACATCAATCAGGCGGATTAACCAGAAACGGCGCTTATACTGCCCTTTAAAAACCGCAACCTGCCTGTCTTTGGCGTCGTGCAGCTTCCAGTCGACTTTGCCCAGCACTTTACGTTTCAAGGTTCCGTACCGTTGGCGACTTCCCGGCTCTTCCACTATCCAGGTAAAGGGCATAATTGACCGGCCGGGTCTGAGAACGAACCCGGATGAACGATTGTCATCCAGTGACTGGAATTCGCAGGGTTTCATACACGAAGGGTAAACATGGCCCTGATAAACGGGTTTACCGTCCCGCAGAAAACGATAGCTGCTGCTGTAGCCTTTGGGTCTTTCTCCTGCCTCCCTGCTTGACAGCTGCTGTATACAAAATACACTCAAAACTGAATATCCCTCTTATATTCTGATGGCTCAATAATACATAAATGTGCAGAAAATAGATAGGCCCATTCATTCTTTAAATTGAAAAACTTCTAAATATTTGCCATGCTGTATCCATAAACGTTAAACAGCACCATCGAAAAAAGGACAGCCATTCAATGAAAAAACAAACAGACATTAATTATGACCGGCCCGTTGAAATCGCCGACAATGTTTTCTGGATTGGTTTTTTTGATGAGCTGACCGGACTGCACTGCAATCCTTATCTGATCGTTGATGGGAATGAAGCCGTGGTGATCGACGGTGGAAGCCGGCCGGATTTTGCCACTGTCATGATGAAAATTCTCCAGACAGGCATTTCTCCCAACCAGATACAAGCCCTGATTTACCAGCACTATGATCCGGACCTGTGCGGCAGCTTACCCAATTTTGAGGATATTATTAAAAACAAGCATCTTCAAATCGTGTCTGCCCGGGAAAATTTTATGTTTATCAGCCATTATGCCCTGCATTCTCAATTATATCCGATCCGTGACCATGATCTTAAATACACATTTACTTCCGGCAGAACCCTTGAGTTTATTCAAACGCCGTATTCACATTCCCTGGGCAGCTTTGTCACCTTTGATCCTGCAAGCAAAGTGCTGTTTACAAGTGATCTTTTCGGCAGCTTCGGCACCCAGTGGGAATTGTATTTAACCCTTGCCCCCCATTGCATGAAATGTATTGATGTCCAGGACTGCCCCAAAGACAACAAAACCTGCCCCATACTGGATATTGATCTTTTTCATCAACAAATCATGCCGTCGGAAAAAGCATTGCGATACGCTTTAGACCAGATTGCCGGGATTCCATTTGATATCATTGCGCCCCAGCATGGAAGCGTACTTCGTGATGAAAAAACAACCGATTATATATTTAAGCGGCTGGCCAGCCTTGGCGGCATTGGTATTGATGGAATAATTTCAGATGATGATGATTTTAATTTTTCGAATCTTGAGCAATTCTTAAACAAATGAACCTTGACCGTATCATACAGGCCTTATCCAAAGAATCTGAAAAAGACGATACAAATCATTCCGAGCTGATCAGACAATTATTCGAGCTTAAGGCCTCCATCCGCGATAATGAGCTAAACAAGCATCTGCTTCACAGTTTAATTGAAAAATATGCGCGTTCTGAAAGAAACCTCATATCGGCAAATAAGAAATTATCTGATAAAAACAAACAGATTCAAAAGACCCTGGCTGAACGCAATTATGCATTTCAATGTCTTGACAAAGAACTTTCAGACGCTGCAAACTATATAAAAACCATCCTGCCTCAACCCTTTACAGGCAGGCATTTTCGCATCGACTGGCGATTTATTCCTTCCTCATCACTCGGCGGAGATGCATTTGGTTATCACTGGCTGGATAAAACCCATTTTGCAATTTACCTGGTTGATGTGAGCGGTCATGGTGTCGGACCGGCATTGCTTTCAGTTTCCGTTATCAATACACTGCGCTCACAATCACTGCCGCGCACGGATTTCAAAGAACCTGAGCGCGTTCTGGATGCACTCAACAAAGCCTTCCCAAGCACAGAGAACAACCACATGTTTTTTACCATATGGTACGGTGTATACAATCAGGAACGCCGGGAACTCACTTTTTCCAGCGGCGGCCATCCCCCGGCATTATTGTTGACGAAATCAGACTCCCGGAAGGTCAGGATCAAACCGCTTCGGACACACAATTTAATTATCGGGGCCTTGGAAAACGCTGTTTATGATAAAAAAACCCTGCAGCTGCCTGAAAACAGCAAATTGTTCATATTTTCCGACGGTGTGTATGAAATTAAAAAAACCAACGGGATCATGTGGCAGTTTGAAGAATTTGTCCGGATGATGACCCGTCTTGAAACAGAAAACCGCTTGAATTTTGACACCTTAATTGAACAGACCAAACGCATCGGAACATTGGATACGTTTCCGGATGATTATACGATCATTGAATTCTGTATGGATTAAACACCGTGGCCGGGATAATTTCATACGGACCGGCACCTTACCCGTATCTGGTAAGCTGCGGCGGCCGTTTAATCATCAGCCGGGCGGAATAGTAAAGGATCAAGGATGCGGTATAAATGGTTAAAGGGGTATGTATCAGTAATGCAGCATTTTTGTATTTTAATGCTTTTATTACGGATTCGGCAAATGGCAGAATAACGGAAAACGCATATGGGATAAACAGATATTTTTTATGCTTGTTTGAAGAAAATTCCTGGCGGTTGGAAAAGCCGGCCCCTGTTTTATCCTTAAAAAACAGGTTTGACAGTATCCGCCATCTTATTTTTTTTAAAAACCTATTTAGCGTATCTGAAGAGTAGTGAGTAATAAAATCATTTTTCAGCACAGCAAACCGCGTGTCTTCCTCAGTCATCCTGTAAAAAATTTTTGGGATATCTGCCAGTGAAAATTCATTTATTAAATCCAGATATTTTTTTCGATCGATTATATTTCCTGCACACATATCAAATAACGGCGGCTGCCTGTTTTTATATGAAAACACAGAAAACAGGGAATTCTGTTTTACCAGTTCAAATTTTTTATTCAAACCATCAAGAAAATACCTGCAGTCCGTTGGTACCCCATATATAAAATTTGAAAACGGCTCGGAAAAGATATTGATATAGTCATTGATAAAACTGAATCCATCCGGTTTTTGATATCCGCCGAATATTAACAGATCATACGGATGAGTTTCCAGAATGTTTATTCGTTTTGATATCGAATCCGGGCGGCCAAGGACCTCGTCAGCATCTAAGAACATCAGATATCTGCCCTTTGCAGCCTTAATTCCCTCATATTTGCCGCACTCAGGCTGCACCCCCGGGTTGGGAATGATTCCGGCATTGTATTTTCCGGCAATTTCAATGGTGTTATCGGTTGATCCGCCGTCAACAACCAGGATTTCTATTTTTTTTTGATCATAGTCCTGATCCCGGACGGATGCCAGAGACCTTTCAATGGTATTCTGAGCATTTAATGCAGGCATGATCACACTGACATCCATTGATTCTTTATTCACGCCGGATATCATTTGGCCGGATAACTTATCCATCATTAATCAACGATTTCAAAATATTGACGGGTTTGGAAATTATTGTTCACAAAAATTTCAAGCTTATAGTTTCCAGGAGCCCATTTCCCCGGGTCTGCCCAGCCCCACCCATTGCCCCTGTTGAGGCAGGAATCCCATTTGGAATTGATGACCAGTTTATCATCCTGGCTGCCCTCGACCTCTCCGTTCCGGTTATACCATACACGGGAGATGGTATAGCTTTGATCTTTTTGATTCTTAAACAGGTTTTTGAAACCGACTTCACAATTCATATACCGGGTCTGAGCCCTGGAAAATTGAACCGCATACTTTCGTTGGGATTGTTCCGGTATTTGGCTGCCGTGCTCAAAGAATTTAACTGTTTGCGACTCAAATCCGCTTTGAATGATTTTAAATATTTTCTCTTTAAGGGGTGCGTTGTCCATCAAAATTTTAACGCGATATTCTCCCAAAGGCCAGTTTCCTGGGTCGTTCCAGCCCCACCCGCTGTTCTGCCGGCAGGTTTCCCACCCGGATTGAATATTGAGTTTGGCAGTCGTCACCCCACGGGTTGTGCCATCCGGATTTATCCAGTTAAAGGTTAATAGATGGTTGTGGTTTTCTTTTTGATAGGCAAGGTTTTTGAAATTCACCTGAATCATGATATTCCGGGCTGTATTCTTGAAAAACGTATCTGAATATCTCCGGTTTGGTTGTTTAATTTCTGCTTCCCCGCGCTCATAAAATCTTGCCCGGATCAGCTCATACTGTTTTGCGGTTGAGTTGGATTGCTGATGCTGTACATTGCCTGCCAAAGGCCTGACAGCTGCCAGAGTTTTATTTATCTGCTGGACGGTTTTGGATACTTCCCGGGCTGTTTTTGATGCATCCTGCGCGGCTTTTGATGCGTTTTGGGCGGTTACAGCTGCACTTTGAGCTGTTTGAACCGTTTCCTGCAAGGATGAGGATGTCTCTTCGAGTTTTGAACCTGTATCTGATAAAAATTTTACCAGCACATTTGAATCGGCATTCAGGTTTGCATTATTTTTAAAAACCCGGTTTAATACATCATCCACAGATCCTTTTACCGTGAACACAGAGACCAGACCGGAATTAAACTCAAGGCTGTATACGCCGAACACTTTTCTTTTTACAGGAAGGGTTAACGTTCCGTTCTGATCCGGGCCGGAATGCTCAAACCCATTCATGGTCAGCAATACTTTCCCGGAAGAATGAATGGTCTGCGTTTTATTTTTATCGGAATAGATGACCAGGTCATCGGATTTCAGGCGGAACAGGACCACCAGGGTAAACAGTTCCTCCCCGTTGTTCACATATTGAACTGCCACCTTGTCCTTTTCCATTATCAGATTTGACAATGTCATTCCCTTGTTCACCCGTGATGAGGTCACCCTTCCCGGGATCCCTTTGTATTTATATTTTTTCCCGGCACCGTTTTTTACGGCAGGGATAGACGCAGGAACTTCCTTGACCGGTTTTTTGATATCGAACCAGGGGGCGGAGATCAGTTTTTGTCCGTTAAAGTCTGCTGTCCATACCGATTTATCCCCGGTTTTTTTGTTCATGGTCAAATAAAGGGTTTTTCCCTGATAGATGACTTTTCTTAATTCGCGGAATCCATAGTGTTCCAAAGTCGCGCCCTGGGTTTCCCGATAGACTTTGCCGTCATTCAATGCCACGGTCCAGAATGGTTCATCCAGACCTTTGCGCATTAAAAATGTTCGTTTCTCTCCATTTAAAATAACGTCCCTGTAGGCCAGACTTGCAGTAAGAACAGCACGGCCGTTAACGGCTTTATATTCCCCCCCCTCATAGCTGCCAACCCAGTCATCAGTTTTGCCCGGGCCTTTTTTTAACAATACGGTTGCAGATGTCCCGTCCGGCAGGGTAAGTGCGGCATATTTTTTTTCACCGATTTTAATATTGCTTTGCTTGCCGATGGAAACAAAACAATTCCCTTCAAAATCGTAATAGAAGACCTTTTCTTTTATGATTTCAGAATAGACTTTTACAGATTCGCCACCCATGACCGCCATGGGACAAAAGAGAGATACCATGCCAATATATATCAAAAAGCTGTAAAACCGGCGGACAAATATCATGAAAAGTGCCTCCATTAAAAATTTAATTATGGGAGTGTTACCATTTACCCGGTGCAGGATCAAGTCAATTTGGGGGCGATGATGATGCCGCTTTTGCGTTTCTATAACTTTATATCCATATCCACGGCCAGGGCATATTTTGCAGGAATTCCGGCCTTTAATATTTTTTTGGCAGCCTGTTGGTTGTCATACTCGACACATCGTATTTCCAGGCAGTGGTTCTTTAAATCCCAGATAAGATATTTCGCCCGGGGATCGCCGTCCCTGGGCTGCCCGACACTGCCGGCGTTAATGATATATTTTTTATCTTTTTCCAGGCAGATGTTTGTTTGATCCATTTTTTGAATCCGGATACCGCCCTTTTCCTGAAAAACCATATTAAGTTTATGTGTATGGCCCACAAAACATAAACCTTCCTTTAATTTTTTTAATGTATCCATTAGCTGGTCAATATCGATCTGGTGCAGGTAATGCCGAACTGAATCCGGCCAGAACCCATGAACGAAAAAGGCATTTTCCATGCTTAAATTAACGGCTAATCCGCGCAGATAGGCAAAAGAGGCTTCTGAAAGATTTGCCATGGTAATATCTACCGATTTTTTCACATCTGAAACATACCATTTATAGACCTTTTCATTGATACAGGCCAGTTCGTGGTTTCCCAGAACAGAAATGATCCCGCGCGAGACCAACAATCGGACAACCGCCTCTGAATCCGCACCATAGCCGACATTATCGCCTAAAGAGACAATGGTATCTGCCCGTCTGCGGGCAATATCGTCCAGAACGCTTTCAAACGCCTCCAGGTTGCCATGGATATCTGAAAGAACGGCTATTCGCATTTTTCCCCATCCTATTATTTTTCTTAAACAAAAATGTAACATGACGGACATCCCTTCACAAGAGGATATCTTCTCTCTGCCGAAGGAATACTGCCGCATAAAAAGCGGTAAAATCATTTTTTAAACTTGATTGTCCGTGTTATGATACCTGATCTTCTTCAGACGGAACCAAGTATCAGGAGTTTTCTAACCAATGGGATATAAGTTTGAGAAATATGATTTTGACCGGGTCATTGACCGGACCGGCACAGCAGCATTGAAATGGAAAAAATATGAGGGCACCGATATCCTTCCCATGTGGGTGGCAGACATGGATTTCAAGACACCGCCTGCTGTTGCAAAGGCTTTAAAAGCGCGCATTGACCATGAACTTTTCGGGTATACCCTTGTGCCGGAACAGCTTAACCATGTGATTGTTCAACGAATGAAAAGGCTTTATGACTGGACAATTCAGCCCGGATGGATTATCTGGCTGCCCGGTGT
>JBNKNP010000127.1:0-8257 GCA_050293905.1 Desulfobacteraceae bacterium | reverse complement strand
CTATGATAGCAACTTCCTTACATATGTTTTCAGGCGACCTTTAATACATCAGGAAATAAATCCAATTGTCTATCCGGAAAAGCATAGCCAACGATCACGTCGATATTTTCCTGGACAGCCTGCTGCCGGTGAATCCCCAGAGGATAGCTTTCACTGACAATGGCTGTGGCCATAACACACAACAATTTAACACGCTGTTTGAAAAGATGAGAAGAGGTAGACAAATCAAGAAAAGAAATATCCAGTCGATCTAAAAGAATATGAAGTTCATTGGCATTTTCTATGGCAGCGCTTTTACGAAATTTTCCAATGGGATATCCTTTTAATGCTGCTTTAACAATGATAATTAACAGATGTAGACGGGCCAGAAAAACATGATTTTCATCCAAGGACCGCATTAGCTTGTGACTAGCACCGAATCGTTTCATTATCCCTGCCTGATTGAAAATGAGATTAGTATCGTGTCAGACTCTGACATATCATACATGGGCAATATATCAATAGTTTTTTTGGCATTTTTCAGGTGCATCGCCATTGGTTCGCGAGCCATAAAAAATGAGGCAAACGCTAAGTATTTATAAATGCAAATAAATCAATTTAATTTCAGAGAAATGGATATGATTTCATCATGGATCATTTTTATCTGCTCTTTGATGGATAAAGCACTTTTTTTTCTGTTTTCTTTTTCATTTTGATTGATAGAATAAAGCTCAAGGGCATCATTTTTGAATGAACGGCAGTGTTTAAACCGAAGGTTCATTTTACCCTCAAAATCCCGGGCAGCCGCTTCAATCAAGGGATTATAGTATTGCCGGTTTAATTTTTCCGCGTACAGGTTCAGTTGATCCCGCACAGCAGTATAATTTTCTTTTTTTATCTGACGGATTGTTTTTTCAAGGACCGGTGAAACAGAAAATCCGGTATTTTTCTTAAACATTGTCGAAACAATCTGGGACAGGGTCTGGTACCAGAAACCTGAGAAAATATTTGCTTTTACCACTGGAGAATAGGCAGCCTCAAAAAGTACGGGCGGCAGTGTTAATCCCATCAATTTTTTAATGCCGTCAATGTCGACATTCTCAAGGTTCTCAGATATCAGTCCGTTTTTTTTATCTTCAGGAAAGATCAAATCAATTTCATATGTATGAAACAAAGATTTAAAATATTCATCAATCTTGTTATCCGTCTGTTGAGTGAATGTTTTGACTTCAGGGAGAATCTGTTCAACAATATAAAGGTCAAGCTGCTGTTTAAAATCCTGAAATATCAAATAAAATATTTTTTTAATTCCGGACTGCTTTAATGGGGGCTGGTACTTTTCAATATCAATCCCCATCTGCAGGATAAACTGCTCAAGTTTTTTCTGGATACCGGATCCGTCCTTTTTAAAAAACAGATCAATATCAGACGCCAATTGTTCTTTTATTCCATCTCCGGAACGTGAAAGGGATTTAGAAACCAATGTCTCCAAACGGGCTGCATTGTCGGCCTGGGTTTCCAGCTTCTGATGGGCCTGTGCTTCTTTTTTCCGGTCTGCCGATAAAAGATTCAAGAGCAGTTCCACCTGGTGATTCACTCTTTCGGCAATCATTTCAAGGCGGTTTAAATGATTGAAAACCAGCAGGCGGCACCGGTCTTTCTCAATGATTTTAAAAAAAAGCGACTTGAACGCTTCATTCTGCTTCCGGCTGTAGGAAACCATTTTCTTCTCAGTCTTCCACAGCTCCAGGCGGGCTTTATCCCTGGCTTTAAGTCTGGACTCAAGGGATGAAAACAAATGATACAGACAGGAAAAAGAGAACACCGTCGGCTGATTTTTCAAAAACGAGAGGTCCTGCAGTATTCCTGTCTCTATTTTTATCATGTCCTCTATATTCTCATGCTCGCTCAGATCACAATTATTCACAAAGATCAGATGATCAGAAAGCCCGAGTTTCTCAATGCGATTGAGCAGGGTCATGTCAGATTGTCTTAAACCGGTTCTGGAGCTGATACAATAAATGATCAGATTCGCTGTTTCAAGATAGTTTAAAACCTTTGCAAGCTGGGAAGGATCGGTGGAATCCGCACCCTGACAGTCTGCAATTTCAATATTGGAATCCAGGGTTTTTCCATACAGTTCCAGGCAGACATCCTTCACATAAAACGCCCTGTCCGGATCAGCTGAAAATTGTTGATGTCTTGCAAAATCTTTTGACTGGAAACAATGGCAAGTCTCATCTGCGCCAACCAGGTCTTTGCAGGCGTCAAATCCCTTAAGGGCATGACGAATCGATACCTGCTCCGGCCGGATATCCCGGCCCTCTCCTTCGGCATCCTCCGACATTGAACGGTAAATGGCTTCAAGGCAGGACTGGTCGTGTTTACGGCGGATATCAAAGGTCTGGACATCAAACGCATCACCCTGGCCCAATGACGCTCCCTGCTGATCACCGTCCCCCTGTGATGGTGTTGAAACATCCGGATAATGTTTGAGAAAACCCTTTATCTGGGAATTGATTTCATCCCAGGATTTAAAAGTCAGACAGGCCTGGTTCCTTTTTCCTTTGCGAATACGGGTGGTGATGGCAGTAACCACACCCGCGCCTCTTTTAACCAGCTCTTTTTCCAGCAGACAATTAACAAAGGTACTTTTTCCGGATTTAATAACCCCGACAACCGCAACTTTCAACCGGCCGGCTTGAATATGGCCCGGCATCTGTTCACAAATCTGCTGATACGCATCAAATGAGCCGTCATCCAGCCCGGGTATCTTTTTAGCCTGGCAAAGGATATTGCACAGTTTATCGGCAATGGTTTCAACCCGGTCTGCGGAAATGCTTTTATGGGTATTTTTTAATAATGCCATATTAAAAATAAAGCGAGACTAAATCATCATCATTGCTTTATCATATTTGAGTTCTGTGCGGGTGGAAAAAAGAATCTCCTCGCTCATGGGGCAGGTCAGCCAGGCAGCGTCACTGAGTTCATTATCCAGCTGCATGGGCCCCCAGCCGGCGCAACCTAAAAGAATCATAAAAAGCCGGGGGCCTTTCTGAAGGGCAATGGCCTCTAAAATATCTCTTGAATTACTCAGGGCCAGCCAGGGAGTCACCCGAAGCGTTTCATTCCATTCAAAGGGCGGACCGTGGAGAACGAAAACGCCAGACGGCTGCACCGGCCCTCCCAGATAAATCTGAAGAGAATCAATGCTTTTATCATATTCAATATTTAAATCATCAAATAATTCATTTCCGGTGAGCAGCGGATGAACCTTATTGATTATAAATCCAAGCGCCCCGGATTCATTATGTTCACACATGCAGGTCACGGTCTGGGCAAAATTTGGATCGGGAAGTCCGGGAATCGCAAGTAACAACCTGCCTTTCATATTATGTGAGGTATCATCGGTCATGGTCCAGCTCCGCAATATTTCTTGACATTACCATTATCGTTTACTTATAGTTGATGAAGCAACAGTTTTAAATATTTTTAATACATTTGCAATACTTTTTGTCAGCAAAGTCAGGCTTATGAGCGATATTCACCCTAAAATAACCCGGACAGGCCACACTCAGGCCATGGAATCCGGAGCCGTTAAAAACAAATCCGAAAAAAAAGGGGACGGGCGTTTTGGAAAAATCCTGGCAGATCAGACCCAGACCACCCCGTCAGAAAAAAACCTGCAGACCATTCCATCCGAGCCGCTGCCCGGGCTGTCTGAAATTGAAGGAGCGTTTAACCTGCAGCGCCTGACCCCGCTGCCTGCTGAATCGTCTCAACTTGCTGAGAAACTTGTCGCTTCCCTTGATTTATTCGAAAAATACGCTGCCTTTCTCAGTGACCCGGATAAAAATTTAAAACAGGCCTACGGTGTTCTTGAGCAGGTTCTGGCCCGGGTGCAGACCCTGGCCGGAGAAATGGAACAGCAGCAATGGTCTGAGACTGAATCCAGCCCGGCCATGAAAACGGGTATGAAAGACATTCTTAATCAGCTTCTAATTTCAGCCCGTGTGGAACAAATCAAATTTGACCGGGGTGACTACCTTTAAGCGGTCAGTCCTCTTTTCTGCCGTAAACGTCATCATACCGGACAATATCATCCTCACCCAGATAGGCCCCGGACTGGACTTCGATCAATTCCAGGGGAATTTTGCCTGGATTTTCCAGCCGGTGCAGGGTTCCTAACGGGATATACGTGGATTCATCTTCTTTGAGCATCAGCTCTTCTTCTCCCCGGGTTACAAGTGCTGTGCCGGACACGACGGTCCAGTGTTCCGCCCGGTGAAAATGCTTCTGCAAGGAAAGGATTGCTCCGGGCTTGACCGTGATCCGCTTCACCTGGAACCTGGGCTCGATATCCACGGTTTCATAGCTGCCCCAGGGTCGGTAAACTTTGCGGTGAACAATGGCTTCATCCCGGTTTCCGTCTTTAAGCTGTTTAACGATTTTTTTTACATCCTGTACACGGTCCCTGGGGGAAACCAGGATGGCATCTTTTGTTTCAACAATAACAAAGCGCTCCAGACCCACTGCAGTGACCAGGCTGTCCTGGGTGCAGATATATGACTCTTTGACATCATGGGTAAGAACATCCCCTTTGATCACATTCAGATTTTCATCTTTTTCCCCGGTCTGCCAGAGCGCGTCAAAAGAACCCATATCATTCCATCCGGCATCAAAGGGGATGACCACCCCTCTGGTTGTCTTTTCCATGACAGCATAATCAATGGAATCCGATGGGATGGATTCAAATCCTTTACGGGGAAGTCTGAAAAAATCCAGATCCTGTTTGCCCGATCCGATTACGGCTTTACAGGCATTGATAATATCAGGGGCCAGCCGTTCAAGTTCGCTGATGATTGCCGATGCCTTGAACATGAACATTCCTGAATTCCAACAATAACTGCCTGATTCAATATATTGTTTTGCCGTTTCAAGATCCGGCTTTTCAACAAATTTATCAATCTGGGCAGCCGGCTGACCCGACTCCATGTCAGGACCCTTTTTAATGTATCCATACCCGGTTTCCGGACCGTCCGGAATAATACCAAAGGTTATTAAATGGTCGTTTTCAGCGTAGCTGCATCCCTGTTCAACCGCAGCATGAAATTTTCCGGGTTCCTGAATCACATGGTCTGCCGGCAGCACCAGCAGAATAGGATCCGTGCCGTTTTCCATGGCCTTTAAAGCAGCAAGGGCGATGGCCGGGGCAGTGTTTCTGCCCACAGGTTCCAGAAGGATTGCCCGGGCCTGTACCTTGATTTTTCTCAATTGCTCTGCCGTCATGAAGCGGTGGGCTTCATTACAGACAATAATCGGGGCAGTAAGATCCTTTAGCCCTTCAAGACGCAAGATCGTATTTTGCACCATGGTGTTTTCATTATAGATATCTATGAGCTGCTTGGGATACAATTCCCTGGATAACGGCCAGAGCCGTGTACCGGAACCGCCGGCGAGAATCACTGGAACGATCATTCTTCCCCCTGTAACTAAAGTTTCTGCGCAGTAAAAATATTAACTGTTAAATTATGATGAACCGCATATGAAACCATATTTTTAACGTTAAAACCCGATTCTGTCAACCAGGTCTCAATGTCCTGCCGTTCAAATCCCAGCCAGGAACCGCCCATGAGTTCCTTGACTTTTTCCTGATCATGTTTTTCAAAATCAGACAGGATAAAAGTCCCCCCGGGCTTGATAACCCTGGACACTTCATTAATGGATAATTGGGGTTGTGAAATATGATGAAGGACCATATTCATCACAGCCGTATCAATCTCTTTATTTTTCATGGGCAGATGTTCAAGTTCTCCAAGTCTCAGATCGATACGCGGATTTTTATCAAGCTTTTTCCTTGCCTGCTCCAGCATTTCCGGCGAACTGTCAATACCGATCAATTTGCCAAAAGAGCTGCCAGCGAGCTGCTCAATAAGCTCGCCTGTCCCGCATCCCAAATCCGAAACAATCCCGGAAGTCTGTATCAGATCGATGATCAAGCCATTGAGATCCAATTCTCCCAGCACTTCCTTTTTCAACTGATCCCATTGCGGTGCAATACTTTTAAAAAACCGCTTTGTCCGACTCTGGCGGATATGGATCATTGCCCTGGCAGATTCAAGATCCTGTTCAAACTCAGGGTCTTTTAAGGTTTTTGGCTTAATTAACTTGAGCAAAGACTGGGTTATCTGGTTTTTGGCCGTACAATAATAGGTAAAACTGCCGTCTTTCCGGGAGGTCAGCAATCCTGATTCCGATAAAATTTTCAAATGCCGGGAAACACCGGATTGTATCATCCCCACCACCAGAACAATTTCATTGACATTGAGTTCATACTGCTGAAGCACCCAAAACAGTCTTAAGCGGGTTTTATCCGACAATGCCTTAAAACATTTTATCAATTCAATGGTATCCAACAGCCGTATCCTTCATCCGCATATCCGGTTTAATCCTTATTTAATTGAGCCTGCAATAGTATCACAATTTGAACAATTGGCAAACCAGGGAAACAGGGATGGAAAAGATGCGTATGAGCTGATTCCAGATCCTAAAGGCTCTAAATTCCATTACATCCAGTGATCAGATACGCCAGCAGCTGCTTTTTACCTTTTTTCATTATAAAAACACCCTGGGATTGTGAGACATTCGAATGAATATTTGTCTCACTTCACAGCGATACATGTTTGTATCAAGACTGTTTATAAAACGCATCTTTTTTTTATATTTTCCAATTTCAAAAAAATAAATCTATAAACTTCAATGAGATAGAAGTTTTTTCTTCTCGTTGAAAGATGCTGGCATGACTCTTGGATCTTAAAGAAGGCGTTAAGGATAAATTAGAATTTAAATTGAAACAAAAGCATGTATATTTAATAACTGAAGATACGATTAAAGGAGAAAATCATGGGCGTACTTGTAGGAAAACCAGCACCGGATTTTACGGCAACTGCCGTGGAAAAAGATCAGATCATTGAAAATTTTAAATTATCGGATTTTAAAGGACAGTATATTATCCTGTTTTTTTATCCGCTTGATTTTACATTTGTCTGCCCCACCGAGCTTCATGCGTTCAGCGACAAACTGGATGCGTTCAAAGAAAGAAACACAAAAGTGATCGGCGTCAGCATTGATTCACACTTTTCCCATCTGGCCTGGCTGAACACACCCAAATCAAAAGGCGGGATTGCCGGCGTGTCATATCCCATTGTATCGGATCTGAACAAAACGATTTCAAAAGACTATGATGTCCTTGTTGAAGGGGCCGGTATTGCCTACCGCGGCCTTTTCCTTCTGGATAAGGATCATATTGTCCGGCACCAGGTTGTCAATGATCTCCCCCTGGGAAGGAATGTCACCGAGACCCTCAGGATGGTTGACGCTCTCCAGTTCACAGAAAAGCATGGCGAAGTCTGTCCGGCAAACTGGAACCAGGGCGATAAGTCCATGAAACCGACACAGGATGGATTGGAAGAATTTTTTAAATAAACATAAAAAGAGGGGTTAAAAACCAATTGCGTTTTAGCCCCTCTTTTTTTCTGTTGCTATATTTCACGCCGCAGCATGAGTGCTTCTTCATGCTTGGGCTCTATCCTCAGGATCTGAGTGAGATAATCATCTGCCTGAAGAATTTTTCGGTTCATATAATATATTTTTGCAATCTGAAATTTTGCATCAAGATGCCCCCGGACATGACGGTCCACTGTATTAAAGTGTTTAAGTGCCGTTTCCCAGTCTCCTGCTTCAAGGCTTAACAGGCCTGCTTTATAAACCATATCATAGTTTGAAGGATTTTCCCGGATACAGTCATCAATCAGCTGCCTTGGAAAATCAAGCTCATTATTTGAGACACAGATTTCAATAATCTGTTCTCTTGCGGCATTCTGTTTTTTAGACTGGAACAGCACTTTGGTGAAAACATCCAGTGCAAGTGACCTGAGCCCCTTTTTCAGCAATTGTTCACCAATGCCGAATGCCCGGTCATTATACCGGGTGCTTAAAGATAAAATTTCAATATAGTACTGCCCTGCTTTTTCAAGCTCATTTTTCTTTAAATAATAATCTCCAAGGTAAACCCTGGAAATGATGTCCTGGTTGTTTACGGACACAGCCTTTAAAAGGCACTTTATCGCAATATTATTCTTTTTTATTCTAAAATGAAGCAATCCCATCTGCCGCAGGAGTCTTGAAGCGGACGGCTTATGGGACAATGCGGCTTTTATCTCTTCAATTGCCGCTTTAAAATCACCTTTTTCTTCCAGTTCCCTTGCCTTTTTCCGAT
>JBNKNP010000126.1:0-6115 GCA_050293905.1 Desulfobacteraceae bacterium | reverse complement strand
GAGAAACTGGGCATCTGTTTTAACCAGAATGCCCCGGGTGCCGCCCATGGCCATGGCACTGCGGATGGTGGAAACGGCTGCTGCTTTTCCTACCGTGACAATAACAACCTCTCCGCCATGTTTTCCAACCAGGCCGGCAGCTTCTTCAACACCGTATTCATCATAGGGATTGGATACAAATTTGATCTCTGAATCCTCAAACCCTGTATCCCCGGTCAATTTTATGGTTGCCGCCGTATCCGGCACATGTTTTACACATACAAAAATTTTCATTTTCATTTGTCCTTGTTTTTAACTTTTCATTCTTTCGTTCTTCGGATCATACAACGGCATGGCCGCCACCTGGGCGCTGCGTGCTCTGCCCAGAACCTCCACGTCCAGGGATGTTCCCGGTTCAGCATATTCAGGGGGTACATATCCGAATGCAATACTCTTTTGAACTCTGTGTCCATATCCGCCCGAAGATGTCATGCCGATGATTTTGCCGTCTTTTAAGATGGGGTTGTATCCCCAGGGGTCTGAATCTTTGGCATCCACAACAAGACAGACAAGCTTGCGTTCAATCCCGGCTTCTTTCTGTGCCAGAATTCCTTTTTTCCCGATAAAATCCTTGTCCAGTTTCACTGTCCAGGCCACGTTGGTTTCAAGCGGTGTATGATGAACATTCATTTCACTCTTCCAGGCCAGGTATCCTTTTTCAAGGCGCATGGAATCCATGGCATGCATGCCGATCATTTTAATGTCGAATGCTTTGCCCGCATCCATGAGACGATCGTAAACCGCAAGCTGCTGTTCAATGGGATGAAAGATTTCAAACCCGAGTTCACCCACATAGTTCATGCGGTTGACCCGGCATTTGGTCCGGCCCACGTAAATTTCCCGGCTGGTTGAAAACTTGAATGCTTCGTTTGATACGTCATTATATGCAATCTTTTCAAGCACTTTGCGGCTGTCAGGGCCGACCAGAACAAGACAGCCCATCTTGTATGTCAAATCTTCCATTTTTACGGACCCGTCTGCGGGCAGATTTTCCAGCATCCAGTGCTGATCATGCTTTTTGCCGACACTGGCAGTAACACAGAAAAATTCATTTTCATTGACCCGGGTAACCGTCATGTCGGATTTAAAATGTCCGTTGTGATCCAGCATGGGAGACAATGCGATGGCACCGTCTTTGGCAGGGATCTTCTGGCAGGTCATGTTGTTCAGCCAGTCTAAAGCGCCCGGTCCTGAAATCTTTGTTTTGGCAAAACGGGTCAGATCAATGATACCGACTTTTTCGCTGGCATGTTTACATTCAGCTGCCACATGTTTGAAAGCATTGGATCGTCTCCAGGAAGGGGTTTCATATTCATCTTCTCCCTTGGGCGGGAAATAATTGGGGCATTCCCATCCGTAATAATCACCAAATACGGCATTGGCAGCTTTCTGATGCTCATAAATCGGACTGGTCCGGTTGGGTCGTGCAGCATCCCTGAATTCATTGGGGAAAAAGATTGAATAAAGACGGGGATAGGTATCTGCAATTTTTTCATGGTTGTAGGCCCAGTTTGCGTGAGAGCCGAACCGTCTTGAATCCACATGCCACAGGTCAATTTCAGGTTCGCCGTTCATGATCCAGCCGGCCAGATAATGGCCGATTCCGCCTGCCTGGGTAATACCAAAGCTGTAGCCGCATGCCTGGAAGAAGTTTTTCAAGGGTGCGGCCGGGCCAACCAGGGGGTCACCGTTGGGGGTGTATGTGATGGGGCCGGCTGTCACATGTTTAAAACCCGTGTCGCCAAGAACGGGGAATCGTTCCATTCCCGCTTCAATGCAGTCGGCAATATTGTCAATATCCGGATTGAGTTCCTGCTGGGCATAATCCCATGGCACCCCGTTTTTCTTCCACTGCTGTCCATTGGCTTCATACATGCCAAGGATCAGGCTGTCCATTTCCTGCCGCAGATAAATGGATTTGTCCGGATCGCGGACCAGGGGGAGCATTTTGTCTCTGTCTGCAACCTGGTTGATGGTTTCATAAAGGATATGGGTATGGGCAATGGCGATGGAGGGAATTTCAAGGCCGACCATTCTGGAAACTTCCGGAGCCCAGAGACCTGCGGCATTCACAACAAATTCACAGGTAATGTCGCCTTTGTCTGTTTTTACCAGCCATTCGCCGGACGGTTTCTGGTCAATACCGGTTACCAGGGTGTGCAGGTTAAGTTCAGCACCGTATTTTCTGGCCCCTTTTGCCATGGCCTGGGTCATGGAGTTGGGGTCAACGTCACCGTCATCCGGCCAGTAAAGTCCTCCTAAAAGACCGTCTGTGTTCATCATGGGATGCAGTTCTTTCATTTCATCAGGCGTTACATAGCTGATATCCAGACCCAGGCAGCGGTTCATTGAATAGTAATATCCAAGCTCGTCCATCCGGTCCTGGTTGTCGGCGGTCCGGATGGATCCGGTGGTGTGCCAGCCGGCCGGCTGACCGGTCTCTTCTTCAAGCTGCTTGAAAATTTCGATGCTCTTCATATTGACCTGGGTGCAGTAATAACTGGAATGGTAAAATGAAACATTACCGGCAGCCATCCATGTGGATCCGGATGTCAATTCATGTTTTTCGACAAGGACAACATCTTTCCATCCATATTTGGCCAGGTGATAGGCTACGCTGACACCGATAGCTCCGCCACCGATAATAACGACTCTTGCATTGGTTTTCATTTTGTAAGTTCTCCTCTGTTGATTTTATTCATTTTTTAATTCAGATCCGTTTAAAAAATAGCGTAATGTTTTATTTTTTGGTTTCCTGATGTGAGTGTCATAGAAATATGAAAATCCGCCCGGGTAATAAATCATGACCAGAATAAGGACCAGTGCATAGATAACCAGGTTTAATCCGGGAAGCGTCGACAGGGTCGAGCGTACAATTTCCATGATAAATATAAAGGGGAATGCCACCACAGCACCTCCCCATAAGCTTCCCCGTCCGCCGATATAGGCAACTGCAAGCACTTCAACCGTTTTGCTGGTGTGCATGACTTCCGGGGTCAGGATACCGTAAAAATGTGCATAATACCCGCCCAGTACACCTGCAATGGTACAGGATACGGTGAAATTAAATACCCGGTAAAAAATAGGATTGATACCGGACGTCCTTGCTGCATCCATATTCTGACCGATTGCCTGGAATGCCAGCCCCATTTTGGACCGGACAATCCATTTGCAGATCAGGTAAGTCAGATACAGCAGAATGATGATCAAAAAGTAAAACGGGACATTGGATTCAGTTTCAAACAGGCGGGGGGTTCTCAGGCCCAGAGGACCACGGGTCAGCCAGACCATCTTGGTGGCAAGACCCATGACGGCCAGCCCGAAGAACCAGGACAGACAGGCCGCGAAAATACCGCGCAGGCGAAGTGAGATCATCCCGATAATCAGTCCCATGGCACCGGCGGTAATTCCGCCTGCAGCCATGGCAATCCATGGAGAAAATCCAAGGTTGATGACCATCAGTGCAGATGTATATCCGCCAAAACCGGAAACAGCAGCATATCCAAAGTTTACAATGTTGATATATCCTGCCGTCAGATCAAAGCCCACACTCATTGCCGCAATAAAGCCGCAGTAAATCAACCATCTGAGCATATATTCCTGGTTAAACGGTGGGATAAAAGGGAGTAT
Organism: Desulfobacteraceae bacterium; assembly: GCA_050293905.1. Lineage (GTDB taxonomy): Bacteria > Desulfobacterota > Desulfobacteria > Desulfobacterales > Desulfobacteraceae > Desulfobacula. The sequence continues at coordinate 2,446 of JBNKNP010000126.1, read as the reverse complement.
AAACAATAAAACCAGCCCCAGAAGCCCTGCCGGGGTCAGACATAATTTATCAAGCAGGTTATCAAACAGGTTTGTTTGTTTGTCAGTCATCGTGGTTTCCATTAAATCTCCTCTTTTTATTGATCCAGAGCGCCCCGGACATCAGAACCAAAGATACCGCTGGGTTTAAAAATTAAAATGATCATGATTAATGCAGAGGGAACAACAAAATCCCATCCCGCCCCGACATATTCCACTGTTATGGCTTTTAGCAGGGCCACCATAAAGGCCCCGGCCACAGCACCCAGAATATTTCCAAGCCCTGAAAGAATCACCACAAACCAGGCCATGTAGAGCGGCTCCAGGCCGACTGTCGGGTAAGAGGGATACATGAATAAAAGACTGCCGCCGGCAACGGCCGAAAGGGCACAGGCAAGAGAAATGGTCAGCAGAACAATTTTTTCAATATCAATGCCCACAATCTGTGCACCGGTAATATCCTGGGATACCGCACGAATCGCCATTCCGGTACGGGTATATGTCATAAAGAACCAGAACATCGCCACAATAATTGCGGCAATAACAAAGGCCATTGCCCTGTCCCTGGAGATGTACACATCCGCAATGGAGACAGGTGTGCCGCTCCAATAACCGACAATTCCTTTGAAATCCGCAGAAAATATCAGCTGATGCAGATTGATCAGCAAAACACTTAAACCCACGGTAAGCAAAAAGGAATTCATGACCCAGTTATCTGTGGATCGTTTTCGTAACGGGCCGAAAACCAGCTTTTCAGCAATAATTCCGCTCAAGGCCCCGGCAGCCGCGGCACCAATGATGGCGATCAGGGGACCGACAACTGTTAAAAAGGATTCCGGGTGTTCTGAAATATAATTGCTGATGGGTGTAAACACATAATAAGCGGTTAAAGAGCCGATCATGAAAAATTCACCATGGGCAAACATGGCAATGTTGAGCACACCCAGCATAAGGGTCAGGCCTGTGGCCACCAGTGCCAGCATGCCGCCGGTGACAATGGTGTTAACCAGTAAATAAGGGCCTGAATTGATGGCGGCAAACACGGCAGCTAAAATTGTGATAATGATCGAAATGCCTGCTGCTGAATTCAACCGGCTTATAAATTTTGGAACCGTAGGATTGGACATAAATTTATCTCTCCAAGCTGAGGATTAAACGCCAAGAAAAACCTTTTTAACATAGGGATCACAGGCCAGATCACGGCTGTTCCCTTTCAATCCGATTTTTCCATTTTCAAGGATATAGCCCCGGTTGGTAACGGAAAGCGTTTTGGTCACATTCTGTTCCACCAGCATGATCGTAACGCCTGCCTTAACCAGGACGTCCAAAGATTCAAAAACATTTTCAGTCAATTGCGGCGCAAGACCAAAAGAAGGCTCATCCACCAGAAGCAGTTTGGGGTCGGACATCATGCCGCGGCCAATGGCCAGCATTTTCCGTTCGCCACCGCTCATGGTGCCGGCGAGCTGATTTTTTCGTTCTTTCAGGCGGGGAAACAGCTCAAACACAAAATCCAGACGCTGGTTCTGGATTTTTTTGTCATTAATAATATATGCCCCCATAAACAGGTTTTCCTGGACGGTCATGTTGACAAACAGGTTCATCTCTTCTGAAACAAAAGAGATGCCTTTTTTTGTAATCCGGGATGCGGAAAGACCGGTAATGTCATCACCGTTAAAGAGAATGCTGCCGCCCATGGGCGATATCAGGCCTGCAATGGTTTTCATGGTGGTGCTTTTCCCGGCACCATTGGGGCCGACAATGCAGACATATTCTCCCTTTTCTACGTGGAGTGAAACGCCCCTTAATATCTGTAGATAACCGTATCCTGCATCTAAATTTTTAATTTCTAACAGCATAAAATCTCCACTGGATTGAAAGATAGTCTGTTTTTCCTATGGCAGACATTCGTTTTCATTAGTGCCAAGGTAGGCTGAGGCCACCTTGGGATCATTGGCCACATCCTGGGTGTTCCCTTCGGCTATTTTTGTGCCGAACTGGATACACAGCAGACGGTTGCACACTGCCATGATCAACTGCATGATATGTTCAATCATGAGAATGGAAACCCCTTTTTTGCTGATCTTGGCAATGATCCGCATGATATCCTGCAGTTCGCCTTCACTCAGGCCGGAGGCCATTTCATCCATGAACAGCAACCTGGGATTGCTGGCCAATGCCCTGGCCAGATCCAGACGTTTGAGCTGAACTGTATTCAATTGTTCAGCCACGGTTGTTTCCGCCATGGGGAATTCAACAAATTCGAGCATCTCTCTGGCATGCCGGATCGGGTCCTTGATTGTTCCTGCACTGTTTCCAAAGATCGAAGCGGTCATCACACTTTCGATGGCAGTCATTTTTGGAAAAGGGCTGGGGATTTGAAACGTTCTTGAAAGGCCTTTTCGGCACATTTTTTCAGGAGGCAGTC
>JBNKNP010000125.1:0-2654 GCA_050293905.1 Desulfobacteraceae bacterium | reverse complement strand
CCGTCCATCCCCGGCATTTCAATATCACTTAAAATAAGATCAAAGGAAAAGGCGTTCATTAATTCCAACGCCCCTGCAGCGTCTTCAGCCTGTGTACAGACAAACCCGGCCTTTTGAAGGGCGCGGTAAACGACCTTCCGCAGACTTTCTTCATCATCCACGATAAGAATCGTCTGGATGGGAGAATCTTTTGGATTTACTGACAGCTTACTCATTGACCCTTTCAACATATTCTCTTGTCCGGGTATCAATCTTGACCATCTGGCCTTCTTCGATGAACGGCGGAACCTGGACTTCAAACCCGGTTTCAAGGATGGCAGGTTTGGTGCTTCCTGTGGCTGTATCTCCTTTGGCCCAGGGGTCGGAGGTCACCACTCTGAGATGGACAAAATTGGGCAGCGTAATGCCGATGGGCATTCCATTGTGTAACAGAATCGTACATACCGTGTTCTCTTTTAACATGTCCATGGCATCGCCAACCTGTTCCTGATTTAAAAAATGCTGCTCATAATTTGAGGTATTCATAAAACAATAGGTTTCTTTATCAGCATAGAGATATTCCATCTCCTGTTCTTCCAGATCTGCTTTGTGGAACTTGTCACCGGATCGATATGTCCGTTCAAACTGTGCGCCTGTAATCATATTTTTTAATTTGCATTTATACAGGGACTGGCCTTTTCCGGGTTTTTTGAATTCAAAATCAACAATTACATAAGGCTCACCGTCAATCTCAAATTTTAAACCCTTTCTTAAATCACTTGCCAAATACATGCAATACTCCTAAATTTTTTACCTTTATTTAAAAAACTGAATGATTCTATACTGTACCTTTAATCATATTCAATCGCAATTGGCAACCTGAAGGTTAAAAACCACTTGCTTTTTTAATGGGTTTGTAGGAGATAATATGATTTGCAACCAATAATTAATATGGAAAATATTTATGATCATTGTCATTGATTTCGGCTCTCAATTTAACCAGCTTATCGCAAGAAGAGTCCGTGAAAACAGTGTATACTGCCAGGTAGAGCCGGCAGACATATCCATTGAAAAAATAAAAGAGCTTAACCCGGAAGGCATTATTCTTTCCGGCGGTCCTGCAAGCATTTATGAAGAAAACGCTCCATCCATGGACACGGCTTTATTTGACTTAAACATACCCGTCCTTGGTATCTGCTATGGCATGCATTATATGGTTCATGCCCTTGGCGGGAAAATAAAAAAAGCTGCCAAGCGTGAATATGGATTTGCCCAATTAAATATCAAAGAACCGGCTCCCTTGTTTAAAGATATGGAAAGCGGTTTCCAGTGCTGGATGAGCCACGGTGATTCCGCTATTGAGCTTCCGGATAATTTTGTCGTAACAGCATCAACAGATAATACGGCCATTGCAGCGATTGCCAACCATGATAAACACTTTTACGGACTTCAGCTCCATCCTGAAGTCGAACATTCCATTAACGGATCAAAAATGATCAGGCATTTTTTATTTGACGTGTGCGGCAGTCAGCAGAGCTGGTCCATGAAATCGTTCTGCGACGGTGCAATTGCCCAGATCAAGGATGCCGTGGGTGATAAAAAAGTCATCATGGGGCTTTCAGGCGGGGTAGACTCATCTGTCGCCGCCACTTTGATTCATAAAGCCATTGGTAAAAACCTGTATTGCATTTTCGTCGATAATGGTCTTTTAAGAAAAAACGAACGACAATCCCTTGAAAAAAATCTGGCTGCAAATCTGGATTTAAATATCCGGTTTGCCGATGCCGGACAAAAATTCTTAACAGCCTTAAGCGGTGTAACAGATCCTGAAAAGAAAAGAAAAATCATTGGAAATCTCTTCATAGAAGTCTTTGAAGAAGAGGCGGGAAAAATTGATGGTGCGCAATTTTTGGGACAGGGCACCCTTTATCCGGACATCATCGAATCCAAGTCCGCTTTTGGTGGGCCGACATCGATTATCAAGTCCCACCACAATGTGGGCGGCCTGCCGGAAAAAATGAAACTCAAATTGATTGAACCCCTGCAGTTGCTGTTCAAGGATGAGGTGAGAAAACTTGGCCTTGAACTGGGCATCAATGAGGATCTGGTCTGGCGGCAGCCGTTTCCCGGTCCCGGGCTTGCCATACGGATCATGGGGGAGATCACCCGGTCCAGACTGGATATATTAAGAGAAGCAGATGCCGTTCTTTTAGAAGAAATAAAAAAAGCAGGCCTGTACCGGGAATTGTGGCAGTCATTTGCTGTTTTATTGCCCATCAAGAGTGTCGGTGTGATGGGAGATAAACGCACCTTTGCCAATTGCATTGCCATCAGAGCCGTAACCAGTAACGATGCCATGACCGCAGACTGGGCAAAACTTCCCCATGACCTTCTGGGCAAAATCTCCAACAGGATTATCAATGAAGTGGACCATATCAATCGGGTTGTTTTTGATATCACATCCAAACCGCCCGGAACCATTGAATGGGAATAATATCAACACCAAAGGACAAAACAAAACCGGAATATGATATGGATTCTATGAATCTGAAAGATTTTAAAACAGATGATATACAGGATCATTCTGATCAGGATCATCGAGATATTCCTCTATCAGGATCAAATTTTTCCGAGGAAATCAACGCTCTGAAAATTGACAAACTTTCAAATAAAAT
>JBNKNP010000124.1:0-7542 GCA_050293905.1 Desulfobacteraceae bacterium | reverse complement strand
GATGACGGCAATAAATCACTGGTGCCGGCTTCCATAGTAGATACCTATGATATGATTGATACGATTTATGAACTCACGGTACCTGATGATTCTGAAGACAACAGGAATCTGGATGAATTGAACATCCGTGAACAATATCATATCAATATTATTGCCATTTATCATCATGAGAATAAGACAAAAACCCTGGCTCCCCTGAGAACTGACCGGCTGAAAAAGTCAGATACTTTTGCCGTTATTGCCCACAGCAAGCGCATCGTGGAAGCCATGGCAAAGGATATGGGGTATATTCTCAAACCTGATCTGGAAATGTTTGCAGAAGACCTGTCTCAAAACAATGCAGGGCTTATGGAAGGAATTGTAACGGATCGTTCCGAGCTGATCGGAAAAAAACTGGGGGAAGTCCATTTTTCCGAATCCTTTGACGCTGTGCCCGTCACCGTGTGCACTGACGGCCACTGCCACTTTAACGATCTTCCGGAACACCGGTTCAAAGCCGGCGATGCTGTTTTAATGTTTGCCAGCTGGCGGGTGTTTCACTGGTTGAAATCAAAAAATACGTTTGCATTCACAACAGAAGTACAGGGTGAGTTGATGCGCGGGGAGAAAGCCGGTATGGCCGTAACCTGGCTGATCATTGCGCTGGTGCTGGTCATGGGATTTGAACCCATTATGGCTTTTTTCGGTGTGCCTGGAATGAAATTATCCTTGTCTGTCTGTCTTCTGGCCGGGGCGCTTGGCATGATCCTTACCAATGTTCTCAGCGTGGACGAGGCGTATGAGTCTGTTGACTGGATGACGGTTTTCCTTCTTGGCGGGCTGATTCCCCTGGGCCTTGCTTTCCAGAAAACCGGTGCGGCTGAATTTATTGCAACAACCATTATGACGGCCATTGGATCGGTTCCGACAATTGTTTTCCTGCTGGTTGTCGGCGTGTTGACATCTTTTTTTACCCTGGTGGTTTCCAATGTCGGCGCAACCGTGCTTCTGGTCCCATTATGCATGTCAATGGCTGTAAAAGCCGGGGCAGACCCCAAGATCACTGCCATGGTGGTTGCCATTGCAGCTTCCAACACCTTTGTGCTCCCGACCCATCAGGTCAATGCCCTGATCATGCGGCCGGGCGGATACAAAACCGTGGACTATGCCCGTGCCGGAGTCGGCATGACTATTTTATTTTTAATCGTCCTGATCGGCATGTTGTATCTGTTTTACTAAACTATTTTTTAATTATAGTTCAATCCGGGCGAGTCAAACAGGTGTTTTATCCCATACTGTGTTTGACTTGCCCCTATTTATCGAAACGCTGTAATTTAGGTGGTGTAAGAATCAGAAAAACAGTTCCTAAGTGTTTGACCTTTAAACTGACAAAATTATGATCTTTTTATAAAAAAACATTGTTCAAATGGGGGAATTGTGATTATAATGCCTCCCGATTAGAAAAAGGCTGTTTGAAAAGGCTGTCATTTGAGTGACCCGGTTTTCATAGTGCCTGTTATTTTATTGAATATCGAGTTTCTTATGACCGACCTCGGACACCCATTATTGTGGAGAGGAAACGGTTCTCCCTGTTTGTTTTTCACACCCAATAAAACAATATTAAGGAGACTTTGAAAGTGATAGAAATCCGATTTCACGGCCGAGGAGGACAGGGCGCGGTTACATCGGCCGAATTGCTGGCCCTTGCAGCCATCAACCAGGGCAAATATGCCCAGGCCTTTCCCAGCTTCGGACCGGAACGGCGTGGGGCCCCGGTGGTGGCGTTCTGCCGGATCGATGACAAACCCATCCGCCTGCGGACCAATATTTACCAGCCTAATGTGGTGCTGGTTCTGGACCCGTCCATTTTACGGCTGGTGAACGTAACCGCCGGGTTGAAACCGGATGGCGTCCTTGTCACCAACACCAAATATTCATGCGAAGAGATCAAGGCGGAACTGGACATATCACATCAAACCGCCACTGTGAACGCCACCCAGATCGCCATGGAGGAACTGGGGCTTCCCATTACCAACACCACCATGCTCGGTGCGCTGCTCGCTGCCCAGGAAATATATTCCCCGGACCATCTCATCGAACCGCTGAAAAAAAGATTCGGTCGGATCGCTGAAAAAAATATCAATGCTTTTCAACGGGCTTACAAAGAAACTGAAGTGATGAAAAACCACGGCAAAGGAGGTTCTCTTGGCTAAATCGGAGGAGGAATTCAACTGGAAGGATCTGGAGGTCGGCTGTGTCATCAGCGAACCGGGTAATGCCAGCCACTACAGGACCGGGGACTGGCGCTCCCTGAAACCGGTTTGTGATACAGGCAAGTGCATCCGCTGCGGGATGTGTTATATTTTCTGCCCGGATATGGCTATTCGAAAAACCGATGAAGGCTATTTTGAGGCTGACCTTTATTATTGCAAAGGCTGCGGCATTTGTGCCCAGGAGTGTTTTACCCGGTGCATCAGCATGATCGCGGAGGAGGAATAAATGGGGAAACGAGTTGGCATAGAGGTATCCATCGCTGCGGCTGATGCCGTCCAGATGGCTGATGTGGATGTGGTTGCGGCCTATCCCATTACCCCCCAGACCCATATTGTGGAACATCTGTCTGAACTGGTGGCCAGCGGCCGGCTGGATGCCGAGTTTGTTCCGGTGGAATCCGAGCATTCAGCCTTAAGTCTTTGCTGCGGCTCTTCTGCTGTGGGCGCCCGGACCTTCACCTGCACAAGTTCCCAGGGTCTGGCCCTGATGAATGAAATCGTTTTTATCGCACCCTGTATGAGGCTGCCCATAGTCATGATCCTGGCCAACCGGAGTCTGTCCGGCCCCTTGAGCATCTGGAACGACCATTCCGATGTCATGTCCATCCGGGATTGCGGGTGGATACAGGTCTTTACGGAAAACGGCCAGGAAGTCTTTGACCATACCCTGTTTGCCTTCCGGGTGGCGGAAAGCCCCAGTGTCTCGATACCGGTTATCGTGAATATGGACGGATTTATTCTCACCCATGTGATTGAGCCCATTGAATACTGGGATGAAGAAATGGTGAAAAATTATTTGCCGGATTTCAAACCGGTCAACCGTCTGCATCCGGACAATCCCCAGACCATGGGCGCTTTTGGCATGCCGGGCCTTTTCACTGAAGCAAAAAAGGCGCAGAACGAGGCCCTGCTCAACGCAAAGGGCGAGATATTAAAGGCCTGGAAAGAGATGGGAGATATCACCGGAAGATATTACCAGCCCGTGGAAACCTATGGGCCGGACGATGCTGAAACCCTCTTTCTGACCATGGGCAGTATCGGAGAAACCGTCTCCATTGCCATAGATACGCTCTGCGAGCAGGGGAAGTCGGTGGGTCAGGTCAGACTGCGCCTGTGGCGTCCCTTTCCCTTTGAGGAGTTTCGTAAGGCCGTGGCCGGGGCCAGACGCATTATCGTCATTGACCGGGCTGTTTCTTTTGGCGGACCGGGCGGGCCTGTGGCCAGTGAAATTCGCGCTGCCTTGTACGGCCAGGCATCTGCACCGCTGGTATTCAATTTCATCTCCGGTCTTGCCGGCCGGGACGTGACGCCTGATGATTACATGAAAATGTATGAACAGGCCATGCAGATGGGAGAGGATCAGGCTCAACAGGAAAATTACACCATTTACGGAGTCAGAGAATAATGGAACCATTGAATGTTTATGCTGCACGACTGGTATCCAAGAAGGAAAATTTTGCACCCGGTCACCGGGCCTGCCAGGGGTGTGCCGAAGCACTGGCTGTCCGCCTGGTGGCAAAGGCCCTGGGCAGCAATGTGATCGTGGCCAGTGCCACTGGATGCATGGAAATCGTCTCTTCACCGCTGCCGTTTACCAGCTGGCAGGTCCCCTGGATTCACGTGGCCTTTGATAATACCGGAGCTGTGATGTCCGGTGTCCAATCGGGTATGAAAGCGTTGATGAGAAAAGGAAAAATTGCCGATAAAAAAACTGTTTTTCTGGGCATGGGCGGCGACGGGGCCACCAGTGATATCGGCTTTCAGGCGCTTTCGGGAGCCATGGAACGGGGGCACGATTTTGTCTATGTCTGCTATGATAATGAAGCGTATATGAATACGGGTATTCAGCGCTCTTCATCCACCCCGTTTGGTGCCACCACCACCACCTCGCCGGCGGGCAAGGAAAACCCCAGCGGCCAGGTAACCTGGAAGAAGAACATGCCGGGTATCGCCATGGCCCATCATGTGCCATATGTGGCCACCGCCTGCGCCAGTTATCCTTTTGACCTGATTAAAAAGGTTGAAAAGGCTGCCAGAACCCCTGGGCCTGCCTATGTTCATATCCTTTCGGTCTGCCCCACAGGATGGCGGATTCCGCCTTCCAAGGCGATCTGGATCGGGCGTCTTGCCGTGGAAACAGGGGTTTTTCCCCTCTATGAGGTGGAAAACCAAAAGGTCCGGATGACCCTGGATACGGGCGAGCTGCGGCCGGTGGAAGAATACCTCAAGCCCCAGGGCCGGTTTCGCCACCTGACCCCGGAACTGATTGCGCACATCCAGGAGCGGGTTACCCGGGAATATCACCAATTGAAGTCTAACAATACGCAATAGGGCCAAATGATGGAAGAAAAAATAAAACAGATCATACTTGACTATGGTTCGGACAAAGGATTTTTAGTGCCGATTCTACAGGATATCCAAAAGGAGTTGAACTACCTGCCGAAAAATGCACTTCAAGCGGTTTCGGTTTTTCTCAATATTCCTGTCAGCCGGATATATGAAGTGGCTACCTTTTACAAGGCCTTCAGCCTGACACCCAGGGGCCGGCATCAGCTGAGCCTGTGTCTTGGCACCGCCTGCCATGTGAGAAATGCACCGCAGATCCAAAGCCATATCGAACGTGTTCTGGATCTGCCGGCCGGACAGACCTCTGCCGATCTGGAATTTACTTTTGAGACGGTTAACTGCCTGGGGGCATGCGCCCTGGGACCCATCCTGACGGTGGACGGTGAGTATCACGGTCAGATGACACTGTCAAAGGCAAACAAAATACTTAAAAATCTGGGAAAAAAGGTAAAAACAGATGATCAAGACGATTAAATCCGTGGACGCGCTGTATCAGCTCCAGGAAGAGATAAAGCAAAAGGCTCAATCGGAAAAACCCTGCATCACCATCTGTACCGGTACCGGCTGCCTGGCATACGGCACCCAGAAGCTGGTGGACTCCTTGCGCAGCGAAATTGAATCCCAACAGCTTCAGGATAAGGTCGATATCCGCACCAGCGGGTGTCACGGATTTTGCGAGCGCGGTCCCATGGTGGTAATCCACCCGCAGAAAATTTTCTACCAGCAGGTTAAAGTGGCAGATGCGCCCAAGATCATTGAGCAGACCATTAAAAACGGTGAAACCGTGGATCATCTGCTCTATAAGGATCCGGTATCTGGTGAAAAAATCGTTCATGAAAACGAGGTGCCTTTTTATAAAAAACAGATGCGCCTGGTTTTTGGAATGAACGGTCTCATCGACCCAACCCGGGTGGAAGATTATCTGGCCATCGGCGGCTACAGTGCTCTGGCCAAATGTCTTTCCGGGATGACCCCGGAATCCGTCATTGAATCGGTTAAGACCGCTCATCTCAGGGGCCGCGGTGGCGGCGGGTTTCCCACAGGATGGAAATGGGAATCCACCCGGAACGCCGAGGGCGATCCCAAGTATGTCATCTGTAATGCAGATGAAGGGGATCCCGGGGCCTATATGGACCGAAGCCTGTTGGAAGGAAATCCACATTTGATCCTGGAGGGGATGCTGATCGGAGCCTTTGCTGTGGGCTCGAGCCACGGCTATATGTATGTGCGAAACGAATACCCCCTGGCCGTGAAAAATATTACGCTGGCCATTGAAACCGCCCGGAACATGGGGCTGCTGGGAGAAAATATCCTGGGAAGCGGCTTCTCCTTTGATATTATCATCAACCGGGGCGGCGGTGCTTTTGTCTGTGGTGAGTCTTCTGCCTTATTCGCCTCCATTGAAGGCCGCAGCGGCGAGCCCCGGGCAAAATATGTCCATGCCACGGACAAGGGGCTTTACGACAAACCCACGGTGCTCAACAATGTGGAGACCTGGGCCAACGTACCACTGATTATCAATAAGGGGGCGGACTGGTACCGGAGTATCGGTACTGAAAACTCCAAAGGCACCAAGATTTTCTCCCTGGTTGGAAAAATTAACAACACAGGCCTTGTGGAAGTGCCCATGGGAACCCGTCTGAGAGAAATCATATATGACATTGGCGGCGGTATCCCCAAAGGTAGGAAATTTAAAGCCATTCAGACCGGTGGTCCTTCGGGCGGATGCATTCCGGAAAAATTTCTGGACATGCCTGTTGATTTTGATGCCTTGACCGAAATCGGATCCATGATGGGCTCCGGCGGCATGATCGTGATGGATGACCGCAACTGCATGGTGGACGTGGCCAAATACTTTCTTGAATTTTTAGAGGAAGAATCCTGCGGAAAGTGCACGCCCTGCCGGGAGGGCATCCGGCAGATGCGTAAGATTCTTGAAGGCATTTCCCGGGGCGAGGGACGGCTTGAAGATCTTGATACCCTGGAATGGATGGGCCAGGCCATCATGGACGGCTCCCTTTGCGCATTGGGCGGCTCTGCCCCCAATCCGGTGCTCACCACCCTTAGATATTTTAAGGATGAGTATAAGGCACATATTCAGGATCATACCTGCCCAGCCGGTGTGTGCAAATCATTGATCCAATTTTCCATTGATCCGGAAAATTGCACCGGCTGTCATGTCTGTGCCCGGATTTGTCCGACAGAAGCTGCCAGCGGCGAGAAAAAGAAGCTTCATGACATAAACCAGAGTACTTGTATTAAATGCGGTGCCTGTTTTGAATCCTGCAAATTTGACGCAGTGAAAATTACCTGAATGGAATCCGCCCATAAATAAGGATTCAGATGAGATAAAACAGGTTTAAGATAGAATTTAAGGTTTAAGGAATGGGAGAAAAAATGTCCGACACGGTAACCCTCACAATCGACGGCCAAAAGGTGGATGCACCCAAAGGCGCCACTATCATGGAGGCGGCATCTTCTGTCAATATACAGATACCCAACCTCTGCAGCCATGAAGAACTCAGACCCTATGGCGCCTGTCGTATCTGCATGGTGGAAATCACCCATGGCAAGCGCACCCGGCTGGTTGCCTCATGTATCTATGAAGCGGCCCAGGACCTTGTGGTTAAAACCCTGACAGAACGGGTATTAAATGTCCGCAAGCTTGTCATCGAACTATTATTGTCTAGAAATCCGACCCATCCTGTTCTTCGCAGGATTGCAGATGAACTGGATGTGGAGCAGACCCGTTTTGATATCGAGACAAAGGGCTGCATCCTGTGCGGACAGTGCATCCGGACCTGCCGCGAAGTGGTGGGCGTTTCTGCCATTGGTTTTGAAGGACGGGGGGTAACCAGAAAGGTGGCCACCCCATTCAACGAATCCCCGCCCGACTGCATTGCCTGCGGCTCCTGTGCCTATGTATGCCCGGTGGATGTCATCC
>JBNKNP010000123.1:0-2324 GCA_050293905.1 Desulfobacteraceae bacterium | reverse complement strand
TTAAAAAACACATTGGGAGCAGCGGCCAGAAGATGCAGGTGTTTAGAGCCGGGAATATAAATTAAAAATCCCAGGATGGTACCGATATGAATGAAATAAAAAATTTCATATCCGATTTGAAGTCCGGATTGTGATAATCCGTTAATACCAAAGACCGTAGCAAAGACGCCTGAAACCGGGAATACGCCGGCGTAGCTGAACGTATTGCCTTCAACCGGCATCATTATCTGAAATGCATTGATAAAATGAAAGGATAAAATAATGACGCAGGTAAACAGGATGATCAGGTTGGCATCCCGGCCCATGGTCAGATAATCCGGCTTGATCACCAGCCGGCGGTAAAGCGCAAAGGCAAATCCGGCCAGCACAAAAAAGGCAAGAATGTCTGCTGCAAAAAGATAGAATTTATACAGGCCCGGTACAAGATACCCGATATGGAAAAATGGAAGAACACCTTGAATCATCAGCTCAAGCGAATGGGGCTGAATCGCAAGGAATCCGAAAAAAATCAAAGTATGGGCAATCCCGGGGCCTGCCTTTCGCCGTACATTAGTCTGTCCGAGTACATCGGTAAATAATACTTTAATACGTTCGCCGACCCGGTCAATAGCAGGTTTGGGTTCTCCGTCCACAGCCATCATGATTTGATACAACCGGGAGACGCGCTTGAAAAAATAAGTAAATGCCCCGGCAAGAGCTGCAAACATCAGTATGGATTTAATAAGTGTGTAAGTTTCCATCTTGGTATCTTTCGCTTACCCGCATCACTGCTACCGGCCGGCGGCAGCAATGATACGGGAGGTTTTTTTATAGTTTTTCAGTTAATACAGGCACGACATCAAAAATATCACCGACAATCCCATAATCGCACTTGGCAAAAATAGGCGCATCTTTGTCTTCATTGATGGCAACAATGACTTTTGATGTTTTCATACCGGCAAAGTGCTGCACAGCACCGGATACACCGCAGGCAATATACAGTTTCGGGCTGACCGTTTTTCCGGTCTGCCCGACCTGCATTGAATGGGGAGCATACCCGGCGTCCACTGCTGCCCTTGAGGCACCGACAGCGGCGCCGATTTTTTTGGCGCAGGTTCTAAGCATGTCATAGTTCTGGGCCGCCTTGATGGCACGGCCGCCGGTAATGATGACAGAAGCCTCGGTCAGATCCAGTTGATCCTCGGAATCTTTCTTGACTTCAGCGACAACCGCTGTTCCCGGATCAGAAACAGTGGGGGTAAATTCAACAACTTCGCCCGGTGCAGGTGATGCAGCAGGGTCAATGGCATTGGGACGGACCGTGCACAACAGACAGGATGTATCTGCTTTAAGCGTGGCAAATGTTTTTCCTGAAAAATGGGATTTTTTAGCCGTCTTTTCGTCAATGCTGACGGAGACACAATCTGAAATAAGCGGTTCATCAAGGATGGCGGCAACTCTTGCCATCAGATCTTTTCCAGTGGCACTGGCCGTTGCAAGAAACGCGCTTAAGTCATAGTTTTTAATGAGTTCAGACAGCACCTGTGCCTGGTAATCCAGGCTGGTCGAAAGGGTGTCTGCCCCGTTGACAATGACAATGTTTGCAGCGCCGTATTCAGAGAGTTTTTCTTTTGCATCATGAACACTATTATCCAGGATAACAGCATGGATCGTATGTCCGGTGCAGGCGGTCAAAACACCCAAACTGGTATCTTTAACCCCGCCGTTTTCCAATTCTATTAAAACGCCTGTACTGGCCATTTTCAAGTCTCCTTATATTATAAAACCTTTTCTTCTTCTTTCAGGATTCTGACAAGCTCAGTCACCTGTGCGTCCACAGAACCTTCCAGCATTTTAGCGCCGGACCGTTCAGGAATGATCTCCAGTTTTTCAATGGTGAGCTTCTGGGAGGAAACATCAAGCCCCAGTGCGGACAGGTCCATTTCCTTGATCTCTTTTTTCTTTGCTTTCTGGATGTCCGGGAATTTAGGATACCTGGGTTCATTCAACCCTTTGGTGGCGCCGATCAAACAGGGCAGTTTCATCTGGATGACCTGTTTTTCACCGCCGCCGATATCCCGCTGGGCTTTTACCGTATCGCCGTCAACGTCCAGCTGGGAAATTTCATTTGCCAGGGGCATGCCCAGGGAATGCGCCAGCCGGTATTGGGTTTGAAACCCTTCCGTGTCCACAGACCCTTTTCCGGTAAAAATCATATCCGGCATGCCGTCAGCTTCGATGGCCGCCTTTAATGCCCTGGCCGTGATTGAACTGTCGAGAAACTGGGCATCTGTTTTAACCAGAATGCCCCGGGTGCCGCCCATGGCCATGGCACTGCGGATGGT
>JBNKNP010000122.1:0-16950 GCA_050293905.1 Desulfobacteraceae bacterium | reverse complement strand
GTGTATGAAAGCATCGTTAAAAAACAAATTGAGGTTTTTTTCCCAAAAACAAAGCGGAAAAGCCGCCGGAAAGACAGAAACCTGATGATTGAAGTCCCGCTTTTTCCAGGATATATTTTTGTAAAAACAAGCCCTTCTCCTGCTGATCAACTGCGAATATTAAAAACAACCGGTGCGGTGCGGCTGCTGGGCAACCAATCCGGGCCCGTCCCGATTCCGGACTTTCAGATTGAATCTTTAAAAATTTTAACCAGCACCAGCACAGACCTGATTACCGGTGCAAACATCCGGCTGAAAAAGGGAGATCCGGTGATGATTCTGGAGGGTCCCATGGCCGGTGTCACCGGAGAATTTACGGAACATAAAGGCAAAGGGCGGGTGGTCATAAAAATAGATGCGTTAGGCCGGTATGCCGGGGTTGATATTGATGAAGACAATATTGAAAAAATCCCGAATCTGCCTTCATAACTACTTGACTTTTTATCAAATATTCATTAGAACCAATAAAAAATTTAAAACCATATTGTTTCATTCAACGCAAAAGAGGATGTATGAATAAACTTGAGCTAATATCCACGTTAAAAGAGAGAACCGACCTGAGCAAATCCCAGGCTGCCGAGGTTATCAGAATATTTTTTGATTCATTGTCCGAATCGTTCAAAAAAGGAGAACGGGTCGAAATCAGAGGCTTTTGCAGTTTCCACATCAAAGAGTACAAAAGCTATACCGGCCGTAACCCGAAAACCGGACAAAAGGTCACCATCCCCCCGAAAAGACTGCCGTTTTTCAAATGTGGAAAAGAGTTAAAGGAGCGGGTGGACTATTAACCGGTGGTGATTGATCAAGCCATGGCTGATGTTGATCAAATAGAATGCAATACCCGTGCGTTTGAAGATTTAAAGACCATTCTTGCCGCAAAAAAAATTCCCAATGCCCTTCTTTTTTACGGGAGAAAAAATACCCGGAAAAAAGAAGCTGCCTTTTTTTTTTCCAAAGGCGCCAATTGTAATGAAAAAGGTCCTGTCCCCTGTGATCAATGCGGGCCATGCAGAAAAATTCAAACAGACAACCATCCGGATATTCACGCGATCAAATTAATAGAGGGCAAAAAAAACATTGCCATCTCCCAGATCAGGGATATGGCAATGAAACTTTCCAACAAGCCCAATGAGGCCAGGGTCCGGGTGGTTATGATTGTCGATGCCGAATTGATGAATATCCAGGCCCAGAATGCGCTGTTAAAACTGCTGGAAGAACCGCCTGAAAAAACATGTTTCATCCTGATGGTTCAAAAAGAGACCCGGCTGCTGCCTACTGTTCTTTCAAGGTGCCGTAAAATTCTGTTTAAACCGTTAACACAAAGATTGGTGGAACATCAGCTGATCCATGCTTATAAAATCGATCCGGAAACTGCACGGATCGCAGCCGGAACAGCTGATTCGGATCTGAGCAAAACCCTTTTGTGGCTTAACCCGGAAACAGACAAACCAGGGAGCATGGATTGGGCGAAAACCAGAAAATGGCTGATCCGCCACCTTGTCCGGCTGGTTGAAACGGATAAAATGGGTGTATCAAACGGACTGATTCTCTCTGAAAAACTTTGTCGTTCCCCCGAGCATATTGATGATATCATAGCCGTAATAAAAAGTTTTTTAAGAGATCTGATCGTGTTTAATTTCAGCCCTGAAAAAATTGTTAACCTTGATTTTTCCGATTCTTTTGCAAATATTATCCAATATAGAGGACTGGAAAAAATCTTTTTCTGGCAGGCCGCTCTATATGAAACTGAAAAAAGGCTGATATCCAATTCCGGTTTAAGATTAACCATGGACCAATTTTTTCTTAAACTGGCGTGTAATTAAGGGAACGTATTCTATGTTTAAAATTGCCGGTGTTAAATTTAAAACAGCAGGTAAAATATATGATTTTAAAAGTTGTGCCTTTGTTTTAAAAGAAGGAGATCCTGTCATTGTTGAAACCGAACAGGGGCTTGGATTCGGACGGATTGCCGTCCCGCCTTATGAAATCGAAAGTACGGATAAAAAATTAAAGCAGATTGTCCGGGTTGCCACAACAGATGACTTTTTAAAAAGAGAAGAGTTAAAAGAACTTGAAAAACAGGCATATGCCTATTGTATCAAATGCATCAACGACCTTGATCTTTTAATGAACTTATTCAGTGTTGAATGCACCTTTGATAAAAACAAACTGACGTTTTTCTACACCGCTGACGGCAGGATTGATTTCAGGGAGCTGATCAAACTGCTGGTCAAGGAATTCAGCATCCGTATTGAAATGCGCCAGGTGGGCATTAGAAATTTATCCAAACATTGCGGCGGTGTGGGCAAATGCGGAAGGGAACTGTGCTGTTCTTCGTTTATGCACTCCTTTGAACCGGTGTCGATCAAAATGGCCAAAGAACAGGGGCTGTCCCTGAACCCCACAAAAATATCAGGTGTCTGCGGCAGATTGATGTGCTGTCTGAACTTTGAAAATGATACTTACCGGCGTCTGAAGCGGGAGATGCCCAAACTTGGCAAAAAAATCACCATTGAAGAAGGAACGGGCAAAGTGATCCGCCTTAACGTTTTAAAAGAAACCGTTACCGTCAAGTTAGAGGACCATACAGAGGTTGAAAAAACGCTTGAACAACTGAAACAAAACCAATCAATACAGAAAAAAACAAGGCCGGCCAAAGAATGAAACCCAAATACCAGTTTTTCACCACTCCGATTTATTATGTCAATGCGCAGCCCCATCTGGGCCATGCATATACTTCCATTGCCGCTGATGTGGCCACCCGGTTTTTCCAGATGGACGGTCATGAAACTTTTTTTCTCACCGGCACGGATGAACATGGCGACAAGATTGTCCAGGCCGCGGAAAAACAAAAAACCACCCCCAAAGAATATGCCGATAAAATTTCAAAGCTGTTCCAGGATCTTCTGCCTGTATTAAACGTGTCCAACGATCATTTTATCCGGACCACAGATCCTGACCACATCAAGGTTGTTCAACAGGTCCTGTCTAAAATCCATGACGCGGGCGACATCTATTTTTCCAGTTATGAAGGCCTGTATTGTTTCGGCTGCGAACGCTTCTACCAGGAAAGAGAACTGGTTGACGGAAAATGCCCGGATCACGGAACCGCACCTGAAGCCATTAAAGAATCCAATTATTTTTTTAAAATGAGCCAGTACCAGGAATGGCTGATCCATCATATTAAAACCCACCCGGATTTTATCCGTCCCGAGCAGTATAAAAATGAAATCCTTTCGTTTTTAAAGGAACCCCTGGAAGATCTGTGCATCTCCAGGCCGAAGACCCGGCTGACCTGGGGGATCACGCTGCCCTTTGATCAGGAATATGTGACCTATGTCTGGTTTGATGCCCTGGTTAACTATATTTCCGCCCTGGGATATCCGGATGGAGAAAATTTTAATAGATTCTGGCCCACGACCCGTCACTTTGTGGCCAAGGATATCATCAAGCCCCACGGCATTTACTGGCCCATCATGCTCAAGGCTGCCGGCATCGATCTCTACCAGGGATTGAATGTTCACGGATTCTGGAATGTCAAAGGCAGCAAAATGTCAAAGAGCATCGGCAATGTCACCGATCCCGTCCAGGTAACCGGTGAATACGGGACTGATGCTTTCCGGTATTTTCTCATGCGGGAGATGGTGTTTGGCCTGGATGCCAATTTTACAGAAGAAACCATTGTGGCCCGGATCAATTCAGACCTGGCCAATGATCTTGGCAATGTCTTTTCCCGGGTCCTGTCCATGACTCACCGCTACTTTGACGGCCGGGTTCCGGGGGTGGACGATTCGATACAGGCACAGAAAAAATTGAGCCTTGAATCAGACACCGCTGCTGCCATTGATGCTTTTACATCAGCCATGGCTGATTGTAAATTCCACCAGGGCCTTGCTGCTGTGTGGCAATTGATCAGCACCCTGAACAAATATATTGATACCAACGAGCCCTGGACCCTGGCAAAAGATGAGAAAAACCTGCCCGAGCTTGCCACGGTACTGTACAATCTTATTGAAGCATTACGGGTGGTTTCAGGCCTGATCTATCCGGTCATGCCACAGACTGCATTGAAAATGCAGCAAACATTAGGTATAGCCAGGGATAAAAATTCTTTTTATTCCCTTGAAGAGATCAAGCCCTGGGCCCAGATAAAAGAAGGCAGCCTCGTTGAAAAGCCCGGCAGCCTGTTTCCAAGGATTGACGTATCCAAGGCCAAGCCGAAAAAAGCCGAACAAAAGGCCAGACCATTTAAACCGGCATTAAAAGACCGGATCACAATAGAAGAATTTTCAAAAATTGATTTGCGGGCCGGAACAGTTACAGATGCCCAAAAAATCGAAAAATCGAATAAATTATTAAAACTGACTGTTGATCTCGGGGCAGAAACCCGGCAGGTCATTGCAGGGATTGCAAAAAATTACTCTCCGGAATCGATCATCGGAAAACAGGTCATTGTTGTTGCCAACTTAAAAGAAGCAACTCTCATGGGAGAAATCTCCCAGGGCATGATCCTGGCAGCGGGCCATAAAAAAAAGCTGGTATTATCGGGTTTTGACGATTCAGTGGTACCGGGCAGTCCAGTAAAGTAAATTAAAGAGAATATCTGACATCCCCATGGTACCGGCCGGATGCAGATGAATATAATTGGGTATTTTTTTGGTTGATTTAAAATATGAGAACTCCTGGCGGAAGTTCCAATCTGAATATATTGTTCAAATAAAAAGAAAAGACCGGGTTTTAAAAACAATAAAAGCCATTACCGGTACGCTACTGCTGCTTTCTGTTATCATCGTGCTGGGTTTTATTTTCAAATCATTTGTTTCCGGCCCTTTAACATCTTATTTTAAAAAACATAAAACCGGTTCCACAGCAGACAGGCGCACAGAACAAAACCTGCCAATTCAATTATCAAGAAATCAGCTGGCCTCCATCATTGATTCAACCGAACTTGCACGAACAGATAAAAATATTTTTTTTATTGATACGCCGGACCACAGTTATAAGGTGACGACCAGTATTGATGTCTATCTTCAGGGATATTTATTATCCGTGCTCGCCCGCTTGAAAAGAATAAACCGCGGCAAGCCCCAGCGCATTGCCTTTGTGGTCATTGAGCCTGACACCGGAAAAATTATTGCCATGACCGGCTTTGATCTGGACAACGAGAAAAAAAATCCATGCACGGATTCCGATTATCCGGCTGCCAGTCTTTTTAAAATCATTACGGCTTGTGCTGCCATAGAATCCCTTGGCTATACGCCGGCAACCCAGCTTCACTTCAACGGCAGTAAATACACCCTGTATAAACGGCAGCTTCGGGAAGTAAAAAATAAATATTCATACAGGATATCTTTTTCTCGTTCATTTGCGGAATCTATTAATCCGGTTTTTGGAAAAATCGGGAAAAACAAACTGGGCAGAAAAAAACTTGATTTTTATGCCCGGGCATTTGGATTCAACCAGCAGATCGACACAGAACTGCCGTTTTATTCAGGGGAATTTAAAACCAATGACAGTGAGTATCATCTGGCGGAACTGGGATGCGGCTTTAATAATGATACCACCATCTCCCCCTTGTTCGGGGCCATGCTGTCCGCTGCAATTATCAATTCCGGCCGCCTGATGATGCCCAGTATTGTCGAACATGTAACAGACGATGACGGAAAAGTTATTTACAAAAATAAAAAAGCAACCTATAAAACTGCTATAAGCTCGAAAACCGCGTCAACTATGGTTAACCTGATGCAGAAAACCGTGTCCGGGGGCACGGCAAGAAAATCATTCAGGGGCGCATCCAGGGACCGTGTTCTTTCAGCACTTTTAATCGGGGGAAAGACGGGCTCTTTGTACAACAAACAACATACGGTAAAATATGACTGGTTTACCGGGTTTGGAAAAGAAAAAAAGACAGACAAAAAAATAGCCCTGGCCATTGTGGTGGGCCACAGGAAATATATTGGGACACGTGCCAGCACCTATGCAAAAATGATTTTAAAACAATATTTTAAGTCCCATGAAAAGACGGCTCAATTGTGATATCCTGTAACTTTTGAATGATGGAGGACAAAATGTTCAAGCCCATGACCTTTTTTTACAACCTCATTAAAAACTTAAAATCTATTCACATTGAAGCTGCCATATCCATGCACCGGGCTAAAGAAAATTCGCTTATTTTCTTTCCTGACCGTCCAAATACTTTTTTTTGCGGCATTTCAGCACTTGTGGCATTCAAAGGCAAAGACGCGGACACATTTAATCCTGAATCAATCACCTCAGCCCTTCCGGTGCTGAAAAAAGAAAGTCTGTCCAAATCATCCTTTTCCGTAAAAAACTTTCTCGGCGGAGAAGAGGCCTTGACCACTTTGCTTATGGACTGTCAGAAAATCAAGAATGAGATATGTTTTGCCGACCTGTTTTTCGATTCCCAGAAACAAAAAAAACTCAGTGAAATAACCAGGCAGATCCGGCAGATCATCGAAAAAGAGACTGCCCTTTCCCAACAAAAAATTGCAACTTTGTCTCCTCAGAATGCTGAAATCGTTTCTCTTCGTATCGAGCTGTTGGAAGACATCCACTGGTGCCTTGAAAAAGAGATTATAGAAAATATTTCTGCTGTCAGCGACCTGGCCATCGGTCTTGAAAAAGCAAAGAATGAAAAAGCCCTGGCCGTATTTAAAAGGATCAATGCCGTGCTGAACTCCATTGATCGATTAGAAGTGCGCGGCAGGGATTCCTCAGGCATATCTGTTCTTTTTTCCCTGACCAAGGATGAATTTGAAAATTTCCGGGCCGGCCTGATCAAAGCAGGATTGTCTGACCGGTTAAAGCAGCGCACCAATCACCTGGTTCTTTCCAACAACAGCATTACCATCAACGACACCTTTCCCGAAGACGGCAGCCACCGGGTGAATATCGCCTTTGCCTATAAATTCGCCGCTGAAATCGGTGCGCTGGGAGACAATGTTTCATTTATCCGCAGCCAGATTAAAAATGATCTCATGCTCCAGCTGCTGTGCCAGTACGATTATCTGGGTCATTCTGTCTCTGCCCACACCCGATGGGCGTCTGTCGGGGATATCAGTGTAGCCAATTGTCACCCGGTGGATAACACGCCCACGGATCATGAAATTGATAAAAGCGGTATTATTCATGTCTGTTTAAACGGCGATATTGATAATTACCTGGAACTTAAAACAGAATATGAGGCCCGGTATGATAAAATCCACCAGGATATCAATACCGACACCAAACTGATCCCGCTGCAGATTGAACATTATCTTAAACTTGGCCACCCCATTGAAGAAGCCTTCCGGCTGGCCGTAAACGATTTTCAAGGCTCCCATGCCATCAGCATGCATACCGACTTAAGCCCGGGAAAACTTTTTCTGGCCCAGAAAGGCAGCGGCCAGGCTATTTTTGTCGGCATTGCCCAGGACCACTATATTGCCGCATCGGAACTGTACGGCATTGTAGAAGAAACCCAGAATTACATCAAGCTTAACGGCGAAGACAAAGGACAGATCGTTATACTTGACCAGTCCTCTGCCGGTGGTGTGGCCGGCATCCGTTCTCTTTACTATGACGGCAAACCCATCCGGATTCAAAAAAATCAGGTTTTAACCAGCCAGATCACCTCAAGAGATATAGATCGGCAGAACTTTCCCCACTATTTTCTAAAAGAGATTTCCGAATCCCCGGATTCGGTTGAAAAAACCCTGGAAAACAAATTTAAAAAAGCCGGTAAAAAAGCACTTTACACGACCACTCTTGACGACACGGCCGTTCCCAAATCCCTGGTAACGGCGTTCAAGAAAAAAAAGATTAAAAAGGTCTGCTTTATCGGGCAGGGAACAGCAGGCATTGCTGCCCAGGGCTGTTCAGACCTGCTGAAATATTATCTGGGTGAAAGTGATATGGAAATCCGGGCATTGAAATCATCAGAATTATCCGGATTTTCCATTGCCAAAGAAGGGGCGGGCAAAGATGCCATGGCAGCCACGCTTGTGGTGGCCATCAGCCAGTCCGGCACCACAACGGATACAAACCGCACCGTTGATATGGTTAAAGCTTATGGTGCCCATACGCTGTGTATCGTCAACCGGAGGGATTCCGATCTAACTTTCAAAACCGACGGTGTTCTGTATACCAGTTCCGGCCGGGATATCGAAATGTCCGTGGCATCCACCAAAGCCTTTTATTCCCAGATTACCGCAGGTGCCATACTGGGCCTGCACCTTGCAGCCATTGCCGGTGTCAGGTCGGAAGAATTTATCACGGAACAGATCAATGAAATCCTGGCTTTGCCGGATAAAATGAGAACCATCCTTGATATGAAGGAGAAAATCAAGGATTCGGCATTTAACCTGGCTGTTTCAAAAAATTACTGGGCCACGGTGGGGTCCGGTTCAAACAAGACCAGCGCCGATGAAATCCGTATCAAACTGTCTGAATTATGTTACAAAACCATTTCATCTGATTTTGTTGAAGACAAAAAGCATATCGACCTTTCCAGTGAGCCCCTGATTATCATCTGTGCCGCAGGGACCCGTGAAAGTGTTCTGGGTGACATCATCAAGGACACGGCTATTTTCCATGCCCATAAGGCCACGCCTGTGGTCATTACAACAATTGGCGAAAACCGGTTCGACCCTTATGCAAAGGATGTATTTAAAATTCCCGAGACCCCGGAACATTTTGCACCGATACTCAATACACTGGTGGGCCATATCTGGGGTTATTATGCCGCTCTGGCCATCAACGAAGGCTCCCGGTTCATGTATGAGGGCAAGGCCCAGGTAAAGGATCTGCTGGATGAGTACACCACCATGGGGCATGATGTGTATGAAATCCTTCTGGAAAAAAAATTCAGGGAAAGCATTGCCCAGTTTTATAACATTTTTTCTAAAAAACGCCGCCAGGGGCGGTTTCCGGCAGCATTGGGGCTGGATAATGTTGCCAATCTTACCTTGCTGTTAAAATACCTTTCAGGCAGGCTTCCGGTGTCTGATTTTGAGATTGATTTTGAGACCAAAGGGACCCCGTCCAATATGCTGGATACCTTTTTTGAAAATATCAGCCAGGCCATCAATACCATGGCCAGACCGGTGGATGCCATCAAACACCAGGCTAAAACGGTTACCGTCGGCACCAGCCGGATCAGTGAAAAATTTGAAGGACCGGTATTTGACCTGCTGGCGGCCCATGATCTTGCGATCTCTCAATTGACCAATAAAAACGTTCTGGTCATTAAAAACCTCCAGGAAGTCATTTCGGAAATCCACGGGGCATTTTTGTACCAGATATCCGGGCTGAGCGTTCTGGGCGAGGTCACCCGGGAAACAAAAATAAAAATCATCAATAAAACCGGAAAATTAAAAAATGCTGCCTCCAGAGTGGAAACCGATCCCCGGCTGAAAGGGACTAAAAATATTATTGTCAGGGAAGGAAATGTCTATATCGGGAAAGGACGAAAAGACAAAAAAAACATCCTGGTGATCCCGGTACTCTCCTCCAATCCTGCAACACCCAATATTATTGAATATATTTTATCCTTGAATATCGGCTTTAAAACATCAAAACAGGTCCCGCTGCTTAAAAAAATCAAGGCCCTCGGCGGAAAATACAACCGGCTGAAAGACTGGATTCTTGAAGGAGACAGTATCCAGTGGGATGACAGCTACCTGAACCTTGTGGAAGTTGAAACCCTCTTTGGCGATACGGCTGAAACAGCTGTGGCCAAAATCATTGAAAAAATAAAATAAAAGCCGTATCGGATGACATCTTATAAAAAGGAGCCGATGTACCTGTATCTCATCGTGCTCACGATCTGCTCCACTGCCGGTCTTCAATGCTGGAGGACCCTTTTTGATAACTTCGGGGTTCATGTTGTGGGGCTTGACGGAAACCACATCGGCGTACTGCAGTCTGTCAGGGAAATTCCCGGCTTTCTGGCATTGCTGGTCACCTATGTTATTCTTATCATCAAAGAGCACAAATTATCAGCTCTCGCCATTCTGATCCTTGGCAGCGGTGTTTTTTTAACCGGTCTTCTGCCCAGTTTTTCCGGCATGATGTTCACCACCTTGATCATGAGTTTCGGGTTTCACTACTATGAGACCACCAACCAGTCCCTGACGCTTCAGTATTTTGACAAAACCGTCTCTCCCCATGTTTTCAGCACCCAGAGAAAGTATGCGGCTGCCGCCAATATTGCCGTGGGAATTCTGATCTTTGTGATTGCCCCTTTTTTAAGTTACCAAGCCATGTTTATCCTGTTTGGAAGTACCATTGCAATATGCGGGCTGTGGGCGCTCACCCGGAACCCTGAAAAGCAGGGTATGCCCATCCAGAAAAAAAAGATGATCCTTAAAAAAAGATACTGGCTCTTTTATTTTCTAACCTTTATGGCCGGTGCCAGAAGACAGATCTTTATCGCATTTGCCGTTTTTCTGCTCGTTAAGAAATTTGAATTTTCCGTGCAGCAGATTACGATTCTCTTTTTGATCAATAACGGGATCAACTTTTTTATCAATCCTTTGATTGGAAAATTCATTGTCAAATACGGTGAAAGGAAACTGCTTTCCATAGAATACTTCTTTCTCATTCTCATTTTCATTTCCTATGCCTATGTGGATTCAAAAGCCATTGTCGGTGTACTCTATGTGCTGGATCACATCTTTTTCAATTTTGCCACTGGTATCAAGACATATTTTCAAAAAATTGCCGAACCTGAAGACATTGCCCCCAGTGCGGCTGTGGGCTTTACCATTAACCATATCGCAGCCGTGATCCTTCCTGCCATCGGTGGCCTGCTATGGTTAGTAGACTATAAAATTCCGTTTCTGGCCGGTGCTTTTTTCAGCCTGATATCTCTTGCTCTGGTTCAGCTGATCCGGACTTAAGATTGGTTCACATCCTGTCCGGAAAAAAAAAGGAATATCCCTCCCCCCCCCGGATCCGCCGGCCGGTTCAGACAGAACACCTGTTTGCATTGTTTTTTTTGCTTTCTTTAGTTGACAAACCGGCAAAGCCCTAGCATATTTAGACATAAAGCTTTCTTTAAATGATCATAGACGGCAAGACCCCTTTTTATAACGTGTTTTCAATATCATAATTTCTTTAACACTTTTTCTTTCAAAAAAATGCAGGGGTCGAGTTCTTAAAGAACATATGACATCTTTCCATGCCTGGAAAGAAAAATGATTCAGGGATGAACAAGCAATGAAGATAAAAACGCTCATAGTTGACGATGAACCTTTTGTCCGGCAGGATTTGTCCAATCTGCTCATGTTCCATAAGAACGTCCATGTGGCCGGTGAAGCCGGCACCATCTCTGAAGCCCGGCAGCAATTGACTGATCATCATTTTGACCTGATCTTCCTTGATATCCGCCTGCGAGGCGGTTCCGGCTTTGACCTGATCCCCTTTATAGACAAAGATTCAAAAATCGTATTTGTCACCGGATATAACAGCTATGCGCTAAAGGCCTTTGAAATTAATGCCATGGATTACCTGTTAAAACCGGTTTCAAAAGACCGCCTTGCAAGTACACTGGGCCGCATCAGTCAGGAAAAAAAACAGGAACACCCCTTGGATGAGCACAGTCGGATTTTCGTAAAACAGGATACCGGCGGCCGGTACGTATCAATCAAAGATATCTCTGCCATTGCTTCCATCGGCGGCAACTACCTGGCTGTACTGCTCAGGCACAATGATAAACTGGTATGCAGAAGCACGTTAAAATATTGGGAAAAGATATTACCGGAGGATGTTTTTTTCCGCATCCACAGATCTGCTATCGTTAACCTGGAACAGATCGATACTATTTTTCCTGACAAAGGCGGAGTTCTGAAACTCAAGTTGTTGAATCATAAAGATCCGCTTATGGTCAGCAGGCGGAATGCCATCCGTCTTAAGGATAAATTTGGAGGACTGTATACTTAACACCGTTCATCACACAATCCCTGCCGTTTATCACAAAATATCCCCGGCAAGGCATTTTTGATCTATAGTTTTATGGAATCTTAGCCGGATCAGACTGGAAATGCTATGAACCCCATGGAACAAAAAAAACGGATCAGGACAGCGATTATTGATGATGAACCTTTTGTCAGAGCGGATCTAAAGTATCTGCTTTCATCCTTTAAACAGATTGAGGTGACCTGGGAAGGGGGAACATTTAAGGAGGGTCAAAACTTCCTTAAGAAGAATGCTGCTGATCTTGTGTTTCTGGATATTCGCCTCAGAGGCGGTTCCGGTCTTGATCTGATCCATTTGATCGATCAGAAAACAACACGGCTGATCCTCATCACAGCCCATGAAAAATACCTGGACACAAGGCTTAAAGATACCGGACTTGATTTTATATTAAAACCGGTCTCGCCTGATCTTCTGTCACGGATGATTCATCCCCTGATATAATAATAAATAATGATATGATAAAAAAATGAAACAAGACGTACAGGTCGATGTCCTTGCCGTGGATGACCATCCCGACACCCTGGACATCCTTAAAAAACTGCTGGAAAATGAAGGACTGAATTGCCACACGGTTTCAAACGGATCACAGGCACTTGAAATGATCGAACTGGGCATTATCCCCGGGGCGATCCTGCTGGACATCATGATGCCGGGGCTTTCCGGATATGCTGTCTGCAAAACCTTAAGGAAAACCTTTTCCCCCATGGAGCTGCCCATTATCATGCTCACCGGCAAGACAGAGGTTGACGCATTGGCAAAAGCATACCAATCCGGGGCAAATGACTATATCTGCAAACCATTTTCAAGGGAAGAACTGATTGCCCGGGTTAACTGCCACCTGGATCTGCAAAAAGCAAACAAAACCTATTGGAAAAATCTAAAGCTGGAAAAGGAACTGATCCTTCAAAAACAGAAAAGAGCCCAGGCAATGCTTGCCGCCCAGAACCAGGAAAGGGAAAAACTCCGCTACCAGATCAATCCTCATTTCCTGTTCAATTCCCTGGCCTCTATCCGTGGGGCAGTATTCAGCAATCAAAAAGCAGCCCATGAAATGATAACCCACCTGGCCGAATTCTGCAGGCTCAGTCTTTCCCGGGGAGCAAAGCCGGTTCATACCATTGCCCGGGAAATAGAAGTGACAGATCATTATCTTACAATGGAAAAAATGCGGTTTGGTGATTATTTAAGTGTTGACATCTGTGTTGATCCTACAGTTAAAAAGATCGTTGTGCCGTCCCTCATTCTCCAGCCTCTGCTTGAAAATGCCATCAAATACGGCACAAAAACCAGCCCTGAGCATCTGGACATCAACATTATTGTTCAACCGCTTGCCGGAAGGAAAATATCCATCACCATAACCAATACCGGCCGTTGGGTATCTGACGACACCATGGGTGAAAAGGGATCAACAGGTATCGGCATTAAAAATATCAAGGCCCGCCTGACTGCCTTTTACAACGATCAATATCTGTTTGAACACCGGGAAAAGGACGGACAGGTTAACACCTGCATCTGCCTGCCGGACCACCTTCTCTGAGCCGTATTTCTTCAAAACCGTCAACATGTTCAACCGTTTGTCACATATTTGCCGCCGTTCATCACACGGTGCTTTAAAACCTGCTCTTTATGTGGTTTTAAATTCAGTATGGAATGGCGGTTAAGCCGTTTAAAACTCATTCATTTTCCAACATCACCTTAAACCATGTAACCGACAGGGCGGAGCTGTACCTTTGATCCTCTCATGACGACTCGTCTCTCTTTACAGACAATATTTTTCAAGGATTCCGGTTATGACTAGAAAAATAAATCAGGCAGGGTTAGACCTCATCAGGCATTTCGAAGGTTTCAAGCCAGTGGCATATTTCGACTCAGTGGGCGTGCCGACGATTGGTTACGGCCATACACGAACCGTTTCAGCAGAAGATGTGAGAAACGAAAGACGTATCGATCAGGCCCAGGCCGAACATTTGCTGCGCAGTGATTGTACCGGTGCAGAGGAGGATGTTGTACGTTATATCAATGTCCCGCTGAACGATAATCAGTTCTCGGCACTGGTGAGTTTCGTCTTTAACCTTGGCGGCGGAGCACTGAAACAAAGCACACTCAGACGTAAACTGAATGCCGGTGATTACGATTCAGTTCCCTCGGAAATGGCGCGCTGGATCAAGGCCGGAGGAAAAGTCCTTAACGGTCTGCTGCGGAGAAGGCATGCCGAGGCCGAGCTTTTTACCGCTCCGGATCGTATCCCGGCTGCAAGTGAACCGAAACCAGACGTCTCTCGCAAAGTGATGCCTGCCGGCACGGATGTAAGTCATTTTTCCGCCTATCTGTTCGACGGGTCGGTGGATTTAGAGCGCGGCAGCGTGGACGACAGCGGGGCCACGCGTTACAGTCACCTGAACCAGAATGTGCCGGATGGGTATGTTACCGACTTCCAGACTGACCTCAAGAGTTTTGGATTTGGACAGAAGATCAAGGTGGACGGTGTCTTTGGAAAGAATACAAGGGATGCCCTTTTTTCGTTACAGCATAAAGCCGGGATAACGGTTGACGGTATTGTCAACGCGGCGGCAAAAACCACGATTCTGCAATGGATCAAGGAGGGACATACCCGGACCGCGCCGCCAACGGATCCGGTTGCAATGGTGGACGGGAAACGGATGATCAGCCCGCGAGTCCATCACTTCAGCCAGGGAGATCCCCGTTGGGGATCCCGGACATTGGGCCGCAGTTCCAGTATCTCCAAGCAGGGCTGTGCGATCAGCTCTATTGCCATGATTTTAAGGTTCTACGGCCGGGAGGCGGATCCGGGGAACCTGGATGCCTTTCTTGATGCCAACCTCGGATATTCAGGAAACAGCGTGGTCTGGTCTATTGCGGGAAAGTTCATGCAGCCGGCAGGCGGAAAAGAACTGAAGTACCGCAGCAAAAGCGGAGATGAGGCCGAACTCAGACGTATCGTGGCCCAGCGGGTGGAGACTGACCGCCCCACCATGCTCAGGGTGGACTATGGCATTGATCCGGACTTAACGTATAATCATTTCGTCGTCTGCGTCGGCATCACTGATGACGGCAGATTTATTATGAATGACCCGGCCACACAGCATGGTGACGGCTACTCCCATCCGGATGACAATATCCTTGAAGCCACTACCCGGAAGGGAGGATACCATTTGGTAAAAATCGACTACTACGACCCGGCCTGATTGCGGCCGGACCGGGCATTAAGGGTTGGCAGAAAATTATAACCTTTATCGTTACCGAAATTCTCACACTGCAGACAAAGGAGGAGTCATGCCTGATAAACCTATCCAAACGGACTTGACCGGGACGGACAGACTGGGTCTCGGCCTTTCTGGGGGCGGATTCCGCGCCTCTTTCTATCACATCGGCGTATTGGCGCAAATGGCCGACCAGGGTCTGCTCCGTCATGTGGAAGTTATTTCAACCGTATCCGGCGGGTCCATTATCGGCGCCTTATACTACCTGCATTTAAAAAAGCTGCTGGAAAGCAAACCGGATGCAGACATCAGCGACCGGGATTATGTAGAACTCGTGCAGCAAATTGAGACTGATTTTCTCAAAGCAACTGAAAAAAACATACGCATGGCAACGTTTTCAAATTTTGCTGAAAACTGCAGAATGGTCTATTCCAATTACTCCCGAAGCGACCGCATAGGTGAGCTTTATGACGACTGGCTGTACCAGAACGTGATACAGGGTTTAGGCCATCCCATTGAGATGCGGGAGTTAAAAATTTTCCCGCCCGACGGTCCTGATGATTTTTCCCCCAACCGGCACAATACCGGCCGGAGTGCCAAAGTTCCCATCCTGATCCTCAATGCCACCTCATTGAATACCGGCCGAGTCTGGCAGTTTACTGCCAGAACAATGGGAGAACCGCCCATAGACGGAGAGCCGTCCCCCGGGCAAACACCATCCAGTGACCTGACAGCCCATCAAATAGACAAAAAAACCATCCGGCTGCGCCGGGCAAATGATTATGCCGACATTACTCATCGTCAAAAAAATTTTCCACTGGGACATGCAGTGGCATCCTCTGCCTGTGTTCCCGGCCTGTTCGATCCCATGGCGGTCAGCGCCCTGTATTATGAACCTCCCAAACAGAACAGCGATACCAAAAAACAATTGAAACACCGTGAAATCCGTCCGGAACTTGTGGATGGCGGCGTATACGACAATCAGGGGGTGGACAGCCTGATTGACAATAACTGCACCGGTTTCATCGTCAGCGATGCATCCGGGCAGATGGACATGGTGAAACGACAGGACACAAGCCCGGTATCTGTTCTGTTAAGGGTCTCAAGGGTCTTGCAGGATCGCGTCAGGAGCGAAGGACTGCTGCGCCTTGCCGCAAGTTACGGCAGTCACAATATTGCTTTTTTAAGCCTGAGAAAAGGATTGGGATTCAGAAAAGTGCACTGGGTGAATGCAAATGACACCCAGGATCCGGATGAAGTCATTCCAGCCACCAGCCTGCAGGATTTTGATGTACATCCCGATGTACAGGACCGCCTGTCTAAAATGCGTACCGACCTGGATGCATTCACGGAAGTTGAGGCCTACTCATTAATGCTGGATGCCTATCAAATGAGCCGGGAGGACCTGGAAAAATTCAAAGGTGAAACCACCTGCCAACACGTTAAACAGACAAAAACCGGGCAAAAGCCCAGTGAATCTTGGATGTTTCTGGCCGTCGCCCCCTGGATGAAAAAACCGACAAAAGCTTATCTTAATCAGTTGAAAGTTTCCCAGTCTACATTCGGCAAAGCATTAAAATGCATGCCTTTATTGTGGATTCCACTCCTCTTACTCATCAGTGCGGCACTCTATTTTCTGGCTCCATCCATCCTGTCGCTGCTCAAAAGCAGTATTTCGATCTTGGCAATTGTCATCCTGGTTGTTGTCTGG
>JBNKNP010000121.1:0-14234 GCA_050293905.1 Desulfobacteraceae bacterium | reverse complement strand
TGCAGATGATCTTCGTTTAACGATGATTCCATGGGAAGATGGCGCGAGGTTTTTCCTCCTCCTCCTCGCGTCCATCTTAATTTCTTTGATAAAGAGGTGCTTTGATGGGGAACATCAAAGGCCTGAAACCGGAAAATTGGCTCAAGCTTTACAAGTGAAATAGCATTTCAGAAGTTTAATCCAGCCAGAAAAGAGTAAATTTCATCCCCGCCTTTTTACTATTAAAAAGGTTTACATTGATTATTAAATTATCTATAATTTCAGGAATATCGATTTTCGTTCTTTTTATTCAAGATCCCAACCTGGATTCAACCGGGATTTTATTGGGGGGAGATGCTTCATGGATTTTAAAGTGCTTTGGGAACGTCTGGGGATTGACCAGGAAGATTTTATGGAACTTGTTGAACTGTTTATCACCACATCACTATCCGATATTGAAAAGATTAAAAAAGGAGTAGCGAACAATAATCCGGCTGATGCAGCTGCCGCATCTCATTCCATTAAAGGCGCTGCCGGGAATTTAGGATTTGAAGATATCTCCAGTCTGGCAAAAGATATGGAAATGCAGGCCAAAAAAGGCTCCCTGGAAAATTTTGATACGTATATCAATGATATTGAAAACAGTGTGAATGCGCTGAACAGCCCTTAAATAGATCTACAAAGGCATTTTTTATGGGAAATAAGCAGCCCTATTCGGTTCTGGCGGTTGACGACAACCTTTTGAATTTAAAATTGATTGAAAAATCATTATCAAAAGAAGGATATAAGGTGTTCAGTGCCGCCAATGGCCCGGATGCCCGGAAAACAGCCGAGCAGCAAAAACCGGATCTGATTCTTCTGGATATTGAAATGCCCGGGGAAAACGGGTTCGATGTTATTGAAAAGCTGAAACTCAATTCTGAAACCAATGCCATTCCGGTTATTTTTTTAACCGGTGTCAGCGAGGTGGATTCAAAGCTTAAAGGATTTGATTTAGGGGCGGTTGACTATATTACCAAGCCCTTTCATCCACTGGAAGTCCTGGCCCGGGTAAGGATTCATCTTAAGCTGTCCATCGCCACGAATTCGTTGATTGCAGGACAGGCAAGCAAGCTAAGACAGCTGACAGAAGCACAAGTGTCTATGCTGCCGCTGCCGGAAGAATACCCCGAAGCATCATTCGGTGTTTATTATAAGGCTCTGGAGGAAGCCGGGGGTGATTTTTATGATATCCTGAATATTTCGGACAGAATTACCGGCTATTTTGTTGCCGATCTGTCCGGTCATGATATCCAGACCAGCTATATGACAGCTTCGGTAAAGGCGCTGCTGGCCCAGAACTGCACACCGGTATATTCTCCGGCAGAGAGCATGAAAATGATCAATGATGTTCTGGTGGAGATTCTGCCGGACGGAAAATATTTAACCTGCTGCTATCTGCATGTCAACCGGACAACCCGGAAACTGACCATCATTAATGCCGGACATCCGCCGGTGGTCTGTCTGCCAGAAATTGGGGATCCCTATCTGATCAAAATGGATGGGGATATTCTGGGGATGTTCAAGGATGCCCATTTCGGCATTAAATCCTTTGAGGTCAACCCCGGGGATAAATTTTTCGTATATTCGGACGGGCTGGTGGAGTCGGCAGAGCAGCAGGTCACCTGGGCCAGCGGGGCGGACAGCCTGCTGCCGGTCTTTGACAAGATCAAGGGTGAGCCGTATCAAAAAGCACCCGAAGCATTAGTGGATTGTCTTTTTAACAAAAAAGCACTTCCGGAGGATGACCTTGTCGTTCTCTGCGTAGAGGTATGAAAAAATGACACTTGAAAATGAAGAATTTGATGTGTTGCAGGACAATGGGTCTATCCATTTTAACTTTTCTTCGACCATGGAGAATATAGACCACGTCATTATCGGTGCCATTGACTATCTGTATTCAAAAATGGACGGAATAAAAGAACACGCATTTGCCATTAACCTGGTTCTGCGGGAAGGTCTCACCAATGCCATCCGGCACGGAAACGGCAATAATCCTGAAAAACTTGTCAAACTTTCTTTGGATATTGAAGAAAATCGATTGATAAAGGTGGCCATTGAAGACCAGGGAGACGGGTTTGACTGGAAAAGTCAACTGAAAGCAAAATTGCCTGAGGATGAAGAGCACGGGCGGGGCATGTTCATCATTGATTCTTATTTTAACGGGTATTCATACAACGACAAGGGCAATATCCTCTACCTGAAAAAAGAAATCTCCACCTGATTTTAATACCGGCTTAACACAATCCTAATACAATCCTAATACACCAGGCGTAAAACTTCTTCTCATAAGCTGTCTGTCTGAAAAACAGACGGTTCAATATTTAAATTATGAGAGGAAAAATGAAAAAATCGATACTATCACTTTTTGTTTCAGCGATGTGCATCCTGCTCATCTCATTTTCAGCGATTGCCGGTGAGCTGGTTATCAAAGGTTCAACAACTGTCCTTCCCATTGCTCAGAAAGCGGCTGAAGCGTATATGCTGCAAAACCCGGGTGTTAAAATTTCCCTGTCCGGGGGTGGGTCGGGAAACGGCATCAAGGCCATTATTGACGGTACAGCCCATATCGGGAATGCCTCAAGGTTCATAAAATCAAAAGAGGTGAATCTTGCCGGTTCAAAAAATGTATATCCGGTGCCTTTCAGGATCGCACTGGATGCCATTGTCCCTGTGGTTCATCCAAAAAACAAGGTGGCAGACCTGACCATGGGTCAGCTTAAAGACATTTACCTGGGTAAAATTACAGACTGGAAAGAAGTGGGCGGCACACCCGGAAAAATTGTTGTGATTTCAAGAGACTCTTCATCCGGAACCTTTGGGGTCTGGAAGGATATGGTCATGGAAAAAAGCAGGGTGGTTCCCAGCGCGCTTACTGTTCCGTCCAACGGCGCTATTGTCCAGGCGGTTGCCGGCACACCAGGTGCCATCGGGTATGTGGGGCTTGGATATTTAACCCCGGAGATCAAGGCCGTTACAGTGAACAGCATCCCTGGAAGTGAAGAAAATACGCTGAACGGATCATTTCCCATATCCAGGGGACTGTTCATGTTCACAAATGGATGGCCCCGGGGAGATACCATGGGATTTATTTCGTTTATCCTCTCTAAAAAAGGGCAGGAACTGGTTAAAGAAGCCGGTTCCATTCCCGTCTTTTAAACGGAGATCCTGATTGAAACGTCAAACCATAGATAAAGGGGTGCAATCTGTATTTTTGCTGGTTGCACTCTTTTCCATCACAGCGCTTTCCCTGATTATGATATTTCTTTTCAAAGAAGGCATGCCTGTTTTTGAGCATTTGAGCTTCAAGGATTTCATACTTGGAAAATACTGGTATCCAACAGATGATCCGGCTGATTTTGGAATTTTTCCCCTGGTCCTGGGCTCGGTTTATGTCACGGTTTTGTCCGGTGCCATTGCCGTTCCCCTGGGAGTGATGACGGCTGTTTATCTGGCTGAAATTGCCCCGCCGAGAGTGGCTGAAATTGTTAAACCCGTTGTTGAGCTTATGGCGTCCATGCCGTCTGTGGTGATCGGGTTTTTCGGCATGGTGGTCGTGGCACCGTTCATTCGGCAGCTGTTTGATATTCCCGTGGGATTGAATATGTTTAACGCTTCCTTGATGCTCGCATTCATGGCCGTTCCCACCATCTGCAGTATTTCAGAAGATGCAGTTTTCTGTGTGCCGACGGCTTTGAAAGAAGCCTCTTTTGCCCTGGGGGCCACCCATTTTGAAACCATTGTCAAAGTAACGATTCCGGCAGCCTTATCCGGGATCTGCACGGCAGTCATTCTCGGGCTCTCCCGTGCCATTGGTGAAACCATGGTGGTTCTTATGGCAGCCGGCGGGGCTGCCATGATTCCAACATCTGTTTTTGATCCGGTCAGGCCGCTGCCGGCCAGTATTGCAGCGGAAATGGCTGAAGCACCTTTTCGTTCGGAACATTACCATGCCCTGTTTGCCATCGGTATTGTCCTTTTTGTTTTTACCCTGCTGTTCAACCTGGTGGCGGATTATATTTCGTACCGGTTCCGGCAGGTGGGGGAGGCATCTTTATAATGATTCAACAAAGATTGCTGGTTCAAAGGGTTTTCTTTTTATTTTTAAAACTGGCTGCTTTAATCAATGGTCTGGCTCTGGTGACGATTGTTTATTTTATGGTCTCAAGGGGATGGCGGGCGATTTCATGGGAGTTTTTAACCCAGGCCCCAAGGGATTCCATGACAGCAGGAGGAATTTTCCCCTGTATTGTCGGAACACTGAGTCTGTGCCTGATGACGCTTCTGGTTGCCCTGCCCATTGGTGTGGCGTCTGCTGTCTATTTAAATGAATATGCCACCCAGGGGAAGCTGGTACGGCTGATCCGTCTGGGAATCAATAACCTGGCCGGTGTACCGTCCATTGTATTTGGCCTGTTCGGCCTGGCCTTTTTCTGCATTGTCCTGAAAATGGGAGTATCCATTGCCGCCGGCGGACTGACCCTGGGAATCATGACCCTTCCGGTCATTATCGGCGCGTCCGAAGAAGCTTTAAAATCCGTACCCCACACCTACAGGGAGGCCTCTTTAGCCATGGGAGCCACCAAGTGGCAGACCATCAGGCGCGTGGTGCTGCCGGCTGCATTTCCGGGGATCATCACCGGTTCCATCCTGGGGCTGAGCCGGGCAGCAGGCGAAACCGCTCCGATCATGTATACCGGGGCGGTCTTTTTTACTCCGGAACTTCCCACATCCATCCTGGATGAAGTCATGGCTTTGCCGTATCATATCTATGTACTGGCCACGGCAGGGACACAGATTGAAGCAACAAGGCCGTTGCAGTACGGAACTGCACTGGTGTTAATCGCTATTATCTTTGCAATGAATTTTGCCGCCATTGTACTGCGGGCAAAAATGAGAAAGAAGTTAAGGATTTAACTTTATGGATAACCCAATAAAAATGCAGACACAGGGCCTTGAATTTTTTTATAATGATTTCCAGGCTCTTGAAAATATATCAATTGAATTTGAGCAGAATAAGGTCACTGCCCTGATCGGACCGTCAGGCTGCGGCAAAAGCACGTATTTAAGGTGCCTGAACCGGATGAACGACCTGATTCCCGGCATCCGGGTAAAGGGCCGCGTCCTGCTGGGCAACGACCATATCTATGATCCTTCTGTTGATGTGGTAACCTTGCGGCGGCGGGTGGGCATGGTATTTCAAAAACCCAACCCGTTTCCCAAATCGATTTTTGAAAATATTGCCTATGGTCTCAGGGTCAACGGATTGAAAGACCGGGCAAAGATAACCCGGATTGTTGAATCAAGCTTGAAGCAGGCCGCGATCTGGGATGAGGTGAAAGACCGGCTCAATGAATCCGCCCTGGGGTTGTCCGGAGGACAGCAGCAGCGGCTGTGCATTGCAAGGGCGCTTGCCGTGGATCCTGAAGTGCTGCTGATGGACGAACCGGCATCTGCCCTGGATCCCATTGCCACCCAGAAGATTGAAGAGCTGATCAATAGACTGTCAAGCAGACTGACCATTATTATTGTCACCCACAACATGCAGCAGGCGGCCCGGGTCTCTGACAAAACCGCTTTTTTCTATATGGGAAAGCTGATTGAAGTCAATGATACAGATATCTTGTTTACAAAGCCTGCATTGAAACAGACAGAAGATTATATTACCGGAAGATTCGGTTAAGGAGACAAAATGCCCAGCCATCTGCAAAGAGAAATTGAAAAAATTAAACTGGAAATTCTTTCCCTTGGCGCCATGGTGGAAGACCGTTTCCAGAAAGCGATCCAGGCGGTCACAACGGAAAACCTCTCGCTTGCCCAGACCGTCATAGATACGGATTATCAGATTGATGAGCGCGAGATTGAGGTGGAAGAGGAATGTTTGAAAATTCTGGCCCTGCATCAGCCCGTGGCAACCGATTTAAGGTTTCTTGTGGCGGTCATTAAGATTAATAATGACCTGGAACGGATTGCGGATTATGCATCCAACATTGCCAAACGATATAAAACCAGTTCCCATGACCCGAATATTTTTAAATATGATTATACCCAAATGGCTGATACCGCATCAAAAATGCTGCAAATGAGCCTGGATGCCCTGGTCCATATGGATGTGGACATGGCCTATGCTGCCAGGGATATGGATGAACAGGTGAATATCATGAGAAATGAAGCCTATGATGCCATGAAAAAAGATGTTCAAAAAAATCCCGGCATGGTCGGTGAAATTATTAACATGTATCTGATATCCAGGCATATTGAACGGGTTGGGGATCATACCACCAACATTGCCGAAGAAGTGATTTACCTGATTGAGGGTGAGATTATCCGGCACACCTGATCGAGTTTTGCATATTGACAAATCAGGGTTAAGTATTCAATAAAGCATTAAAGAATTAAATCCACGGGAAACATGTCATGTCAAAAGAGACAATTTTAATTGTTGATGATGAAGAAGATATCATTGAATTGATCAAATACAACCTGAAAAACGAAGGATATGCCATCCTCACCGCCCAGACCGGGGAACAGGCCATCAAAACGGCCAAGCAGTATAAACCGGATTTAGTGGTTCTTGATCTGATGCTGCCGGGAATTGACGGGCTTGAGGTGACCAAATATCTGAAAAATAACGAACAGACCGGTGATATTCCCATTGTCATGCTCACGGCAAAGGGAGAAGAATCTGATATTGTTACCGGCCTTGAGCTGGGTGCAAGTGACTATATTTCAAAACCGTTCAGCCCAAAGGTGCTGGTGGCCAGAATCCGTTCCATCCTGCGCCGACGCAATAAAGAAAGTACGGACTCGGCCGGGAAAATCAACCAGGACGAGAATATGATGATTGACCGGGCAAGGCATCAGCTCACCCTTGACGGAGAAAAAGTGGATCTGACCCTGTCTGAATTTGAGCTGCTCTCCTTTCTGGCTGATAAAAAAGGCTGGGTGTTTACACGGAGTCAGATTGTGAATGCCATTCGCGGGGAAAATTATGCCGTGACCGAAAGAAGTATTGACGTGATCATTGTAGGCCTGCGTAAAAAATTAAAAAATCATGCCTCATTGATACAAACCGTCCGGGGTGTGGGATACCGGTTTAAAGAATGATATGAGAAAAAACAGAAAACTGATCTGGCAGATTTTCCCGTCATTTTTGATTATTATCCTGTTGTCCCTTGCCTTTGTTGCATCCTATTCGACTCATTTTTTTAAATCATTTTATTTAAACAACGCTGAAAAAGAGTTGACTGTCCGTGCAAAGCTTTTGCAGCAGCAATTTGCCGACATGCTCATCATGGATTATACCCGGCCGGATCTAAAGGAACGGAAAAAAGAAATCGATCAAAAATGTAAAGATATTGGAAGCAAAACCGGCACCCGGGTAACGATTATCCTGCCGTCCGGACAGGTGATCGGTGACTCCACGGCAGACATCTCGGTGATGGAAAACCACAGGAAGCGGCCTGAAATCATGGAAGCTTTGAAACTCAGGAAAGGGATGTCCATCCGGTACAGTGAAACCCTTGATAAAAATATGATGTACATTGCGCTTCCCGTCATCCATGATACCGCTATGCTGGCAGTTATCAGAACTGCGATCTCCATTTCAGCCATTGACAAGGAAATTAAGACCATCCGCAATAATGTGATGATTGTCCTTGTCCTGACGACACTTGCTGCGGCAGCCGCAAGTCTTTATGTGTCCCGCAGGATTACCTATCCCATTGAGCAGATGAAAAAAGGTGCTGCCCGGTTTGCTAAGGGAAAGCTGGATGCCCGGCTGGCGGTCCCGGCATCTGAAGAATTGTCTGAACTGGCAGTGACCATGAACCAGATGGCACAGAATCTGGATGAAAAAATAAAAGCGTTTAAAAACAGGAGCATGGAGCTTGAGGCTGTTCATACAAGCATGGCCGAAGGGGTCATTGCCGTTGACAAAGATGAAAAAATCATCACCATCAACCAGGCTGCGGCAAAAATATTTGATTTTCCGGCCAATACGCTAAAGGCGAAATATATTCTGGAAGTGGCCAGAAATCTTGAATTCCGGTCTTTTATTCAGCAGGCCCTGGCAACCAGTGATCCCATAGAGGAAGACATCTGCATTAAAACACAGGAAGACTGTATTTTAAATATTCATTCCACCGCCCTCCATGATACACTTGGCAGGCGAATGGGAACCTTGATGATTTTTCATGATATCACCCGGATCAGACGGCTTGAAAGAATGCACAAGGATTTCGCAGCCAATGTGTCCCATGAATTGAAAACACCTTTGACCACGATCAAAGGATTTGTTGAAACCCTCCAGCAGATGCTTGAATCAAACGACACCGTTCAAAGCGAGACCTTTTTAAACATTATTGAAAAAAATGTGAACCGGATGACGGATCTGATTGATGACCTTCTGGCCCTGTCAAAGCTGGAACGGCTTGAAGGAACGGATATCCGGTTTGAAAAACAGGATCTGTCGTCTTTAATTCAGGGTGCGGTCAATGCCTGTACGTCGGCAATACAAACAAAACATATGACCATCCGTATAGACTGTATAGATGAGATTACCGTAATGGTAGACCCTATTCTGATGGAACAGGCGATTATAAATCTTGTGGACAACGCTGTAAAATACAGCCCTGAAAGTTCTTTTATAGATATTTGCGCCAGGGTTGAAAAAGATTTTGTTGATCTGGAAATTCGCGACCAGGGATGCGGGATCAGCCAGGCGCATCTGCCCAAGATTTTTAACCGGTTTTACCGGGTTGATAAGGCCAGAAGCCGTCATGAAGGCGGTACAGGACTCGGGCTTGCCATTGTCAAACACATTATTCAGTATCACCAGGGAAAACTGGATGTGACCAGTGCCAAGGATCAGGGCACCTGTTTTATTATCCGCCTGCCGCTGGGATAGTATCGTCTGCCTGCCCGATACCCGGAATAGATTAAATCCGTTTTTCCA
This sequence comes from Desulfobacteraceae bacterium, assembly GCA_050293905.1. Classification (GTDB taxonomy): domain Bacteria; phylum Desulfobacterota; class Desulfobacteria; order Desulfobacterales; family Desulfobacteraceae; genus Desulfobacula. The sequence continues at coordinate 5,260 of JBNKNP010000121.1, read as the reverse complement.
GGACCTCCCGGATTAACCTGGTTATTTTTTCATTGGATACGGGTTTTTGGATATATTTTCGAATACCGATCCGGGCAGCCTTCTCTTCGGTAAGGGTTTCATTGTATCCCGTGCAGAGAATGATGGGCAGATCTTTTCTTGCGGCCAGCAGTTTTTCAGCCAGTTCACTGCCGGCCATTCCGGGCATGCTCATATCTGTAATGACAAGATCAAACCGGTCCGGATCTTTTTTAAATGTTTCAAAAGCCTGTATCCCGTTTTCAAATATGCTGACTTGATACCCGCAATCCGAAAGCAAATCTTCAAGCGCTTCCCGGATGGGCTGGTTATCATCCACTACCATGATGGCTTCTGAACCCCCGATACATTCTCCTATGCTTAGTTCTGTTGAATGGGTGTCCTCGGAATCTTTAATGACAGGCAGATAAACAGTGAAACTGGATCCTTCTGAAACAATGCTGTCTGCTGTGACAAGACCGTCGTGTTCTTCGACAATTGCCCTGACCAGGGCAAGACCGAAACCTGTTCCTTTTCCTGTTTCTTTTGTTGTAAAATAAGGATCAAATGCCTTTTCCAGAACTGCTCTTTCCATGCCGTTCCCGGTGTCGCTGACCTCCAGTTTCAGATAAGTCCCGTAAGAAAGCTTTCCTGTTTGCGGCCGGTCTCGTTCGGGTAAGCTTGTTTCCTCCAGTTTTACCGTAATGGTTCCGTTTTTATCGCCAATGGCATGATAGGCATTGGTACAAAGATTGATCAGGACCTGGTGCATCTGGGTCGGATCTGCGAGCACTGGCGCTTTTGATTTGAGTTGTTCTTTTATTTCAATGATTGCCGGGATTGATGACCGTACCAGTTCAAGGGCATCTTTAACAATGGCATATAATTCAATGGGCTGTTTCTGGTATTCGGTCTTTCTGCTGAATGTCAATATCTGCTGGATCAACCTGGCTGCTCTTTTTGAATTTTCCGTGATGAACCGGATATCTTTTTTAGCCCGGTCAGGGTCATCCAGATGCCGGACGGCCAATTGAGAAAATGCCATAATCCCGGAAAGTATGTTGTTGAAATCGTGGGCAATCCCACCGGCAAGCGTTCCAATGGCTTCCATTTTCCGGGACTGAAACAATGCTGATTCAAGCTGCTTGCGTTTTGTCAAATCATGGATCATCACAACGCTGCCTTCCGGCAAACCGTCATGGCCTCTCCAGACATCAAAACAGATGTTGACATCCAGTAGTTTTTTGTCTTTTGTATACCGTTTTGTTTCAAATTCGGAATAGCGCTTCCCCTGCCTGATTAATTTCAGCATTTCAAGGGTTTTGGGCATCTCCTCCTCAGGGACATAATTAATTTTTTTCCCCTGCAGCTCATTCAGCTCCCATCCGAATACATGGGTGAATGCAGGATTAATGTAAATAGTATTTCCCTGCATGTCATAAACAATGATGGGTACGGGAGATGCCTGGACGAGCTTTCGATATTTTTCTTCAGTTACCAGGCGGACCTCCACCTCTTTTTTCAGTTCACGGGTTCTTTCTTCCACCCGCTGTTCAAGTTCATCATGGGCCCGTTTGATCTTTGTTTCAATCTCTTTTCGTTTGGACAGCTCCTGCTTGATGATGGTTGTCATCCGGTTAAAGGATACGGTCAGCTCCCCGATTTCATCCCTGGAAGTAATAGGAATTTCATATCCGAAATTCCCCTGGGAAATTTCTTTTGTCCCGGTGACCAGTCTGTCCAGGGGCTGGGTCAGAAGTCTGGAAAGAAAGATGCCGAAAACAGTGGCAAGCAAAATCATTCCAATGGTGATCAGTATTATTTCATTTATCCGCTGAGCCGCCTGCTTTTCCATATTTTTTAACGAAATTTCTATTTTAAGCAGGTACGCTGTTTTGCCTATGGCTGCAATGGGGCTGACAAACTCAATAATTTTCTGGTGATCGCGTTCGATCTTTCGATGGCCGATCACCATTTTATTAATGATATCCTGATAAAACAGATCAATGGTTATGTGTTTTTTTGAATGCCGGTCCGTACTGATCCACACCTTACCGTTTACATCCAATGCAGTAATCTCAAGGATGTCACTTTCCTGAATAAGTTCACGGGCATTATCCAGCAGGGTGACATAATCATTTTCAAAAATATAGGTTGACGCCATCTGACTGAATGTTTTTACCACATCTATCCCGTGTTTCTGTATTTCCGCCTGAAGCACGGTTTTGGTACGCGAATAAGTGACAACTGCAAAGATAAGCGTCGTGGTAATGACCAGGGAAAGAATGGAAAATATGATTTTATGACGGATACCGGACTTTATCGGCAGCATGGGTGATTTGTCCTGTAAATTAAAAAGAGCCGGGCAGGGCTGGCGGTGTTGCATTATTCATATGTTTTTACCAGTTTTTTAACTTCCCTGACGTTATCATAATCACTGTCCCGGCCTTTTACGAAGTCCTTGGTTGTCAGACTCTCAAAAATCTGCTGGGCATGTTCGTCCTGGCGGATGGTCAGCATGGCCTGTTGAATTGCATTAAAATCTTTGTCTGTCATTTCCTTTCCGGCAACCCAGGGGCCCCTGTAAATCGGTTTGGATTTCCATAAAATTTTTATTTCGTTAAAATTGATGTCTACTTTATCCCTGGCTGTAAAAGACGTTGCCCCGGCATGGGAATGCCCGTGATATACCGCAAGAAGTGAATTGGCATGCCGCTTGACATAATCGACTTTTGAAAAATCCTCAAGCCGGATGCCGGATTTTAAAAGCCGGGCCATGGGAAATAGAAATCCGGAAGTCGATTTCGGGTCTGTAAATGCAAAACTTTTTCCTTTAAGATCCCCAAGCGTATTTGAGCCGGAATCAACCCGCGTAATAATCATGCTGTGATAGAATTCCACGGAATCTTTGTTCAACGTGCGGCAGATCAGCCGGACACCAAAATCGTCCTGTGCTTCAACATAGGCAAACGGTCCCATATAACCGATATCTGCTTTCCGGGTTTTCAGCTTGTCAATGACATCTTCATAGGTCTTGCTGCCGATCCATTTAAAATGAATCCCGGTTTTGTTTTCCAGATATTGTATAAACGGGGCATAGGCCTGCTCATTGCCCAGGTTTGAACGGTGGGGAATGATGGTCAGATTCATCGTCTTCCGGTCAGGTTGAGCCAGGGTCGCTGCGGGAATGATGATTAAAAGTACACTGATCATCGCCATCAACCGTATTAATTTTGTATGGATATCTTTAATCGGCATGAACCGTCTCCTTGTTCTTGTCCTGTTGTTATTTTTCAAGATACAGATTAGTTGCATTTTTTCCAAGAACCATTTTTTTTTCACGGTCGGAAAGATGCGTATTTTCCAGTTCCCTGTAATAGCGGTCCGGGGGAAGCAGCGGGAAATCCGTGCCGAAAAGCACCTTGTCAATCACCCCGGCGCCTGCGGCCAGATCATAGATCCGGGGGCCGTATAGGTAAGGGGATGCGGCGGTATCATACCAGATGTTTTTTAAAATGGTTGACACCTGCTTTTTCATAATATTGTAAAAAAAGATTCCCCCGCCCCAGTGGGCCAGGATAATTTTGTTATCCGGAAAGGTCCCGGCCAGTGTGTATATCTGTTCAAGTGTAACGGGGGTTTTGCCAGGATACTGGTGTCCGACTGATTCGTTTGTGTGGATCATGCACGGCAGATTGCCGTTGTCCCGCAAAACAGCCATGATTGGTTCGAGCATGGCAAGGGCGTCCCGGTCAATTCCGGACAGATAAAAGGCAAGTTCGCCTGCCCCGCTGAGCCCGGCGTCAATGCATCTTTGGGTTTCATCTGCCGCACCGGTCCAGGCCGCATCAAAGCAGGCAAGGCCGATGATCCGGCCCGGATAGGTCATGACCGCGTCAATGACCGCATCATTGTTGGCTTTTGCCATATCAGGGCTGCGCCAGGGAAAACCGCAGACAACACTGATATCAACCTTATGTCTGTCCATGGATTCAACGACATCTCCAATCATACTGACAGCAGCGCGGGGCGAGTTGTACAATAGTTTAAATTCAGGCTCGCCGTCAAAATAAGCAGAGCGGTTCTGCTTGACAGAGGAGTGAAAAATATGAGTATGGGTATCAATGATCATCTTAAATATCCTAAAATTGTCCAGCTTAGATATTGAAAAATATCCAATGGCAATATATACTAATTAACTTTTGCATACAAGGGCTTAAACACCAAGGATAGTAATGAAGTATTACCCGATTTTACTGGACATTAAAGACAAAAACTGCCTGGTGGTCGGCGCGGGTCCGGTGGGGGCCAGAAAGGCTGCCGGCCTTGACCGCTGCGGCGCCCGGGTATTTGTTGTCAGCAGGGTTTTTTCAGACCGGTTCAAAGATGCGGACATGCAGTCCGTTACCTGCCGAAAAAAAGAATATGATCCAAACGATCTTTGCGGGATGTCCCTTGTGTTTGCCGCCACTGATAATCAGGTGTTAAACCAAAAGATTAAAACGGATGCTGCAAAAGAAAATATTTTATGCAATGTGGCGGACGCGCCCGGCAGCAGCAATTTTATCCTGCCGTCAATTATACGCAGGGGGGATCTTATTCTGGCCGTCTCCACCTGTGGGGCCAGCCCGGCTCTGGCAAAAAATATCAGACAGGACCTTGAAAAACTATTTGGGCCAGAATATGAAAAAATGCTGCAGGTGATGGGCAATATCAGAAAGCGGCTGTTGTCCCGGGGGCATGCCCCCCAGGAACATAAAAAAATATTTTATACCCTGATTGAGGCCGGAATGCTGGAGCTGATCAAAACAGGAAATGAACAAAAAATAAATTCAGTCCTGCATGATCTTCTCGGAACAGATTATAAATATCAGGAGTTAATGTCTCAAAGGAGCGATGAATGAATTTTCAGACCGCAGATATAATGTTGCAGCTTTCAACCGTACTCTATTTTTCAGGCATGGCCGGGTATCTCTTTTTTTTGTTCAAACAAAAGGAAATGTATCAGAAAACAGCCTTTTCTCTGACCCTTGCAGCCATTATCTGTCATTTTATTTCCATGGTTGCCTATACGGCAGCTGCTGCATACGCGCCTGTCCAGAATTTATCCCAGAGCCTTTCTTTGGCCGCCTTTGCCATCGGCTGCATGTTTGTATTCTTTCAATTTAAATTTGAACTTAAAATTCTGGGTGTTTTCGCATCCATCCTGTTGTCCGCCATTATGCTGCTGGTCTGGATAGTTCCGGAGGCGCCTGTGGAAAAC
>JBNKNP010000120.1:0-1659 GCA_050293905.1 Desulfobacteraceae bacterium | reverse complement strand
ATCGGAGAGCTTCCGTTACAGACCCAGGCAAAATTACTCAGGGTGATTCAGGAAAAGGAAATCCGGCCTGCGGGCTCGAACAGATCCGTAAAAGTGGATATCAGAATCCTTGCTGTAACGAACAGGGATCTGAAAACCGAGATTACGAACAACGGGTTCAGGGAAGATCTTTATTACCGCCTGGATACGGTCAATATTAACGTGCCGGCTTTAAAAGACCGCATTGAGGATATCCCGCTTCTGGTCGATTATTTTATCAAGCGGGTGAAAACAGAATATTCAACAGTCAAGCAAATTTCAAAAGAGGCATTGACCTTTCTGGAAAACTATTCATGGCCCGGGAATATCCGGGAACTTGAAAATCTTATACGGAGGGTAACGGCTTTAAGCAGGAATGATAAAATTCTGGTCTCGGATCTGCCCGGGCACATGACCGGTCCGGCGCCTTTGCATGCTGTTTCTGCACAGGATTCCCTTGCCGCTTATGAGAAGGCTGCCATTGCAAATGCATTGCAGAAAAGCGACAATCGCAGGAAAAAAGCAGCTCAGCTTCTGGGAATCGGCGAGGCAACACTGTATCGAAAAATTAATAAATACTGGCCGGATAAAAAATAAACATGATGAAGGATTTAAGTCGAATAAAAAATTAGGAATTCAATTAAGGCCGTCAATATGATAGATTGATTTTGAGGCTCAAAGGCGTATCCATGCAGAAGCAGTGTGAATAAACATGACGTCTGTCTATGGCATTGGAAAAAAGATATGGGATTAAAAGCGAAATTATTAAAACTTGTCCAGGATGAAGACAGTGACCTGCCGACCCTTTCCGCAGTGGTTGATAAAATTATCAGTGTGGCTTCCGATCCGAATGCCACAACAGAAGAACTGGCCGGTATTATCTCCTATGACCAGGGAATGACCAACAAACTGCTGAAACTGTCCAATTCAATTTACTATGCCCAGAGAACAAAAGTTGATTCTGTCAGGAAAGCCATAACCGTCATCGGTTTTGATGAAATCATCGGAATCGCCCTTGCCATGGAGGTATTTACTTCATTTCAGGATAGATCCGGTGTGAAACAGGACCTGGAGAATTTATGGATTCACGGCATCTGTGTGGCCATTGCATCAAAAGAAATGGCAAAACATGCCCATCCGGATATCCCCGGTAAAATCTTTATCCCCGGGCTCCTTCACGATATGGGAAAAGTCATTTTCACCGTCTATTTTAAAGACGAATATCAGAAAACAAAACAATATTCCTTTGAGAACAACAAAACGCTCTATACTGTGGAAAAAAAGACATTTGGTGTGAATCACGCTGAACTGTCCGCCCTGTTAATGAAGCGGTGGAACTTTCCGGAATCAATTTTCCGGCCCTGCCAGTATCATCATGATCCTGAAACTGCTTCTCGTGAATATACGCACCAGGCCTTGTTAATCAATTTTGCCGATTATATTGCACATCGGGCCGGAGTCGGGAAAACACAGTATCCGGTTCCGGTGGCGATTAAAAGCTCACCTGAAAAAATCGGTATCAATTCATCTGCTTTAAAACTGACAATTGATTTATTGAGACGGAAAGAAGACGAGATAAAGGAATTTTATAATATAGCAGCCCGGTGATGTCTTAGGGGGCGATGCTCCGGTTCAAAAGCG
>JBNKNP010000119.1:0-22872 GCA_050293905.1 Desulfobacteraceae bacterium | reverse complement strand
ATGACCACAGGGTCAGTCATTTGAGATTTAACCGGATTGATGTCCGGCTTGCAGCTCACCATGACGGCAACCGGCCCCAGATCCGGCGGCCGTCTCGCGCCGAGCGGCGGGACAATGGATTCGCTATTCATGTCCGACCAGGTCGGAAAACTCATCCTTTACCTCATCAATGATATCATAAATCCACATCACATCTTCTATGGTAAGCCGACCGGCTTTTGAAGGTGCCCGGTCTGTGCCGTCTTTCTTTTTTAAGATTCTCGGTCCGATCTGAAGTTTGGGCTCACCGTCTCCATATTGGTGAATAGAGAGCAAAAGCCCGGTCTCTTCATTTTTCCATTCTTTCAACTTTTTATCCAGTTCAGGATCATACCCAGCCATATTTTATTCCTCCGTCCAACTAAATCAATGAAAAATCCGCAATATTTTTAAACAGGCCTGACACAGATGACAACAAAGCAATCCTGTTGTTTTTGATTTTCTCATCTTCAGCCATCACCATAACATCATCAAAAAAGGTATCCACTGCCGGCCGCAAGGTGGCAATGCGGGTTAACGCCTTATCATAATTACCCGTGTCAATCAATTGGGCCACCTCATGGTCAACCGCCGTGACAGCGTCATGCAATGCCCTTTCAGAAGGATCTTCAAACAAGGTCTGATCCACAGTCCTGTCTGCGGCCTGTCCTGATTTTCTAATGATATTTTCAACCCGTTTAAAGGTAACGGCCAGGGGTTCAAAGTCAGGGGCTTTTCTTAAGTTTTCCAGAGCCCGGACCCTTAAAAGGACATCGGGCAGATCATCAAACCCAACCATGAGCGCAGAGTTGACCGCTTCTTTTGAAAATCCCATATCGGTCAATATATTGACCATTCTGTTTTTTAAAAATTCTGAAATTTTCTTTCCGGTTTCCTGCTTAAGCTTGGCATTTGAAATAAACGGTGCAAGTCCGTTGTCAATCATTTGTGACAGGGAACAAGACAGATTTTCTTCAAGCATGATCTGGATAATGCCGATCCCCTGCCGGCGCAACGCATAAGGATCAGCCCCACCTGTCGGGATCAGGTCAACGGAAAAACAACCGCAGATAGTATCCAGCTTGTCTGCTATTGCAACAAGACAGGCGACCGGATTTTCAGGCAGATCTCCGCCGGAATAGACCGGCCGGTAATGCTGCTCCACTGCCTGGGCAACATCCTCCTTTTCACCGGCTTTCAGGGCATATACCCTGCCGATAACCCCCTGCAGCTTGGTAAACTCGATCACCACCTGACTGACCAGGTCTGCCTTGCAGATCAAAGCGGCCCGGGCAACATCCTCGGATAGTGCATCAACATTATTATAATCAGCCACTGAAGCCAGATATCCTGCAAGAGTCTGGATTCGAATTGTTTTATCATAAACACTTCCCAGTTTCTCCTGGAATGTAACGGCTTTGAGTTTTTGGGCAAACTGGTCCAACGAGGACTTCAGATCTGTTTCATAGAAAAATTTGGCATCGGACAACCTTGCCCTGAGAACCTTTTCATGCCCTTTTGCCACCAGCCCGGGATCTTTTGCCTTTGTATTATTTACCGCAATAAACTGCGGTCTTAATTTTCCCTGTTCATCTGTAAGGGCAAAATATTTCTGGTGTTCCCGCATGGCCGTGATCAACACTTCATCCGGTACTTGTAAAAATTCCTCGTCAAAAGAGCCCACCACCGGGTATGGAGACTCCACAAGATTGGTAACAATTTCTACCAGTTCATCATCTTTTAACAGCTGTGCATTATTTTCCCCGGCACAGGCCTCAATGGCATCCGTCAATTGGGAGCGTCGCTGTCCAATATCAGGAAAGACTCCGCAGGATTGTGCCACGTCAAGATACTGATCAGCAGACGGAACCGGATATTTTCCGGGCGACATGAACTGATGGCCGAAAATATGGGCTGACGATTTAATGTTTCCCACTTTAAAATCAAGGATTTTATCTCCCAGAAGACCGGTAAGAGAAATGATCGGCCGTGCAAAACTGATGGAAAGATCTCCCCAGCGCATACTCTTGGGAAAAGGAATCGAAAGGATTTCCTTTTCAAGGCTCTGCTCCAGGATGGAAACAGTAGACTCGCATTTTTCTTCCACAACTGCGGTCAGGTAGCGGCCTTTGGCTGTCTCTTCTATGGTAACCGAATCAACGGCAATCCCTGCCTTGTCGGCAAATTTTACCGCTGCAATGGTGGGTTTCCCATCTGCATCAAACCCGACCTTCTCCGGCGGTCCGGTAATGGTGCTTGTTTTCGGATTCTGCATCTCAGACACTTGATCGACCTTCAGGGCAAGCCGCCTGGGTGTCCCGAATACTTCGGCATCCCCATGATCGATTCTGGACCGGTCCAGCGCAGACAAGATATTATTTTTAAATGCATTAAGGGCCGGAATGATGTATCCGGCAGGGATTTCTTCAGCTCCGATTTCAATTAACAAGGTATTCATTTTATTTATCCCCTCCCCTTTTCAATAACGGGTGCCCCATTTCTTCGCGCTGTTCTATATATGTTTTGGAGCAGAGCCTGGCTATGTCCCTGATCCGCTTGATATACCCGGTTCGCTGGGTGACGCTGATTGCACCGCGGGCATCGAGAAGATTAAAGGTGTGGGAACACTTCAGACAATATTCATAGGCCGGTATGGCCAGTTTCTCCTTTACGATTCTATGGGCTTCGGCCTCATATTTGTTGAACAGGTCCAGGAGCAGATCAACATCGGCGATTTCAAAATTATATGTGGACTGTTCGACTTCCTGCTGATGGTATACGTCCCGATATGTAATTTCGTTGTTCCACTTCAGGTCAAAAACATTGTCCACCCCCTGGAGATACATGCAGATCCGTTCAAGCCCATAGGTGAGTTCGACACTCACCGGTTTGACTTCCACACTGCCTGTCATCTGGAAATAGGTAAACTGGGTCACTTCCATCCCGTCCAGCCAGACTTCCCATCCCAGTCCGGACGCGCCAAGGGTCGGAGATTCCCAGTCATCTTCAACAAACCGGATATCATGTTCCAGCGGATCAACTCCCAGGGTTTTCATGGATTCCAGATACAGCTGCTGAACATTGGGAGGCGAAGGTTTTAAAAGCACCTGGTATTGGTAGTAATGCTGAAGCCTGTTTGGATTTTCGCCATACCGCCCGTCAGTAGGCCGCCGGGACGGCTGCACATAGGCCACCTTCCAGGGTTCGGGTCCAAGCGCCCGCAGCAGCGTTGCCGGATGAAAGGTTCCGGCACCGACTTCCATGTCATAGGATTGGATGAGGACACATCCGCGCTGCGCCCAGAAATTGTTTAAATTTAGAATTACGTCTTGAAAGTTCATTTTACTCCACTTTTGTACTCAAAAATTATAATTAATTTATCAGTATACCTTTATTTTCTATTTTTGTATCTAAAATCATTGCCGTTTCAATCGGATCCAGTATCTGCCGCCACCCGGGTTTTAACGCTTCGATCCGGTCCCTGCTGCCAATGGCCCACAGACATCCGCCGCCGCCGGCACCGGTAAACCTGGCACCGCATCCATGCGCTCTTGCTGCATCAAATAATTTTTTCCCCGTATTATCCAGCACATCCGGAGTCATTTCAAGTCTTATCCGGGTTTCCTGTGTCATAATGTCTGCTGCCTGTTCAAAATCCCCGGCAGCCAGAGCGTTAGAAAAGGCGTTGGTCAGCCCGGCAATGCTTGCAAATGCCTTGCGGGTCCGGCCATTGACAAAGGATTTCACCCATTGGCTGTTAATATCCCTGGACACATGGGGAATACCGCAATAGGCCACCAGTATATTTGAATTGAGCCGGTCCGGATCTTTTGTATCTGCAACCAGGGGCTTTTGATGAAACACCGGCGCTGTTTTTCCCATCTGCCAGTACCATTGATTCACACCGCCAAAAACTGCGGCAAGCTGGTCCTGCATGCCGCAGGGCACCCCTGCCACACTGGCTTCCAGATAGTGGGCCAGCCAGGCAATGGATTCAGGGTTAATCTGTTTTCCAAGGGCATGATTAAAAGCGGCTATCATGGCCACGGCTGCGCAGGAAGAGCCGCCAAGCGCACTTTTCGGCGGTGATGTGGATTCAATGTGAATATGCACGCCGTGGGCATCAAAATAATTGGCCACGCTGAACATCAGTCCCATGGGATGATTATAAGGCGCACACCCCCGGTCAAACCGGGCTGTTTCAAACCCCTTTGAAGAAATTTTTACCTTGCCTTTTTGAAATGGAGAAAGCGTGACATGGGTTCTTAAATCAAGGGCAATATTGACCGTGGAGGGCTCCTCTTTTATCAAGGGCAGATAGAGAGTGCTGATATCCAGTGTCCCGCCAAAATCAATCCGGCAGGGAACAGATGCATGAACAGCCTGGTTTTCCAGTTTTTTTTCAAAATTCATCTTTACTGCCTTATCTGCCGTAAAAATTTCAGGCTGTTAAATTCACAGCCAATATGAAAAGAAATAAAAGATTCCAAAAGATGTTCCCCTTCTTTGATGGCATAGTCTGAAAACTTGATTCTGTCCGCTCTTTTTATGTCGGTATTATTGATCCAGAAAAGCTGCTTCAATGTCCCTTTGGACACTGTCATACCATATCTGGATTTTTTTTGGTCACATTTTTTGCACACCAGCCGCCCGTTTTTAAAATCAAACCAGACCTGTTTGTGTTCAATATCATCGATCCTGGCCCCGCATTGGCCGCAGGTTTGAAAATCCGGCGACATTCCCGAAAGATTCATGAACCGGATCTGAAACAAAAGACTGATAACAGGATCTGGGAGATCTGACCGGTTTAAGGATTCAAGAGAAAATAAAAACAGATCATAGAGACTGCCTGATGGTTTGTCTTCTTCCAGCCAGCGATTGATTACCTCTGTCCAGAAACTGGCATAGGCTGTTTTAAAAATATCATACCGGATGTTTACAAATCCGTTTTCAAGGTCTGCCTGTGCAAGAATGGTTAACCCGTCTTTCTTCTTTTTGGGATAGGAACACTGGATATGATACTGGCTGAAAAGATCCAGGGCTCCTGAAAACCGCTGGATGCTTTTTTTTGCATTTTTGGCAATAACAGAGGTTTTGCCGTTTGAACGTGTGAAAAAACTGACGATATAGTCATGATCACCATATTCGATTTTTCGTAGAAGGACTGCGTTGGTTGAAAAGCCGGGCATGCGAATATTCCGATCTATATTCCCAACAGAGTGCTGACAATCATAAAATAGCAGTATACAGATACAATATCAATGGATGTTGTGACAAAGGGTCCGGTGGCAATCGCCGGGTCAATATGCAGTCTTTCCAGAATCAAAGGGACCATGGATCCCACGAGTGCCGCAATGGTCATTGAACAGAGAATAGCCAGTCCGACAGCAATGGAAAGTGCCATGGAAAAGGGTTCATTAGAAAAAGTAACACTGGCGATAACTCCGATAAAAAGCCCGTATACCAAACCCAGAATCAGCCCTACGGAGAATTCTTTTAACACCACCCGGGTAAAATCCTTAAGGTCGATTCGGCCGGTGGCAATTCCCCTGACCACAATCGTAGAACTCTGGGTTCCGATGTTTCCCCCCATTCCCATAATGACAGGGATAAAAGCGGCAAGGCTGGTGAACTTGGAAAGATTCTCTTCAAACCCGCCAATGATGAAAAAAGCGGCGATTCCACCCAGGAAACTGGCAAACAGCCAGGGAAGCCGGGTACGGGTACCCCGTAATATGGTCTGGGTTTCAATATATTCTTCACCCACACCTGCCATCTTTAAAATATCTTCCGTGGCTGCTTCGTGGAGGATATCAATTACATCATCGACAGTAACGATACCCACCATGCGGTTATCATCATCCACTACCGGAACAGCCAGGTAATCATACCGGGCAACCAGGCGGGCAACTTCTTCACGGTCGGTATAGGGCTTAACCGATACAATGTCTTTGGCCATGAATTCTTTCAGCGGTCTGTCCGGCTGAACAACCACCAGGTTTCTCAACGAACTGACCCCCACCAGTTTGCCGTATTCATCTACAACGTAGATGTAAAACGGCATCTCAACATCCATATACGTATTCTGCAATGCCTCAATCACTTTTTTGGCACTGATTTCCTGTTCCAAAGCAATAAAATCAGTGACCATCAAAGAACCCGCAGTATCCTCACCATAGCTCATGAGCTGCTCAACATTGTCCGACTCTTCAGTCTGCATTTTCGACAAAATTTTATCAGACAGCTCATCATCCACCAATGATAAAAGGGCAGCCGCATCATCGGAAGCCATATGGTCAAATGCATCCACGAGTTTGTCAATCTCAACATCTTTAACAAATTCCAGAAAGAATGCTTCATCCAGCATTGTGAGCAACTGACCAATCTGTTCAGGATTTTCTATCAGTTTAAAGAGTTTTTCCCGATTGTCCGCTGACAATTCTTCAAAAGCAGTTGCCAAGTCCGCCATATGGGTTTTTTTTATAATATTTTGAAGCTGCCTGATCGCCCCCCGACGCAGGAGTCTTTTCAAACTGGCTGACAGAATTTTTATCTGTTCATTCTTCATGGGCTTTCCTGTCTAACAAATACGAGTAGCGGTTTACGGCATCTTTTTGACGTGGGCATCCGTTTTTAATCTTTCAAGCCAGTTTTTGAATTTTTTTTCCACCTGCTCCTGGTAGAGGATCTCTTTAATTTCCTTGGAGGCCTGCTCAAACGATTGATTCCCTTCTAAAACAATATCTTCCACATAAAAAATCTGGAATCCCTGGGCTGTGGGAATCACATCAGTGACTTCTCCCTTGTTCAGTCTGGCAATGTTCGTTTTAATTTCTTTTGAAAAATTGCTGATATCAAACAACCCGAGATCACCACCGTCCGAGGCATTAGAGGCCATTGAAAATTCTTTGGCAAGACTGATAAAAGACTCATTATTTTCCAGTCGTTTTTTAATTTGTGCGACCAGGGTTTCATCCTGCATCAGGATGTTCCTTAAGTGATATTTTTTTTTGCCGGCATATTTTTTGGCATAGGCATCATAGTATGCCCGAATATCTGATTCCGTTACAACCACTTTAGATTTGACGGCAAATTCAATAATTTTTGATTGTAGAATCTGATTTTTAATGGTTTCACGAAATTCCTGGATCGTTGCCCCTTCATTTTTAAGTGCCGCCTCAAGTTCTTCCTGGTTCAAAGATCTCATTGTTTTTATATTTTCAATAGATTGGTCAATTTCAGATTCTGGAATTGATATGCCGTACCGCTTGGCTTCCTGCTGGGTCAGGGACTGATCAATCAGCTTGTTGAGAATATCTTCATTCACTTTTTCAATTAACCGATCCTGTCTTTCCCTGTCATATCCGGATGACTTGATTTTCTCGACATAGGGCGCCGTCCCTTTCTGGAGATCCACCAAGGTAATAATATCATCATTAACAATTGCCACAATTTTATCGACCACACTTTTATCAACGCCCCCCTTTTCAATGCTTTGGGCTTGCACCGGACTGAACAGGCAGACACTGATAACCATCATTAAAAGAAATAGATTTTTAATTTTCATTTTTTACTTTCCTGACTTGTTCCCATATCCATTAAAAAAGCTTTTAATTTTTTTTCATTAATTTCCAGTGGATAATCTTTCCAAATATCTTTTATCCATTGTGTATATGAGTCCTGGGTTTTCTGCATTCTCAGGCGGGAAACCAGACGCTCTTCTTTATCAACAGGTTCACCTTCACTGGAATTTTCTTTGTCTGCTTCTATACTGATTTCACGATTTTTCCGGTAAAAATCCACAATATCCTTGGAAGATATTTCAATTTTCGATTTCAGCTGCTCATCAATCAACCGGTCAATAATCATCTTTTTTTTAAACCGCCTTTTCCAGAATGGATAGGATATGGCATTTTTAAACAGCATCTGTTCAAAACTGTCACCCGGATAATCTTTTCTCAGTACAGCTTCAGCCGTTTCCACTTCCTGGTCCGTGACAACAATGCCTTTGTCTGCTGCCGCACTCAAAAGAACGATTTCCTCTGAAAGGACTTCGACCAGATCAATGACCATCTCGTTATATTCAGCCGGCTGATCTTTGATGTTATAGGGATAGGCCGCTCTTTTTAAGTCCAGTTCTTCGCTGAATTCTTCCGGGGAAATTGACCGTGCTGCTGTTTTGATGATGTAATCTGAATCCGTGGCAGGGGGGGGATCGCTGCATCCTGGAAACCATGCACAAATCACAAGAATAAGGACCTGGAAAACAAATTGTCTGACAGATTTCTTCATGCTGGTCCCCCCGGCCGCACTTTAAAATATTGCCACCCTGTTTATAAAAAAGACAGTTGTAGCATTCCCTCTGGCTTTGTGCAAGAAGATTCACGGGCCTGGGCCGGGAGAAACCGGCAAGTGCTGATCCGGTCAGCCGGACCAGCACTTGCCTTATTTTATATCTAAAAGGATAATTATTTCATTGAGTTTCCAGTAAATCTGTTTTTGAGCCTCGCAATCTTTTATCCAGTCGCTTTTATCCGGCCTGCCGTTTTCCACGCATCCGTCAACCCGTTTGACAAACCAGTTTCTGAGCGTTTTTTTCACAGGACGGATATGTTCGCGTTTCAAGAGTCTTTCAAGACTGCAGGCGATAAAAAGCATGCTGTATTTCATCCTCGGGCGTTTAAACAGATCGCTGTCTGTTTCCTTGATTGCACTTTTTAATTCAGCCATTTTCAGATGAATTACCGGCATGGGATCAATGGCACCGTATACCACAATTTTTCCCTGATCGATATAGTCCCAGCCGGCTTCTAAAATATTAATGTCCGTCGTTCCTTCGGGCAGGGGATCAACTTTTATTATTGTTGCTGATCGAGATGAGAAACCGGCATTGTGGTCAGCTGTCTCATCAAACGGCCAGATCACATCCTGCATGTCTGATTTGGAGCTTTGATCCGGCGGTCCCGGCATTTTTTGAGGCGGGACAACCCTGAAAGGTCCTTCCCCGTCCAGTTTATTGTCATCATTGAGCTGACCCGGTTCAAGATAAGCACCGTCCCTTATAAACGCCAGAAGCATCCGATTACCGTCATCATTTGATATGATTTCACCCGGTTCCCAATCCCCGGCAAACGGCGAGGCGTAATCGCACCATCCATAGCCGGTAATATCCCGGTCTGCCTCCTCTTCATAATAAAACTGAGCAATGGGATAGGTTTCAAAAACAGAATACATCAGCGGATCCGGATCTGCTTCCAAAGGATGGAATTGAGAAAATCCATCCGGTGCGCTGACAATGATACCGGTTGCCGAAGGCAGAAGGCCGGCATTGTCAAGAAGCGTTTCCATTGTCACGCCGGAATATTGGGAATAAAAATCACCGGACTTATGGGTATTCATGAGCATAAACTGGGTGTGCTGCGGCAGATTTTCCAGTTGCGCCATTGTATAGACGCGGTTAGGTGCTTCCACCTTAGTCGGATCATCATTCGGATCACCTGGATATCGGGTTGCCTCAATTTCTTCTTTGTTTGTAAAACCGTCATTGTCCGAATCTATTTCCTCTACCAATTCAAATGCATCCGGGTTTCTGCCATATGTCCTGTAATCTTTGCCGTATTGATTTAAAGTGGCATCGATATCACCGCTCTGGTCATATCCATACTCATAGTGACACCACTGGCAGCTGCCCATGCTGATGAACACCCCGGGCTTTTTCTCATATTGTCCTCCGGTGTGGCACAAGGCGCAATGATCAAGTTTGGTGCCGACTTTTTCAGGATGAATGACCTGGAAAACATCCGAATCCGTATCACCGGCATGGTGATATGCTGCAAATGCCGTGCTTGCTATGGCCAGTAAAATAAGAACAAATAAACTTCCCCATCTCCAACATCTTAAATTCATACTCTTTTCCTCCTGTTTTATGATTGTCTGAGATTCTTTAGGGTCGTGTAAGTTATTTGTCAATAATTTTATGATCATATAGACCAATAATAACCTAAAAAAACGAATGCAAACCATAAGACAAATTTTAATTGGTCAGAACAGGTGTCCGGGGGAATTAAAAAAAGAAATGACAGGCCGTGATATGACTGGAATCTGCCGCATTCGGGGTCAATTCCGGTTCTTTATTAAAACAGATTTTTTCAGCATGGGGACACCGGGTGTTAAACCGGCATCCATTGGGCGGGTGTTCTGCTGACGGCACCTCTCCTTTTAGCACAATCCGGTCCTGTCTGGATTCAGGATCCGGAACCGGCACAGCAGATAAGAGTGCTTTTGTATACGGATGAAGAGCATTTTTATAAATAGCCGTTGCATCGGCCATTTCAATTATTTTGCCCAGATACATGACTGCAATCCGGTCGGAAATGTGCCTGACAACGGACAAATCATGGGAAATGAACAAAAAGGCCAGATTCATGGTCTTTTGGAGCTCAAGCAGCAAATTTAATATTTTAGACTGAACCGAGACATCCAGGGCGGAAACCGGCTCATCGCAGACAATCAGATCCGGCTCAAGGCTGATAGCCCTTGCAATGCCGATCCGCTGGCGTTGACCGCCGGAAAACTCATGGGGGAATTTGGTCAGCACATCCGGAAGCAGCCCGACTTTCTCAACCAGAGCCCGGATCCGGGCATTCATGTCCCGGCCTTTTTTTTTATGGATGATGTATTTTTCTTCCAGGATCTCTTTAATTGTCTGACGGGGATTTAAGGATTCAAACGGATCCTGGAAAATCATCTGCAGGTGAAGCGCCAATGCTTTCCGCTGCCTTGAATCCATATTCGACACATCCTGTCCTCTAACGGTAACACTCCCGTGGGACGGCCTGTAAAGTCCCATAATACATCGTCCCAAAGTGGTTTTACCACAGCCTGACTCACCGACAACCCCTAATGTTTCCCCTATATTGAGAGAAAAAGACACCCCGTCCAGGGCATAGACATGGCCTTTGCGGCGTAAAAAAATTCCGCCGGTTACAGGGAAATGTTTTTTCAGATCTTTAACTTCAAGAAGTGTCATATGATCATTGCAAACAATTAAGGGTTGAGATGATATACCATGATATTCAATTTAAAACAAACC
This sequence comes from Desulfobacteraceae bacterium, assembly GCA_050293905.1. Classification (GTDB taxonomy): domain Bacteria; phylum Desulfobacterota; class Desulfobacteria; order Desulfobacterales; family Desulfobacteraceae; genus Desulfobacula. Next base: position 11,762 of record JBNKNP010000119.1, on the reverse strand, counting down.
ACCAACGATGCTTATCGTTCCGGTAAAAGAACAAAAAAAATCGTTTTTAAAATCAAAAAGATGATGATAAAAACGATTTATCTTCGACACAAAAAAAGGGTTTCCTTTCTAACGTTAAGAAAACCCTTTTAATTTTTTTTATTGTACAGTCACATTGACCGCAGCAGGACCTTTCTGTCCTTCTTCCACATCGAATGTTACTTTGTCGCCTTCATTCAGCGATCTGAACCCGCTGCTGTTGATTCCTGAATGATGGACAAACACATCCGGTCCATCTTCCTGCTCGATAAAACCATATCCTTTAGAATCATTAAACCATTTTACAATCCCATTTGCCATTGTGACCTTCTCCTTGTTAAATATGAGTATTCTGAGTTTCAAACTTTAAGGACGTGCCACTCTTACAGATGGGTCTTCCCTTTAGAACGAAACTGCTAAAGCCCTTCTCCAATAGGCTTTTTTTGACTATTATTGGCTTTCAAAAAAAAAATCAAGTGATTTTTAAAAAAAAATTGATTTTAATTTCCCGGTCCGGCGAAATGGCAGGCTGCCGTATGCGTTGTGCCAATTTGCAGTTCCCGGGGCACGGTTTTTCGGCACATATCCGCAACCATGGGACACCGCCCGGCAAACCTGCATCCTTCAGGCATATCCAACAAAGAAGGGACACTGCCGGCAATAGTTGGCAGCAGGGATTTCGGACGTTTGGCCAGCGACGGAATAGAAGATAATAGTCCCCGGGTATACGGGTGGCCCGGATTCTTAAAAAGAGTTGAAACTTCCGCCCTTTCGGCGATACGGCCGGCATACATGATCACGACATCATCACAGTTTTCTGCGATCACGCCCAGGTCATGGGTGATCAGGATGACGGACATGTCTGTTTTTCTTTGAAGCGCCCGGATCAAATCAAGAATCTGGGCCTGAACAGTGACATCCAGGGCTGTGGTGGGTTCGTCGGCAATCAATATCTGCGGTTCGCATGCCAATGCCATGGCAATCATCACGCGCTGCCGGATACCGCCTGAAAGTTGATGGGGAAATTTTTTCAATACCTTTTCCGGATCCGCTATCCCGACTTTTTCAAGCATTCCCTTTGCAGCACGGTTCATTTCATTGTTAGACATGGCCGGGAAATGAAGCTGATAGATTTCAATGATCTGCCTGCCCACATTATGCACCGGATTCAAGGCGGTCATGGGCTCCTGGAAAATCATGGATATTTTCTTCCCCCGGATATGGTGCATCTGCTGTGTGGGCAGCTGAAAGATATCCTGACCGTCAAACAGCGCTTTTCCATTGACTATCCTGGAAACCGGCCTGGGCAGCAGCCGCATGATACTCAGGGCAGTTACACTTTTACCGCATCCGGATTCACCGGCAATGCCCAGAACCCGGCCTTGTTTGAGCTGGAATCCAACCTGATCCACCGCCCGGACACAGCCTGATTCCGTATCAAATTCAACCGCAAGGTCTTTCACCTCTAAAAGTATGGATTCTTCCATCGGTGCTGCCTACTCCACCTTGAATTGTTTGTCCACAATGATCAGGGGTTTAAACGTCTCTCCCTTTTTCATGGCAGTGACTGTCTGCTCTTTTATATCCGGATCAATCCAGAAAAGCCCGCCGGTCATGGATGAAAACGGATCAAACAGGTCATCGGACCGCCGCGTACCGTGAAATTCCGGTAATTGAAGCCACCGCCAGTAGCCTTCCCTTACATACGGGACCATAAAGGTGGGAACAAAGGCACCCTGATCATGCACCAGGCGCTGTATTTTTTTGGACAGGGCGATTCTTTCTTCTTCATCCAGGCTGGCCCGGTATTGGTCTATGAACTTGTCCATTTCCGGGTTATCTGTATTGGTGATATTATTGGTCTGGGGTTTGTGGGCATTTTCCGAATGCCAGTGCTGCCAGAAGGCCGGCCGCATGCCCGTGCTCCAGGCCACCCAGGCCACATCATGTTTCTTTTCCATGACTTTTTTGTAAGAAGCTGAAGGATCAAGGCGTTCCAGCACCAGCTCAATGCCGGCCTTTGATGCTTCTTCTTTTAACACCACAAGCCTTGGCATATGCTCTTCATAGGAGTAAGTCACTTTTACTGAAAACCGCAGACCGTTTTTTGCCCAGATGCCGTCGCTGCCCCGTGTCCATCCAGCCCCTGTCATGAGGTTTTCCACTTTTACGATATCATAGGTCCTGGGTTTGATAGTGTAATCGGTATACCGGCCATATCCGAAGGTTGCCTGGGAGAGCCTGAAATAATCCTTTCGCAGTACCTCATCAATCACTTTCTGGACATTCATGGCATGGGCAAAGGCGTACCGCACCTGTTTGTCCTGAAAGATCTTTTTATCCTGGTTCAGCCATAATCCCTGGGCAGAGCGTTCCTCATCATTGAAGAACCAGATTTTATTGATATAACCCTTTTCAAACAATTCATTTCTGGATTTTTCATGCCAGTATTTGGGCAGGGTCAAGCCAAAGACCTCTATCTTTGCCTTTTTAAAATATTCCCATTGCAGATTAAAATCCCGGATCACGTCAAAAATGACCATGTCCACATTAAACCGGTGCTTAAAATACTTTTTATCTTTAGCCCACCAGTCTTTTTTCCGCTTGAATTTAACAAATTTTCCTTTTTCAAAGTCACTGATCTGGTAAGGACCGGTATTGGGAACGATTTTCCAATTGTAGTGCTGAACAAAATTATCGTCCAAAGTACCGAAAAAATGGCTGGGTGTGGGAGATATGCCCAGTTTCAAATAAAGATCCGGCACAGCCTTGGTGCTTTTTACACCAATAGTATAATCATCATAAACCATGACCTTTTCGATCTCTTTGGAATAATAATCATTATACCAGGGTGCAATAATATGCTCCGACCGCATAAATTTTAGTGTATACACATAATCCCGGGCGGTTACAGGCGTGCCGTCCGACCATCTTGCATCCTTATCCAGCTTGAAATACATGGTTTTCTTATCCGGGGCAAAGGCCCAGTGAGTGGCCAGTTCCGGCAGGATGTTCTCCGTATTGGGATGAATGCCGATTAACGAGAGCTGATTGTTTAAAATCGCACTTCGGAAAGACGAATTCGAATCCGGGCCCACCACCCGGAAGGTCAGGGGAAAGCTCAATAATGCAGAGTGAAATATCCCGCCTTTTTTTGCCTGTGGCGATGAATAGACCGGATCCATATCATTGGTCAGCCACTGGATGCCTTCGGGCAATGGTTGAAATTGTTTTTCCCGATCTTTTTCCTGATCCGCTTCAGGGGCTGTCCGGGCGGTTGACGGGGTCTGTTCCGTGGTTTGCTTTTTATCCTCTCCCTTGTTCTGACAGCTCCAAAAAACAAGACAGGCAAGCCAGACCATCACCAGAAGCAGTGCTTTAAATTTCATTTTGACTCCGGTATTTTTATTATTTTAAACTTCTTTAGCCCAGGCAACTTTGTTATTTTTAAGGCCTTTATTAAAATTGAAAAAACCATACCAAATTCAGCCATTGATAATCAATCTTTAGTTTTGAAGCTTTCAAACTCTTGACCCGTAAATATTTATCATATAGCATGGACTTAAATCTTCATAATAATTATCTTTAACTGCTCAATATTTAATTAATAAGGATACCGCAGGGCATATGGATATTGCATCTTTTATCGGGATTATCTCCGGTTTTTCACTGATCATCAGCGCGATTTACCTGGGTGGAGACCTTTACAATTTCATTAATATCCAGGGGATGATGATCGTGTTCGGCGGGACGCTTGCCACCACCCTGATCACCTTCCAGTTCAGGGATGTCCTTGCTGCCTTTAAAGCTGCCTATTTTGTCTTTTCAAAGGACAAGGAAGACCCGAATGATGCCGTGGCCACCATGATCAAACTCAGCCATATCAGCCGGCGGCAGGGTCTGCTTGAACTCAGTAAAATTAAAACCGATTCACTGTTCTTAAAAAAAGCCTGCGGTCTTCTGGCTGACGGATCCTCGGAAGAAGTGATCCGGGCTGCGCTCACCACGGAAATTCAATCCCTTCAAATGCGTCATTTCATTGTCCAGGACGTTTTCAGAAAAATGGGAATTTACGCGCCGGCATTCGGCATGCTCGGAACCCTGATCGGGCTGGTGCAGATGCTCAGCCGCCTCCAGGATCCTGCCAACATCGGACCTGCCATGGCCGTTGCCCTGCTCACCACATTTTACGGCTCTTTATTATCCACCCTCTTTTTCCTGCCCATTGCAGGCAAACTGCGGTCACGGACAGTGATTGAAATCATTAATCTTGAAATCAAAAGAGAAGGTGCTATTTCAATCATTAAAAACAATAATCCGGTGATAATCTATGAAAAATTGTCCAGCTTTATTTCTTCACGTTTAAGAAAACCCATGACCAAAATGAACCTTAAAAAAGAGACATGAGAGACAACACCTATAATTCCACATTCATCACCTATGATGATGAGGCCACCTGGCTGGTGACCTATGCGGATCTGATGACCATGCTGCTGGTCTTTTTTATCTTGTTATATACCCTTGCCTCTTTTGAAAAGGAAAAATACAGAAAGGCCGTGGAAGACATCAAGGTCCAGGTGGAGCAGGGACAGAATCTGATCGGACTTACGGAGCTGATGGAAATCCCGGAAACGGCAGACACCCGGATCTCCATTGAAGATATTACCGGACTTAGGTCAAGGACCCGGTCCCTGTTTGAAAATTTACGCCGGTTTTCCCGGAAAAGCTATCAAAGGGATGATATCTCAACGCGGATTCTGGATGGAAAAGTTATTGTCACCATCCAGGGAAAAGCTTTATTTGATTCAGGTTCTGCATCCCTGAACAATGCCGCTGTCTCCATTTTTGATGAAATCATTCAAATTCTAAAAGACTATCCTGAATATAATATTAATATCAAAGGCCATACAGATGACATTCCCATTTCCACGCCCATTTTCCCGTCCAACTGGGAATTATCCGCCGTTCGGGCCACAACTGTTTTAAAACATTTGATATCAAAAGGGGTAGATCCCAGGAAACTGACGGCCACGGGATATGGGGATGTTATGCCGGTGGTGCCGAATACTTCTGAAGAAAATCGTGCTCAAAACAGGAGGGTTGAATTTGTTCTGGAAAAAAAAGAAACCGGCAGATGATGCCATTATCCATCAAACAGATGACCAGAGAGCCACATACCGGTACCAGTTTAAAGAAAATGAAAAACTGGAAATCCAGTTCCAGGGAAAAACCGTCCGGGTTATAGATATCAGTGCCGGGGGCATGGCCTTTAAAAACAACGGATTTAAGCCCCTTGATTTTGAATTTATCAAATTCAGACTGGACATTCCCGATTTCACCGGAGACTCCACCTTTTTTGCCGGTTTGCGTATTATTAACATCAGTGAAACCGGAACCTGCCACTGCCTGTTTGAGCAATGTTCTCTGGACCAGCATGAACTGATTCATAAATATGTTCTGGAAATGCAGAAAATCGAGTTGCAGAAGAATGATCCTGCACATTGACATGGATGCTTTTTTTGCCGCCATTGAACAAAGAGATAATCCAGAGCTTATGGGCAAGCCCGTGATCATTTCAAAGGATCATAAAAGAAGTGTGGTGGCAACGGCCAGCTATGAAGCAAGGAAATTCGGCATCCATTCCGCCATGCCGGTTTTCCAGGCAAAACAGCAGTGCCGCCATCTTGAAATTATTGCCGGTAACATGAGAAAATATAAAGATGAATCAAAAAAAATCATGGCAATCCTTTCCGGGTTTTCTCCCTTGGTTGAACCGGTTTCCATTGATGAAGCCTACCTGGATATCCACGGCTGTGAAAGACTTTTCGGTTCTCCAGAACAGATAGGCATGGCCATTAAGGATAAAATATTCAAAAGCCTGTCTTTGACCAGCTCTGTGGGAATAGCGCCGGTAAAATTTTTATCAAAAATTGCCTCTGATATGAATAAACCGGACGGATTAACCATTATTGAAAAATCACAGATGCAAAACGTCATTAACACCCTGCCCATTGAACAGGTTCCCGGGGTGGGAAAAAAAGCCACAAAGCAAATGCTGCTGTTAAAAATAAAAACCCTTGGCGACATTCAAAAATTTCCCCTGCCCGTATTAATTCAAAAATTCGGCAGCATGGGCAGGCGGTTAAACGAACTATCCTTGGGGATGGATGCCTCGACCATTACAACCGGTGCAAAACGAAAATCCATTTCCAGCGAGACCACCTTACCGGCGGATATTTCTGATTATAACACCATCAAACAGATCATACTGGATAAAAGCCAGACCGTGGGACGGCAGCTGCGCAGAAAGAATCTGCTCTGTAACAATGTGGCCATCAAATTAAAATTCAGTGATTTTTCACAGATTACCCGGCAAAACAGATTATCAGAGTATGTGTGCTCTTCTACTGATATTTTTAATGAAGCACTTTTATTGGTTCAATCAATCCATTTGAAAAAGAAAATCCGACTGATCGGAGTTGGGGTCAGCGGGTTGAAAGATAAAAACTGCCCTGTCCAGTTATCTTTGCTGACACAGGACAACACTCACACCCAACAGTGGGAATCCGTGGACCGGGCGGTTGACGGCATTGCCGAAAGATTTGGTGCACATGCGGTTAAAAAAGCTTCTTTAAATCAATTTAAAAAAGGAGACAAAAAATGACGGACATCAACCAGGTCAAGGTCATTGTTACCGGCAGGGTCCAGGGCGTTTTCTACCGGGACCACACCCGGCAGGCAGCAAATGAAACCGGCGTCACCGGATATGTCAAAAATCTGCCCGACGGATCAGTGGAAGCTGTTTTTCAGGGTGACCAGGAAAAAATTGACCGGATGATTGAATGGTGCCGCAGGGGATCACCCTCCTCAGTGGTCACAAATGTCAAAGTCATACCGGACCCGGGCCTGCCGGACTTTTCATCCTTTAAAATTTCGTATTGAAGGAAACCAGCCCCAGATCCCGTTTGATTAGAAAATACATGATGCTGAAAAAAGAAACCAACATTAAAATAGGATGAAACATCCACAGAATCAGGGGGATCATAAAATAATATCCCCGGATGCCCCTGGAAAAATGGAATCCTGAGTTGAGAAAAAGATGGGTTATATATTCCACGGGATTGCCGCTGATCGTCTCTCTTATCCGGCTTTCAGGAACATTTAAGATCAGTGTCATCTGGTGAAGTTCCCGAATATACCACAAAAAATGGAAGAATGAGTAAATCAGTGTCACGATCATCAGTTGTATTTTTATGGCCCGGATATAGGGATCAGGCGTGAGGAATATAAAAATATGATTGGAGGCGATTTTCTCCATGTCAAAGCCGAACAGGAGATTAAAACAGCCGATGACGAGCAGGATGGAAGTGGACGCCATAAAGGAGCCGATCATGATCTTGTTTCGCATCGTCTGAACCACCACGATGGGGTCGGTCCCCATGGCGAATTTTTCGACCCAGGCTTTCCGAAAGTCTTGAAGCCTGTCGATATAAAGTTTATCTCGCTTATGGCGAAACATCCCGGCAAGAAACAACTTATACCCGAAAATTCCTAAAATAAACGTGAAAAGAGCGAAAAGATCCTGATAATAAAGATGTGTAAGCCAGTCCATTAATATTAAATTAATCTTCATAAACCTGATCTATAAAATAATCAGGTCCGGCACAAGAGAAAATTGAATTTTCATGCTTTGATATGCTGCTGAAAATTATTTCTTGTCTTTTTTTGTTCAGACCTGATACAGGTACAATGTGTTACCCTGTATCTTACAGATAGCAATATTCCCGATCCCGGAGGATTATTTATGTTTTGTTTAATAAAAAGCAAGTTCTGTCAGTCTACTCATTCTTTAAAATTACGTAATAACCAATAGGCCCTCAATAATGGATCAAATGTTCTTTCTGGCATCTAAATTCTTATGGGGTTGCTTTTCACCGGACATCATCCTGGTTTTTTTATTGTGCCTGTCCCTTTTCCTGCTCCGGCTCAAGCGGATTAAACCGGCTGTACAAATATTGACTGGCACGGTTTCCATCATCCTTTTCATAACTGTTTTCCCAATTGGAGATCTATTATTAACCCCCCTGGAAAATCGATTCCCTGTTCAAAAAAACCTGCCCGAATCTGTAGACGGCATTATCATGCTGGCCGGGTCTGAAAACATATACCATACCATTTTGTGGCAGCAGGTTGAACTAAACTCATCTTCGGAACGTTATTTGGGCTATATCCGGCTGATCAAAAAATACCCAAAAGCCCGGCATGCTTTCATCGGCGGAACCGGCAGTGTCAGCCGCCAGAAATATAAAAGCACCCAGGTGGCGCGGCAGCTGTTTAAAGAACTGGGCATTGATATGCATTCAATGATCTTTGAGTCTGAATCAAAAAACACCTATGAAAATGCAGTATATGCTTATGAAAAAATCAAACCCGAACCCGGTGACAAATGGATTATAGTCACATCCGCATCCCATATGCCCCGCTCGGTGGGATGTTTTGAAAAAGCAGGCTGGCAAGTCATTCCCTATCCTGTGGACCATCTAACGCACAAAAAAACAGCACTGAAGATAAGAATTGATTTTTCTGGAAATTTAAGCCGGTTAAATTTTGCTTTGCGGGAATGGACCGGTCTTGGGGTATACTACTTCACCGGAAAGACATCCCGGTTTTTCCCGGGTACGGAAAAGAAAACCATCCACTAACGAACCACCCGACGTTACCCTCTTTTTTTATAATTTTCCTTGCGAAGTGCGTGCCTGGTCATCAATTTATGGAGCTGCCGCGTGGTTATTCCGGCAGCCTTTGCCGCAGCATTTATCCTGCCATTGCATGCCGACAATACCATATCAAGGTAGCGCTGTTCTATTTTTGCCATTTCCTGCTTTCTGACCTGGGAAAGCGTCAACCCCGGATCAATAAGTCCCGGAATGATTTCTTTTTTTTGTAAAAACAGATCAGTGGGAAAACTTTCAGGTCTTAATACTGACGTTTTTTCCAGGATATAGGCCCGTTCCAGGATATTTTCCAGTTCCCTGATATTTCCGGGCCAGGAATAAGACAAAAATGCATCCAGCACCTGGGGATGAATATCAAGGATTTCCTTTGCATGAAATGTATTGAGCCTGTCTAAAAAAATCTCGATTAATTTGGGGATATCTTCTTTTCTGTCCCTTAACACAGGCAGTTCAATTGGAAAAACATTCAACCGGTAATAAAGATCTGTTCGAAACAGTTTATCCTTGCACAATTGTTTTAAATCGATATTGGTTGCTGTAATGATTCTTACATCCGGATGGATTTGCTCTTCACCGCCAACCCTCTGGAAGGTGCCGTTTTGAAGAACCTGAAGGAGCTTGATCTGGGCTGAGGGGGTAATGGTACCGATTTCATCAAGAAAAATCGTACCGCCGCCTGCAATCTCAAATTTCCCCAGTTTTCTTTTGACAGCACCTGTAAACGAGCCTCGTTCATGGCCAAACATTTCACTTTCAATCAGGGTATCCGGAATAGCTCCGCAGTGAACCTCAATAAACCGTTCATTTTTTCTCAAGGACAACTTGTGGATGAATCTGGCAGTAAACCCTTTCCCTGTTCCTGTCTCTCCTAACAGCAGGACCGTGCTTTTCGTGGAAGCCACCGCTCTGATATTTTCAAACACCTTTTTCATGGCCGGACTCTTTGTCTGGACCATGTCAAACTCGTCTTCCTGCCAGATCTGATCTCTTAGATAATCAAGCTCTGATTCCGCTCTTTTCTGTTCCAGAATGCTGTCAACCACAAGTTGAATTTCATCGGACACCAGCGGATACGTCAGGTAGGAATCAGCACCTTCATTGACGATTTTCACGGCATCCCTGAGCAATTCAGGCGCTGCCATAATAACAAAGCTGATATTCGGGACGACCAGGTTAAAGGTCTGAAAAACAGCTTTATAATTACTGTCGGTTGCTGCCTGATTTAAAATATTGATATCGATAAAAACAAAATCACTTCTGGTATTTCTCAAATATTGAAGGGCATCAACGATATTGGTGGTTGAATTGATTGAATATGTTTTTTTAAGGCTTTGTTTGACTGAATAAATCAATTCGACATTATTCAGGACAAAATGCAAATTTTTCATAAGGATTTGACCTTGGCTGCGACCATCATTTTTTTTTCAGGCAGGTTTTCAATGCAGCCGAATGGATATCGGCTGCCACGTGGACCGGACTTTTTCCCCATAACGGATCCCAGGCAGCCGGATTGGCAGTGCAGCAGAACTGGACTTCAAGGCCAAAACGCGTCAATGCCTCGTTAATGGACAGATTTTTCATTTTTCCGGCTGCCTGCCATGTGGCACCGCAGGGAGCGCCTTTGATAACCTTTATCTGTTTAATGCGATCTCCTTGGGTTGTCACAATAATCTCCGGAGCACCGAACTGACCGCCATAATCACCCAGGTGGCTGTATTTTGAAAGCGTGCAGCAGGTGGGCGGGCAGATGGCCTTACCGGTTGTAATTTTCTTTCCTGAAGCAATCACGGGTATCTTAAGCTTTTCACATAAAAGGCTCAGATCTTCAGACAGGTCCCTGTGTTTCAAATAATCCAGGACCAGGTCAGCCTCAATGGTTTTCGGCAGGTAGGGAGAGGTGTCGTCTATGAGTTCCGGCAGGGGACCGTCAATATCAATGGTTTCGATCTTGAATTGTTTTTCGCCAAAGGTGTTGATTCCTTCAATTTTCGTCTTCCCCGAGCCATTTTGCTGGAATACGGCTATTTTCTGCATATGATTTTTTTGCCCTGTTTAAAAATTGAAATTTTTTATTTATCCGGCAAGTATACCTGCAAATCAAATCCCCATGCAATAAGAATTTCATTTGCATATGATCCTGCCTGCAAAGAAAAAAGGATATAACCTTTTTCCGGCAGAACGGCAATTACCGGTTCCAGCCCTTTTTACTTGTTTTTTGGATGCTGATCAGGCATGACTTATTCCAGAAATGAAAACCCCGGATAAAGATACCCAGCTGATCGGCGGTCATTTTTCAGTGGCAGGCGGTCTTGAAAATGCACTGATCACCGCCAGGAAACTGGATTGCAATGCGGTCCAGTTGTTTTCTAAAAATGCCAGGACCTGGCAGGAAAGCATGCCTGACAAAAGCAGTATCCGCTTTTTTTTAAAAAAAAGAAAACAATCTAAAATCAAAAAGGTCCTGACCCATGCATCCTATCTGATAAATATTGCAGGAAATGACAGGGAAAAACTGAATAAATCAATCCATGCGCTGAAACAGGAAATGATTCGCTCCTCCCGCCTTGGAATTGATTTTATAGTGCTCCATCCCGGTTCCCATATGGGAACCGGCGTAACCGCCGGTATTGAACAGGCAGCCAAAAGCCTTGACAGCATATTCAGTCTCTCCCGGGCACAGCCATGGCCCCGCCTGTTAATTGAAACCACCGCCGGCCAGGGGACCTGCCTTGGCCATTGTTTTGAACAGATTGCAGCCCTTCTTGAACGCACCGGTTATTCTGAAAAAACCGGTGTCTGCATGGACACCTGCCACATGTTTGCCGCAGGATATGATATCCGTACCCCCTCAAGCTATAACAAGGTCATGGCTGATTTTAATTCCATTATCGGCTTTGACCGTCTGTTTGCCATTCATCTCAATGACAGTCAAACCCGGCTGGGTTCAAGAAGAGACCGCCACGCGCACATTGGCGACGGCCGGATCGGAAAAACAGGCTTTAAACTCAT